>CBFHWA010000001.1:0-44898 GCA_965659525.1 Pontimonas sp.
CTGGGTCTACCTCGCACTCGGACTTGTCCTCATTGCCGCACTCCTCGTTGGCTTCATCCCCGATGAGACAGCGGCGCGCCCGACCGCGAGCGCGTTGGCCATGGCGGTGGGCTCGGGGTTGCTCATCGGCCTGTTTTATCTCTTCATCGACCAGGCGCCCGAAGACTCCGGCGTCACACCACTAGTGGCCAACCGAATGGTTCAAGTCAGTATCGTCATCATCATCCTCACAGTCTGGTTGGCCCGCCGCGGCGGGAAAAGCCTGATCAAACCCAACACGGAGGGTGTGATGTCTTGGCCGAAGCTCTGGAGCTTGATCGCCGTGGGGGGCGTATTAGATGCCGCCACGAATATCGCGGTCCTCACCGGGTTTCGCCTCGGTGAGATGACCATCGTCGCGGTGCTCACCGCTCTTTACCCCGCCGGAACTATCCTCTTGGCCGCCATCGTGTTGCGCGAGCGTATTCAAAAAATCCAGTGGGCCGGTTTAGCTCTCGCCCTGATTGCGAGCATGCTCCTTGCCCTCTAAACCTTCACTGAGCACCGGATACCTCGCCCATTTGGCCAGCCGCTTGATCCGACTGATTGTCGGATTATTCCTCTTTGGTTTTGCCGTAGCGATGATGCTGCGCGCCCGGGTCGGTGTGGACCCGTGGACGGTCTTCGCGGAAGGCCTGGCGCTCACCACCGGCATCAGTATTGGCTGGTGGGTGGTCATTATCGGACTGGGCGTGTTGTTGCTGTGGATTCCGCTTCGGCAAAAACCGGGCCTGGGCACCGTATTAAACGCCCTCCTGGTGGGTCCGTTTATGGAATTTGCCCTCGTGTTTGTCGACACCCCCGACACCCTGGTCCACCGCTGGGTGGTGTTTCTCACCGGTGTGCTGATGTTGGCGATTGCCAGTGGCCTCTACATCGGAGCGCGCTTTGGACCCGGTCCTCGCGATGGGCTGATGACGGGAGCCAATAGCCGTTTCGGGTGGCCGATTTGGGTGGTTCGCACCAGCGTTGAGGTCACCGTGTTGGTCATTGGGTGGATTCTCGGGGGCGACTTTGGCCCCGGAACGATCGTCTTCGCCCTCGCAATCGGACCGCTGGTCCACCGCACTATTCCGGCGATGCGCACCCCCGACTACTCGGAAAAGGCAACCGGTAGATAGAGGTCCTGCATCCGGTTATCCAGTGCCGTGTGGTCATTGCGGGTGTAAATCGCACAGGCCTCCACTCGGCAGTCGACAAACTCATCAGCCGGGGGGCCAAGCTCCAGATACGCGGTGAAATCACCGGCTGCGGGGTCGTCATAGCCCCTGGCGCCAAAGAGCTTCCACGCCCAATCGTCATTAATCCAGTTCGCCGCAGCCCACTCGATGGTCCGTTGCCCGTCGTCTCCTTCGACCTCAGTCGAGGGCACCCCACCCAGACACGGCCCGGGGCGCTGATCGGGCGAATCCGGGATTTTGCACACCGCGACGTAGATGCCGTTTTGTGAATTAAACCCTGTCCCCGAGACCACCAATCGATCCCCCTGGGTGACGCGCTCCAAGTCCACTTCGGAGTCATCCACACCGCGAACCCTGAGGCTGCGCTCCCGGCCGTCCTCCCCGGTTGCCACCACGGAGGCCGGATACCCCGTTGGTTCCTGCTGACCAGACAGCCCGGTCGGTCCGGAGAAAACAATGGGCCAGACCAGGTAGATCACAAAGACCACAACCACCACTGCCACAGCGATGGTCGCTCCCAAGAGTTGGCGCCTCGCGCGCGAGCGCCTCGCGCGCTGAGCCTCGGGGTCACCTGCGCTAGACGTCATATCTCTCAGTCTAAATCCGGGGGCTAACCTGTGTCGGGTGGGAGCGCTCTTCACGGCAGTAGCCATCGCAGTGGCCGGGGCTCTGGGCGCCCTCTCGCGGGTGGGCCTCGAGCAGTGGCTCGGTGGCGACCCGCTGTCCCCGACGACTCTTGCAGTAACACTGGGGGTCAATACCGCCGGTGCGCTGGCGCTTGGTCTGTTGCGCCGTGAACACTCACTCCAACCGCCACCCTGGCTGCGCCAGGCACTGGGTGTTGGTTTCTTGGGCGCCTTTACGACCTGGTCGGCTGTTATGGTCCAGGTTCATCTCCTGACCACCGACGTGAGCGCGTGGTGGGCAGTTTCCTATCTGGTGGCCACCCTGGGGCTGGGACTCGTTGCCGCCTGGTGGGGGCTTGCCTCACGGGTGAGGCGGGGCCCGGAGGTGAGGCCATGACCGGCATTGATATGGCGCTCATCGCGGCACTTGGCGCTGCGGGGGCCCTGGTGCGCTGGGCGGTGACGTCCTGGGTGACGAATTGGAATCGTGCGCTGATGGTGGTGTTAGTCAACACACTCGGTGCATTTGGTGCGGGGCTAACCTGGAGCGCTGACTGGGGTGCCTGGGCGACACTGCTGGCGGGGGGCCTGTGGGGGTCACTGACGACACTGTCCACCCTGGCCGTCGATGTTGTTGAGACCAGCCGCCGGCACACGCGCCGACGCGCACTGGTGTTGTTAGCCCTCCACGTCATCGCCGGACTGGTCGCGGTGTGGCTGGGTGTGTCACTGGGTGGGGTGATTGCCGGGAGCTAGAGGCCGGGTAAGCCCCTGCTTCTCGGACTGCGTGAGGCTCTGCGTGATACAGTGGCGCTCGATTTCGCGCGCGGAGCCTGCGCGTGCCCGCCAGGGAAATAGTGGCCTTCTTCGAGGAGTGACATGGGTCGCGGACGTCAGAAAGCAAAGCACACCAAAGTTGCCCGGGAGCTCAAATACAGCTCTCCCGATACCGACTTGTCTCAGCTCGAGCGCGAGCTGGCCAGCCAGTCGGGTAGTGACGAGGACGCCCTGATCGACCGCTGGGCGGACGACGAAGACGACGAGCGCTAAGCGCCCCAGCGTCCTCGCAGCTCCACAACGCCTCCGCTAACACCCTTGGCTGCCTCACTGGCCCGGTCCGTCGCCTGCACCGACGCCACGACACTGGCCTGAAAACCAGCTTCCGACAGCGCGGCCACCACGTCAGCCCCGGCACCGGATTGAACGATCAGTGCTGCCCCCATACCCAGGTTCCAGGTATCTTCAACATCCCCCAGACCAAGTCCACCCTGCGTGGCCAAGGCTGCGAAGAGAGGGGGAACATCCCAGCTGCCGCGCTCGAGGATGATTTCTCGTCCGGAGGCAATCACGCGCTGCAGGTTTTGAGCGATCCCTCCGCCGGTGATGTGACTGGCGGAGTGGACCACACCGGGCAGGTTCTCCAGTACCCGAAGAATCCCCGGGGTGTAGACGAGGGTTGGCTCGAGCAGGGCCTCACCCAGGGGGGCATCAAGCCCCGGTAGTGAGTCTGTCCACGCCAGTTTCGAATCGGCGACGATTTTTCTGGCCAATGAATAACCGTTGCTGTGGAGACCGCTGGAGGCAATCGCCACCACCTGATCGCCGGGTTGGACCCGGGCGGGGGTGAGTAACTGGTCTTTTTCGACAACTCCCGTCGCCGCGGCAGCCACGTCATATTCGTGCTCGCCCAGCAGGCCGGGGTGCTCCGCGGTTTCACCACCGATGAGTGCCACATCGCTATTGGCACAGGCTGTGGCAATCCCGGAGACGATTGACGCGATAGTTTCTGGCACGACTTTGCCACAGGCGATGTAGTCGGTCAGAAAAAGGGGTTTCGCCCCCACGACGACAATGTCGTCGATGACCATGGCCACGAGGTCTTGACCAATCGTGTCGTGGCGATCAAGCGCCTGGGCGATGGCGACTTTCGTTCCCACACCATCAGTCGACGTGGCCAGCACCGGGTGGTCGTAGTCGCGCAGCGCCCGGGCGTCGAAGAGTCCCGCAAAACCGCCGACACCACCGAGTACCAGGTTGCTGTGGGTGGCCTGCACATCAGAGCGCATCAACTCGATGGCCCGATCGCCGGCGTGAGTGTCAACCCCGGAGCGCTGATAGGCCGTGGGTTCACTCACGCCATCGAGCCTAGCCGAGCCGGGCTCGGGGCTGTGGATAAATCCGACGGCGAATCGGCCGCGGTTTTTACGCTCGGTGGCCGATACGACGTGAGAACGAAAGGTTTTCCATGCTCTGGCTGCATTCACACCCCGGCTTGCGCACCCCCATCCTGCGCCTGCCCGCCATCGTTGGCGCCCTCATCATCTCCCTGGCCGTAGTGGCCAGCCCCGCTGATGCTTATGCCGATGAACAGGGGCCCCTCAATACCGCGAGTGTGAACTGGGCGAGCGCCGATTCGACCAGCGCGGTGTGGACCGGGGGCACACCGCAGGCTTTTGAGCCCCGCGAAACCGGGTGGACCTCCGGGCCCTTTACCGCGCTGGGACAGCTGGGGCTGGCGATGACGCTCAACGACGATGCGTCGTCTCGCAAAACCTTTAGCGCGTTTAACGAAACCGTCACCCTCGAACAGGGTGGGCAGCATCAGATGGAGCTCTACAACGTGATTCGGATGAACTCGTTTCAGCACATCGACACCACGGTCACCATCACGGCCGCGGGCAACTCCCTTCGCTATGTCGTCGACCTGTCCGACCACTACCCCAGCTCGCTACCGGGTAAGAGGCTGTTTTGGAACGTCGACTTTCAGGCTGGTGCCGATGTGCTCTACGAAAAACCAGACGCAAAAACCCTCATCGTGACCGACCAGTCGGGGGAGTTTGGCACTGTCGTCTTACACATCGACACCACGGGGGGCGAAGCAGTGTGGGCGGGACGAGATGTCCATACTGACGCCCTGGCCGATGGTGACCCCCAGGCCACGGGCTATGTCCGAAACATCAGCCACGCTCCGGTGACAGCGACTATTCACGCCATTGTCGTCGACTTTGACCCCTGTGGCGCCAATCAGGCTCGTGACACCGCCCGCACTATTGCCACCGATCCCGCCAGCTGGTTTGGCGAGGTTATCCCGGTCCACTCTGACTGCGTGCTTGAGACCCAGTGGGACTACCTCACCGGGGCTAACGAGCCACAGAACATCGCGCTTAGTCTCGATTCGGCCGTTTCAGACCCGGAAGGCTCCACCCGTCGCTACCGCCTGGAGGGTCTGCCGGCATTTCTCGATGCCACGATCGATGATCAAGCAACACCGGCGAGGATCTCCATTGACTCGAGCACAGAGGAAACAACGGGGGACTACCCACTTGTGCTGGGCAGTTGGCTGGAGACCACCCAGGATGGTCAAACCGTTCGGGCCAGGCCGCTGCGCTCAGAGATCACATTGAGCGTTTCCGAGCCGCCACCACCGCCTGAACCGGAGCCGGAACCAGAACCGGAGCCAGAGCCAGAAGAAGTCCCCGAAGAGGTCGCCGCTGATCAGCCAGAAGCGACGGCGCCGCCTCAGCCAGAATCACGGGACACATCAGCACCCGGGCGTGATCGTGGTGACGATGACGATGACGGGCAGGCAGCGGTTGACCTCGCCGGGCAACTGCCGCCGCCCCCGATTGTTCCCTTTACCCCGGTGCCGCCGGTGGGTTCTGGTGACGACGCCGCCACGGAGAATGCGGAGCAGACTGGTGAAGCAGAGCCGGACTTTCAACTCCAAGAATCAGGCCCACCCACACCGCTGCCGGAAACCCCCGAGCTGCCCGAGACCACCGAGGCGATGGCCACACCAGAGCTCAACCTCTGGCGGAGTATGTGGTGGGTGTGGGTAGCAGGTGGTGTGGGACTCGTGGCTGCCGCGGTGCTTGGCGCCTGGCGTCGTCGCGGTCCCCACAAATCGGTGGGGTGGTAGCCCGCCGGTGCCCGAATGAGACACCCGTGTTGTGCCAGACTGTGAACCAGCGTTCGCGTTTCCCCGGTGACACCGGGGAACCTCCGAAAGGGAGATCGACCGGGGCATGTGTGGCATCGTGGGGATGGTCTCATCCGGTCCGGTTAACCAGGACATTTACGACGCTTTAGCACTGCTGCAGCATCGCGGACAAGACTCCACCGGTCTCGCCACGGGCGACGGTGAGAGCTTTCATATTCACAAAGCCAAAGGCCAGGTGCGCGAGGCGTATCGAACCCGGGATATGCGCCGGCTGGTGGGAACCAGTGGTCTCGGCCACGTCCGCTACGCCACCCGCGGCAAAGCCAAACGAGAAGAAGAAGCACAGCCGTTTTATGTCAACTCTCCTTTCGGCATCGTCTTGGTCCACAACGGCAACCTGACCAACACCCAGGAGCTCACCCACCAGCTGCTCCACGATGATCGCCGACACGTCAACACGACCTCGGATACGGAACTGTTGGTCAATGTTTTGGCCAGTGAGCTTCTGCGCGCCGGTAATGGTGACTCGTTTGACCCACAACACCTCTTCACCGCGATCTCACGCGTTCACGAGCGAGTCGAGGGCTCCTACGCGACGATCGCGCTCATTGCCGGACACGGACTGGTGGCCTTTCGCGACCCCTTCGGTATTCGCCCGCTCATCCTCGGGCAGCGGCAAGCCGGGCTACTCGGGACCGAATGGGTCGTCGCCAGTGAATCCCTGGTGCTGGAATCTGGTGGCTACGACGTCGTGGGAGATATCAGCCCCGGTGAAGCGGTGTTTATCTCCACTGACGGTGAGATGACCCGCAAGCAGTGTGCGAATAATCCCCAGCTCTATCCGTGTTCGTTTGAATACGTTTACTTAGCCCGACCCGACTCGATTATGAACGGCATCTCGGTTTATGAAGCGCGGCTTCGCCTCGGGGATAGGTTGGCTGCCACCATCGCCAAACACGCCCCGATTGCCGATATCGATGTGGTCATGCCCATTCCCGATTCGGCGCGTCCCGCGGCGATGCAAGTTGCCAAACGGTTGGGCATCGAATACCGCGAGGGCTTTTATAAAAACAAGTACGTCGGGCGGACGTTCATCATGCCGGGCCAGGCCGAGCGCACCCGCAGTGTGCGACAAAAACTCAACGCCCTGCCAAGCGAATTTGCCGGGAAAAACATCCTCATCGTCGACGACTCCATTGTTCGGGGAACAACGTCCAAAGAAATCGTGGAAATGGCCCGCCAGGCGGGCGCCAAAACGGTGACGTTCACCTCAGCGGCCCCTCCAGTTCGCTACCCCCACGTCTATGGCATCAATATGCCAAGCAGCAAAGAGCTCGTCGCGGCCGGTCGGACCATCCCCGAAATCACCCAGGAGATTGGTGCTGACTACCTGATCTACCAAGAAGTCGACGATATGAAAGACGCCATCCTCGAGGGAACCGACATCACCGACCTCGACATGAGTTGCTTCACCGGTGAGTACTGCACCGGAAACATCGACCAGGACTACCTCAGCTGGCTTGAAGGCAACCAGTCGAGCTAGTCTTCCCGGGCAGCGCGGATCTCGCGTTGCTTTTTCTTTGACCGCCGGTCAAGAACCAACCACCAAATAAGCCCGGTCGTGATTCCCGCGCTCACCCCGTAGAGGGAAAAGTATCCAGCGAGGGTGGAAAACCCCACACCCGGGTCTGCGGGAAACAGCGACGTCACAATCAGCGTCACAATGACCCCCACCCCGGCGCCCACCACGACAAAGGGGGCGAGTTTGGGCGCACGACGAAGCCGCATGGGCTGCTCGTCGGGAGCGTCGTCGGGTTGGGTACCAGTCGTCACGGCGGTCAGCCTAACGGCCAGAGGGGAAAGAACCCTCGAAGATCGGAGCGCTCCCCTGAGGCGCGAATGCGACCCTGCTCGACAAGGACACCCCACTGGGCAAGCCCCAGCGCCAGCTCCACACAGGCTTCTGGGTCCATTTCCACCGTCGCCGGTGGGGTCCCGCGGGTGTGCCGGGTGCCCTCCACCGCCTGCACGGCCCCGTAGGGCGGAACACGTACTTCCACACTGCGGCCAGGAGCGTGGTCGGACAACGTCTGGAGGATGTAGCGCACGGCACGGGCAAGGCTGTCTGGATCGCTCGCGGATTGACCGCGGGAAGCGCGGTAATCATCGAGTGCCAACTGGCCGTCTCGGTCAGGGATTCTGCGTGGGGACACCCCCTCACGCTACCCACCGGTGCTGTGTACGCTGGCCTGGTGAAGATTTTGGTTCTCGGTTCTGGGGCCAGGGAACACTCCCTTGTCATGGCTCTTTCTCGCGAACCCGGGCACACGATCTACGCCGCTCCCGGTAACGCCGGGACGGGGCAACTGGCTGAAAACATTGCCCTGCAAGCAACTAATCCGAAACTCGTGACCGAAGCAGCCAGTGACTTAGGCGTTGATCTGGTGATTATCGGACCAGAAGCACCACTCGTTGCCGGCGTCGCCGATGCGCTTCGGGCGGCGGGTATCGCCGTATTTGGCCCCAACCACAAAGCCGCCGCCATCGAGGGGTCAAAGTCTTTTGCCAAAGACATCATGTCCTCAGCCGGAGTCCCGACAGGAGATTCACGCACGGTGGCAAACCACGACGAGCTGCTGGCTGCCCTTGACCAGATGGGTTCGCCATTTGTGGTTAAAGCTGACGGGCTCGCCGCGGGCAAAGGGGTGCTGGTTACCGAGGACCGCCAGGCCGCTATCGACCACGCCTCCTACTACCTCCAAGACGGCACCGTGGTGGTTGAAGAATTTCTTGACGGCCAGGAAGTGTCACTATTTTTCCTCTCCGATGGCACCACTGTTGTTCCCCTGGCTCCGGCGCAGGATTACAAACGCGCCTTCGATCACGATGAGGGGCCTAACACCGGCGGTATGGGTGCCTACAGTCCCCTGCCCTGGCTCGAGGATGACTTTGTCCATACGGTGACCACCACCGTCGCCCAACCGACTATTGACGAGTTGTCCCACCGCAAGCTCCCCTTTATCGGTCTTCTCTACTGCGGGCTGATCATCACCTCGAGCGGTGTGAAGGTCATCGAGTTCAATGCCCGCTTTGGTGACCCAGAAACCCAGGTGGTTTTGGCGAGGCTTTCGACCCCGCTGGCCCCCCTCCTCCTGGCGGCCGCCCAGGGAGCCCTCGCCGATATTCCCGCTCCCGAATTT
The DNA here is from genome assembly GCA_965659525.1 of Pontimonas sp. Taxonomy (GTDB): domain Bacteria; phylum Actinomycetota; class Actinomycetes; order Actinomycetales; family Microbacteriaceae; genus Pontimonas. The sequence goes on from CBFHWA010000001.1 coordinate 8,987, forward strand.
TCCGACCAGGTCGCGATGACCGTTGTCCTCGCCAGTGAGGGCTACCCGGAAGCACCGCAGACCGGACGAGTCATCTCCGGAATCGATGACGCCTTGGCGGTTACCGGAGTCAGCATCGCCCACGCGGCGACGGCCGAATCAGACGGACAACTCATTGCCACTGGTGGTCGAGTGCTGAGCGTCATCGCCACGGGCGATGCTTTTGATGACGCGCGCACCCGCGCCTACAAAGCTCTCGCCGCGATCGGTCTAGAGGGCAGCCACTATCGCCACGACATCGCGGCCCGGGTCACCGATGACCACGCTGGATAACTGGTCTCTGGACTACCAGGGCAAAGTCCGAGACGTTTATATTCCAAAAACTGCATCAAGCCGCGATGAGGCCGATCGGCTTCTCATCGTCGCCACCGACAGGGTGAGCGCCTTTGACGTCATTCTCCGCCCGGAGATTCCCGGGAAGGGTGCGGCCCTCACCCGGGTGAGCCAGTGGTGGATGAATCAATTCCCCACCATTGCCAACCATCTCTTACCCGATGAGCCCCCCGCAGAAGTAGCCGACAGGGCCGTCGTCACCGCAGCGCTTTCTATGCTTCCAGTGGAATGTGTCGTTCGGGGCTATCTTGTGGGCTCCGGCTGGAGTGACTATCAAGCCACCGGGGCGGTGTGTGGGATCGCCTTGCCGCCGGGTCTGCACGAAGGCGACCCGCTACCCGAGCCTCTATTCACCCCGGCGACGAAAGCCGCCGTTGGTGACCACGACGAGAACATCAGCTTCGAGGACGTCGTTGAGCTCGTCGGCAAAGCAGATGCTGTGGCACTGCGGGATACGAGCCTGGCGATATACACCGACGCTGCCGACATTGCGGCTTCGCGCGGGTTGATCCTCGCGGACACCAAACTGGAATTTGGTCGAGGCGAGCACCCGGGTGAGCTCGTGCTTGCCGATGAGGTACTCACCCCCGATAGCAGCCGCTACTGGGATCTCTCCCGCTACGAAGCAGGGGGGTCTGACCGGTTGGAGAGCTTCGATAAGCAGATCATTCGAAACTGGCTCCACGGACACTGGGACAAAGCCGGGCAACCACCGCGCCTTCCCGACGACGTTATTGAGTTGACCACCCAGCGCTACCAGGAACTGGAAGCGAGGCTGATGGGGGCAACCCCATGAGTGTGAACCTCGATACGGGCCCGTCCATGCCACCGCTTCGCCCCTGGCACACAGCGGCCAGGCCGCTGGGGCTGGTGCTGGCGCCCCTCCTTCTGACCCAGGGCCGGATTGCCCGGGCCAAACGGGGGCGACTGCCAAACGCCCCCCTGCCCTGGTCAGGAACAATCAACGGGCCGCGGCCGCTGCACATGGTGGGTCTTGGCGATTCCACTATTGCCGGAGTTGGCGTGGATAACCCCATGCTCGGCCTAACCTCCCAACTCGCCCGCGGTCTCTACGGCCACACCGGCCGGGGCATCATCTGGGATAGCTACGGCGAGCGCGGCATCACCACTAGTCAGTTGCTAGAGAATTTTCTGCCCCACGCTTTGGACCACCACGAGGGCATTGATATCGCCTTAGTGTCGATTGGCGCCAACGACGCGAAGAATCTTCGCTCGGCCCAGGCGGCGGTGACCAATATCCTCCACACGCTCGATCGTCTCCACGCCCACTCACCGCAGGCTCTCATCGTGGTGTCTTCACTGCCGGCTTTTCACCTGTTTGACTCCCTGGCCCAACCCTTGCGCGGCGTGATGGCCGGACACGGCCAGGCAATTGAACGGCGAGCGCGACCGCTAGTGGAGGCTCGTCGCTACGCGCTGATGCTTCCCCCACCCGGCCACTACCCTCCCGGGTTTTTCGCCTCAGATGGGTTTCACCCCAGCGCCGATGGGTATCGCATTTGGGCGCAGTTTGCCATCGACCACCTGGTGGGTCGGGGCGGTCTTGAGCACCTCGTGGCCCGATAGACTGGGCGAAGTTTTCCTACCGCCTGGCTCGAGGAGATGGCATCTAGTGTCCACCATCATCATCGAGGTGATGCCCAAGCGCGAACTTCTCGACCCGGCGGGTAAAGCCGTCCAACGGGCGCTCCAGCGCGATGGCCACGGCGAGATTGTCGATGTTCGAATCGGTAAACGCTTCGAACTGCGCGTCGATGGTGACGTCACCGACGCCCACCTCGCCACGGCGAAGACCATTGCCGATGATTTGTTGTCTAACGGTGTCATTGAAGACGTCGTTGACATCCGGGTGGAGGCCTAGCCCTGATGCGCATCGGGGTTGTCACTTTTCCTGGATCGCTCGATGACCGCGATGCGATGCGGGCGGTGCGCTTAGCCGGCCACACTCCCGTGGCGTTGTGGCATAAGGACCACGACTTGCGCGATGTTGAAGCGATTGTCTTGCCGGGGGGCTTTAGCTACGGCGACTATTTGCGCTGCGGTGCGATCGCGGCGCGCTCGGCGATCATGACCGACATCCTCGAGGCGATTGACCGCGGCGTCCCCGTTTTGGGTATCTGCAACGGCTTCCAGATTCTCGTCGAGGCGGGCGTTCTTGCCGGCGGTCTCATCCGCAACGACCACGGTGATTTCATCTGCCGCGACCAGGAGCTCGTCGTGGAAAACACCGACACCCGCTGGAGTGCTGGGTTTGAAAAAGACCAACACATCACGATTCCGCTGAAAAACGGTGAGGGTGGCTATATCGCCGATGATGAAACCCTCAAGCGGGTGGAGGGTGAGGGACTGGTCGTCTTTCGCTACTGGGGGACGAACCCCAACGGTTCACTCCACGATATTGCCGGGTTACGTAACGAGTCGGGCACTGTCGTTGGGTTGATGCCACACCCGGAACACGCGGTGGAGCCGGGCTTTGGCCCCGATACCGACCAGGCGATGCGAAGTGGAACCGACGGACTCACGATGTTTACCTCCGTCGCGCTGGAGGGGGTGCTTCGATGAGGCTCAAGCCCAAAGATCTCTACGGCATCGCCGCGGTGTCCGAAATGGTCACCTGGACGGGGCTGATTGCGGCGATGGTGCTGCGCTACGGCTTCGGCGACGATGTCTCCTGGTTTTTCCTCGCCGGCATCTCCCACGGAACCGTTTTTCTCGCCCACGTGACAATTGCCGCCATTGTCGGGCACAACCAGCGCTGGAGGTTCTGGCGACTGCTCTTGGCGTGGCTTTCGGCTGTTCCGCCGTATATGACGGTGCCCTTTGATCGCGCCCTGCATAAACGTGGTCTCCTCGATGGCGACTGGCGAACTGAAGCCACCGATGACCCGCGTGATCAGCGCTTCCCGGACCCGCTTTTTCGCTGGTTTATCGCCAGACCGTGGATTTTGCTTGGCACACTCATTGGCGTCGTGGCGTTGTTAACACTCCTGGCGCTGGTTGTGGGCCCGCCCGATGAATGGGGGTCATAACCCGTGACACACCCGATTGATTCTGTTACCCACGCCCAGACCACCCCCGAGCGCGAGCTTCCCTACCGCGAACTGGGTGTGACCGATGACGAATACCAGCAGATTGTGGGCCTCTTGGGCCGCCGCCCGACCTCAGGTGAGCTGGCGATGTATTCGGTGATGTGGTCTGAGCACTGTTCCTATAAGAGCTCCAAAGTCCACCTTCGCCAGTTTGGCGAAAAGCTCACCGAGTCGATGCGCAAAAACCTCATGGTCGGAATGGGCCAAAACGCCGGTGTGGTGGATGTGGGTGAGGGCTGGGCGGTGACGTTCAAAATCGAAAGCCACAACCACCCCAGCTTCATTGAACCCTTCCAGGGGGCGGCAACGGGTATCGGGGGAATCGTGCGCGACATCATCTCGATGGGCGCACGGCCCATTGGGGTAATGGACGCCCTGCGATTTGGCGCCCTCGACCACGACGACACCGCCCGGGTGGTCCCCGGAGTGGTCTCCGGTATTAGCTTCTACGGAAACTGTCTGGGCCTTCCCAATATTGGGGGCGAAACTTGGTTTGATCCCAGCTACCAAAAAAACCCGCTGGTCAATGCTCTCGCCGTCGGGGTGATGCGCCACGAGGACATCCGCCTGGCAAACGCCACCGGCTCGGGCAATAAAGTGGTGCTCTTCGGCGCTCGCACCGGTGGTGACGGAATTGGTGGAGCCTCCATCCTCGCCAGCGAGACGTTTGGTGACGATGGTCGGCCCGCAAAGCGCCCTGCCGTGCAGGTTGGTGACCCCTTTGCCGAAAAGGTCCTCATCGAATGCTGCATGGAGCTCTTCGGGAGCCAACTCGTCGAAGCCATCCAGGATCTCGGTGCCGCAGGGATTAGCTGTGCCACCAGTGAGTTGGCCGCCAATGGTGATACCGGCATGGTTGTCGACCTTGACGAGGTGTTACTGCGCGACGAGACACTCACTCCGGAAGAGATTTTGATGTCCGAGTCGCAGGAGCGGATGATGGCGATTGTCAGCCCCGAGAAGCTCGATGATTTCCTCGCGGTGACCGATAAGTGGGATGTTGAAACCAGCGTGTTGGGCGAGGTCACCGATACGGGTCGTCTCATTATCAACTGGCGCGGTGAAACCATTGTCGATGTCGATCCGAAAACGGTTGCCATCGATTCGCCGGTCTACAACCGGCCCATGAGCCGCCCGGTGTGGCTTGATCGGCTCCAAGCAGACAGCATCCACAGCACCGAACGGGTCAATGACCCCGCGGCAGTGATCGCGCAAATCGAAACCGTCCTGGCCCACCCCAACCTGCAGGCGGCAACCTGGATTACCAACCAGTACGACCACTACGTGCTGGGAAACACTGCCCTGACCACCCCGGATGATGCGGGAATGCTCCGCGTCGATGAGGAATCAGGCCTCGGTGTGGCCATTGCCACGGACGCCAACGGTCGCTACGGCCAGCTCGACCCCCGCCAGGGTGCCATCCTCGCGCTGGCTGAGGCCTATCGAAACGTTGCCAGTACCGGCGCAACACCCGTGGCGGTGAGTGACTGTTTGAACTTTGGCAGCCCCGAGGACCCGGAAGTGATGTGGCAGTTTGCCGAAGCTGTCACCGGTCTCGCCGATGGCTGCGTTGAACTAGAAATCCCCGTCACCGGCGGAAACGTGAGCCTCTACAACCAGACCGGCTCCACCCCGATTCAGCCCACCCCGGTCGTTGCCGTAATGGGAGTCATCGACGAAGTCGCCCGGCGCTTACCCTCCGGCTGGCAAGACGATGGCGAAAACATCTACCTGCTGGGCACCACCCACCTGGAACTCGATGGCTCCATCTGGGCCGATGCCATTCACGGGCACTTGGGTGGAATGCCACCATCAGTCGATCTCACCCGGGAACAGGCCCTGGCCAAACTGCTCCACCACGCCGCCCACGATGGCCTCGTCACCTCCGCCCACGACCTCTCGACCGGTGGGCTCATTCAATCGTTGAGCGAATCCTGTCTGCGCCGCGGTGTGGGCGCTCGAGTCTGGTTGGGCGAAGTGATGGAGCGCGACGGCATTGATGTGGTCACCGCCTTGTTTTCTGAATCCCAAACCCGGGTCATTGTCTCTGTTGCCCGGGAAGACGACGTGAAGTTCCGCGGCCTATGCGAAGGCCGCGGTGTTCCCGTCGCCAGAATCGGCGTCACCGATGCCCCCGGAATGGCCCTCGAGATCACCGATGTCGCGAGCTTCCCCCTCGAGAGAATCCACGAGCTTCACGAAGCCACCCTGCCGGCAGTGTTGGGGCCGGTTGTCGGTGGCCAGGCTTAGGCTCAATTCATCGTGATTGAACAAGAACGCTTCCTGGTCCCCTCGCGGGAGCGCGAAAAGTGGCTCGAGATCCGCCAGCAGGGTGTCACCGCAACGGCGGTGTCCAAAGCGGTCACCCCTGATGGCTACCGAGAAGTTCTCGAGCAGCTGCGCCAACCCGCCGACATTCCCGATAACGACTACATGCGCTTTGGTCGGGAACAAGAGGGGCCCATTATGGAAAAACTCCAAACCATTGTGGACGTGGAGCCAAACGATTGGCTGATCTCAAAAGACGCGGCCGAGAACAAGTGGATGATGGCGACACCCGATGGGCTCTCTGCCACCCACGAGGTGATTGCCGAGGTGAAAACCACCGGCCGGGATTGGGAGCGCTGGGCCAAAGTCCCCGGTAACTACCACCGTCAAGTCCAGTGGCAACTCTTCGTCACCGGCGCACAGATGTGTGTCTTTGCCTGGATGCTGCGGGTGAAACGCGGCGGTGTGATGGAACCCGGATGGCCGGGGCCAAAATTCGTTGAAGTCACGCGCGATGAGGTTCTCATTGAGCGGCTCCAAGAAACCGCCCATCGCCTCTATGGCGACCTACTCGCCCTCCGCCGCTAAGGCTTCGTGGTGCTGGATTACCTCCGCGAGGATGAACTCCAGAAACTTTTCGGCAAACGCCGGATCCAAGTCGACGTCTTCGGCTAACCGGCGCAACCGGGCAATCTGCCACGCCTCCCGTTCGGGGTCCGACGGTGGCATCGCGGCACCGGCCTTCAGTCGACCCACCGCTTTCGTATTCTTAAACCGCTCAGCGAGCAGGTGAATCAGCGCCGCATCAATATTGTCGATACTGCGGCGAAGCTCGAGAAGTTGCTCGTAGGGGTCAGCCGACATGTCCGACAGCCTAACCGTGTTGGTTAGCGCTTACCCAGCAAATCGTGGCGAACAATCACCGCATCCCGCGCCGGGCCGACCCCGATGACCGAAATGCGCTGACCGATCATCTCCTCGAGGGTGGTGACATAGTCTCTCGCGGCGGCCGGCAGATCAGAAAACTCCCGGGCGCCCTCGATGTTGTCACTCCAACCGGGGACGGTCTCGTAGATCGGTGTGGCATGGTGGAAGTCAGTCTGAGACCAGGGCACATCATCAACACGTGTGCCATCCACCTCGTAGCCGACACACACCGGGATTTCATCCAGCCCGGTCAACACATCCAGTTTGGTCAACACATAGTCGGTGATTCCGTTGATCCTCGTGGCATACCGGGCAATCGGGGCATCAAACCAGCCCGTGCGGCGCGGCCGGCCGGTCGTCGTGCCAAACTCGTGGCCTCGATCACGCAGCCAATCGCCCCACTGGTCGTGAAGCTCGGTGGGAAACGGCCCCGAGCCGACCCTGGTGGTGTAGGCCTTAACGATTCCCACCACCGTATCCAGGCGCCACGGCGCTACCCCCGAGCCCGTCGCTGCACCACCGGAGGTCGCACTGGACGAGGTGACAAACGGGTAGGTGCCGTGGTCAACGTCCAGCATGGTTGCCTGGCCGCCCTCAAAGAGCACCGTGTCGCCACGGTCGAGAGCAGTATTCAACTCCAGGGCCGTATCGGCCACCATCGGCTCGAGGCGCTCACGGTGGGCGAGGAGTTCATCGACGACCTCGTCGACGCCAATCGCCCGGCGGTTATAGACCTTCACCAAAAGGTGGTTTTTAACCTCGAGAGCCCCCTCAACTTTTTGACGCAAGATTCCTTCGTCGAAAATGTCTTGGATGCGAATCCCGATGCGGTTGATTTTGTCGGCGTAGGTCGGACCAATCCCGCGACCGGTGGTGCCAATCTGGCGTTTACCTAAGAAACGCTCGGTGACCTTGTCGAGGGTGCGGTGGTAGAGGGTGACGACGTGGGCGTGGGAGCTCACCCGGAGTTTCGACACATCCAGTCCCCGTTCGACCAAACCGTCGAGCTCGTCGGCCAACACATCGAGGTCGACGACAACGCCGTTGCCGATCACCGGGGTGACCCCGGGGGTGAGGATGCCGCTGGGCAGTAGGTGGAGGGCGTATTTTTCGTCACCGATGACGACCGTGTGTCCGGCGTTGTTACCGCCGTTGAACTTCACGACGTAATCGATGCGATCGCCCAGGAGGTCGGTGGCTTTGCCTTTACCCTCGTCGCCCCACTGGGCGCCAACAATGACGACGGCAGACATGCAGAATCCTCAAGTCTTAGCGGGCATTACCCAGACAGTCTAGTCGCTGGGCCCCGGCCCCACCCCAAAGTGGTGCTGCATCAGCCACTGGTGCATGACAATCGCCGCGGCTGCCGAGGCGTTAATCGACCGTGTGGAACCAAACTGGGTAATCTCCACAACCTGATCGGATGCCTGAATCATTTCCTCAGAAAGCCCGGGGCCCTCCTGGCCAAAAACGAAAACACACTGCTTGGGCAGCACCGTTTTTTCAATCGGGGTCGAGCCCTCGACATTGTCGACACCGATGACGGGTACGCCAGCCTCGCGGGCCCAGCTGGTGAAGTCCGCCACCTCCGGGTGGTGTCGAATGTGTTGGTAGCGGTCAGTGACCATCGCCCCTCGCCGATTCCAGCGCTTTCGGCCCACGATGTGGACCTCCTGGGCAAGAAACGCGTTAGCTGTTCGAACAATCGAGCCAATGTTGAGGTCGTGTTGCCAGTTTTCGATTGCCACGTGGAACTGATGCCGCCGCGGGTCCAAATCGGCCACGATGGCCTCCATCGTCCAGTAGCGGTAGTGGTCAGCGACGTTTCTCGAATCGCCGTGTTCTAACAACTCCGGGTCGTAGTTCTGGCCCGTTGGCCAATCACCAGGCCACGGTCCCACCCCGTGGGTGGAGCGCTCTGGGTGCTGGTGGGGCTGATCGATCACCCCGCCAGCCTAGGCCGCCTCAACACACCCAAGCCCGCTCGTCCCGACAGCCGGGCCCTCAATTGCTATTGCCCAGAGGCAGCCGCCGTAAACGGCTGCCCTGACTCACGGTAAATAAAACAGCCCATCAGCCGGTCACCACGCTCCCAGGCCGGCTCACCCAACGAATAGCCAGGAGCCACCAGCAGGTCGTCATAGGTGTGCAAAGACCCAAGCCCCGCCGGGTCAATATCCACACAGTGTTCACCGGCTGCCTCGCGGATCGCCTCATCGCCTGGGTAGTTAGCCCCTTTCCCGGAATCAATCACCGTGGCACGAACAAATTGTGCGTCATAGCTCGCATCGCACCCCACGACGACAAACTCTGGATCAAAAGCCCCCTCGAAGCCGTCAACACATTCACCGCCCTGGAGGTCGCTCCACTGCCACTCGCCCGGCGGCCGTGGGCCACTATCGATATCAGGAAAAACCACTGGCTCGGGAGGCTGGTTGGTCAGATCCTCAGAGCTGGGCGATTCGGTGCTGGCATCAACCGCGGCATCAGCGGGTGCATCGAGTGGTGGTTCCGGCGAGGCTAAACCGGACAACCAGTAGCCCACGACAAAAGCGGGAACCACTCCAGCCGAGGCGATCAGCAGCCACCGGATGTTGAGCCTCACGCCAAGCCGAGGTCTGCTAACCCTAAGGCAGCGCGGTAGGGGTACCCGGCATCCTCAATAACCTGCTTCGCGCCGGTGTCGCGGTCGACAACCACCAACACGGCCACAATGATCGCCCCCGCTTTTTCTAATGCCGCTGCCGCTTTCAACGGAGAGCCCCCCGTCGTGGAGGTGTCCTCAACGACAACCACTTTTTTACCCGACACGTCCGGGCCCTCCACCTGCTTACCCATTCCGTGGTCTTTGGGCTCTTTGCGCACCACACAGGCATCCAGTGGCCGATGACGCAACACCGCACGGTGGAGCATGGCCGAAGCGATCGGGTCAGCACCCATGGTGAGGCCGCCCACACTGTCGACCTCGGGAAATTCCTCCAGTAGATCCAACATGACATCGCCGATCAGCGGGGCGACACGGTGGTCGAGACTCACCTGCCGTAAGTCGATATAGAACGACGCTTTTTTCCCGCTGGTGAGCGTAAAGTCACCGCGCGAGACCGCGAGGTCAGAAATGTACTGGGCGAGGTCTACACGCGCGCTAGTCACAGCCGTCAGTGTAGCGATGGGGCTGCGCCCGCGGTGGCCTCATAGGATGAGGGGGCGAAACCAACCGGGAGTTGCAGGCCAATGGACATCCAGTTCTACGGATTTTTACACCTGCGCGATTCACAAGCCTCCACCGTCAACGTGCAGGTGTCGTCCTTTCTTGACCAGGTGCGAATCTACGCATCAAACGCGCTGAGTGTTTCGCGCTCGCTCGCTGCCTACAATCTGCCCTTTACCCTGATCACCAACTCCGTGGAGACCATTGCCGCCGCCCACCCGGAGGCAGCCTCGGAGTTAACCATCGAGGTCATCGATTTTCACACCAGCGTTCCCGAGGGAATCCGGTTCTTCTCTGGCCACTACAAACTCGATGTCTTCGGTCACCTCGGCCAACTCGACCACCGCTACGTGGCCCTCATCGACCTCGACGTCCTCGCCATTAACCCGCCACCCGAAGCGCTGCGCTACTACATCGACAACCAGGTCGCCCTGGCCTACGACATCACCGCGCAAGTCACCGCATCGACTCCACCGGATTCGCTGCGCCAGCAGCTAGAGGACATTCTCGGCAGACCAAGCCCCGGGCGCTGGAGCGGGGGCGAATTCCTCGCCGGGCCTCCCGAATTTTTCGCCCGGCTCACAGCAGCCTCGGCGTCGATCTATGACCGCTACGTCGAACTGATTCCCACGGCAGCACGGGTGGGAAATGAGCCCTATCAATCTGCAGCACTCGACATCATGCGTCACGAGGGCTACCGAATCGACGACGCCGGCAGTATTGGCCTGGTCGCCCGGTATTGGAACATGTGGACCAAACACCACCAGGCCCCGTTTTCGGCCTTCACCGGCGCGTTCCTCCTCCACCTCCCGGTCGATAAATTTATTCTCCAGAAAATCTCTGCCCTCGGGCCGCTGCAGCCAGGCCAAGCACTGTCTGCCTACCGACAGCGGAAGTGGCAGTGGCTTTTTTTGGAACTTGCCGCCCGGGCAAAAAAGATGCTGCGCAGGAGCTAAGACATGCGGATTGCCACCTGGAACGTCAACTCGATTCGCACGAGAAAACACCGCGTTGTCGACTTTTTGGTCAACGCCGATATTGACGTGGCACTGCTGCAGGAAACCAAATGTACGAACGAACAGTTTCCCCTCGACGAATTTCAGGCCGCCGGTTATGACGTCTTCCACTGGGGGCTTAACCAGTGGAACGGGGTGGCGATTGTGTCGCGCCTGGGTATCAGTCACGGCGAACAGGGCTTTAGGGGGATGCCCGGATTTGATAAAAACGGCGCGGATCCACAACCAGAGGCCCGGGCGGTCTCAGCGACTGTCGCCGGGATACGCCTCTGGAGTGTTTATGTGCCCAACGGGCGAGGACTGAACGACCCCCATATGGCCTACAAGCTGACATGGCTCGACGCCCTCGGTCACGCCATGGGCGAATACCAAAACCAGCACCCCAATACCGCCTGTGTGATCGGCGGTGACTTCAACATCGCCCCCGAACCCGAGGACGTCGGCGATCCCGACTTTGTCGAAGGTGTCTCCACCCACATCTCACCGGCTGAGCGCGACACACTGGCCAAGCTGCTCGATACTGCGGGACTGAGCGACCTTGTCAGGCCACTCGTTCCTGAGGGCTATACCTACTACGACTACAAGCAGGGCAAGTTTCGAAAAAACCACGGCATTCGCATCGATTTTCTTTTCGGAAACCCCTCCGCTGCCGACCAGGTGGCCCACGCCTCAATTGAGCGCGAGGAGCGTAGCGGGGAGCAGCCCAGCGATCACGTCCCCGTCGTCATCGAGCTCACCGATGACGACGAGGATTTCGATTCGCCGATGGTCTTCTAGGCCTGCTGCGAGAATGGCGCCATGACCCACACCGACCACCCCCGGGGTTTCGCCAGCGACAACCAGGCCGGAGTCCACCCTGAGGTTTTGGCCGCCATTGAAGCGGTTAACACCGGCCATCAGGCCTCCTACGGCTACGACGACGTCACCGCCTTACTCGCCCACACCATCAGGGGGGAGTTTGGCGAGCGCGCCGAGGTGTTCCCCGTTTTCAACGGAACCGGCGCCAATGTCGTCGCCCTCACCGCGGCCATGCCCCGCTGGGGCGCGGTCATCGCGACCGAATCCGCCCATATTCACACCGACGAGGGGGGTGCGCCCGAGCGGGTGAGCGGTCTCAAGCTGCTGACAGTCCCCGCCGTGGAAGGCAAACTCACCCCGGAGGGGTTAGTCAGTGTGGCTGGGGGGCGCGGGGATGAACACCACGCCCAGCCACTGGCCGTGTCGATTACCCAATCCAGCGAGTGCGGCACCGTCTACACTCCAGACGAAATCGCTCAGCTCGCCCAACTCGCCCACGAGCGGGGCATGGTCTTTCACCTCGACGGGGCGCGCATCTGGAATGCCGCTGCGGCGCTTGATCTTCCCTTTCGGGCCTTCACCACCGATGTGGGGGTGGACCTGGTGAGTCTGGGCGCGACAAAAAATGGGGCGATGGCCGCCGAGGCAGTCGTCGTGATCAACCCCGAGGTGGTGGAGGGAATGCTGTATCTGCGCAAATTCACGATGCAGCTGGCCTCCAAGATGCGCTTTATTTCCGCGCAGATTCACGCCCTCTTCACCGACGGGTTAGGCCTTGGCTTAGCCCAACACGCCAACCAGATGGCCGCCCTTCTGCGAAAGACGCTGGAGGAGAAAATCGCGGCGGGTGAGATTTCGGGTTTGTCGTTTACCCAACCCACCCAGGTCAATGGTGTCTTTGCCGTGATGGCAAACGCCGCCGCGGACCGCCTCCGCGAAACGGTGCGTTTTTATGACTGGGACCGCGACGCCGGTGAAGTGCGCTGGATGTGTTCCTATGACACCACCACAGAGGATATTGACTGGTTTGTTGACCAGATCCACGCTGTCCTGCCTGGTCGCTAGTCGCGCCAGCCTGGAGCAATCTCGTCGAGGGGCGCTCGCACCCGCGGGGCATCCTCTCGCTCTTGGAGTTTCTCCGGCAAAATGCCGGAATCGCCGTGCTGGCCAACCGCGAGGATGGCCCAGGCTCGGTGGTTCTCGTTAATACCCAGCACTGCACCGAGGGCATCCGCATCAAAGCCCCCCATCTGGTGGACGATGAGTCCCATGTGGGTTGCTTGGATACTGAGGTGGGCGGCCGCCTGACCGACGTCATAGGGCGCCCACTTCTCCGGCTTACCCTCATCGGTGACCATAACGGCAACATTGACAATCAGCGCTGAGACGTTAACCGCCCACGCCTGGTTACCAGAAGCCAGGGTCTGGACTACTTGGTCAAACAGGTCTGTGCCGCGCTTGGCAACAAACAGCCGCCAGGGTTGCGAGTTTGACGACGAGGGCGACCAGCGCGCAGCCTCCAACAAAGACCCCACCTGCGCCTCGGTGAGTTCAACGCTCGGGTCAAACGCCCGGGGGCTGCGGCGACGGGCCAACTCGTCCATCAGCGGGTAGTCGGTCTGTGCGGTGTGATCCACGAGGTACTCCTTAGGGGTTGGGGGGGTTTTCAAGATCGAAGCGGGTGAGTTCTAACCCACTGGAGTCGGCGTTGATATCGACTTTGACGGTGTCACCGTCGTGAATCTCGCCGGCGAGAAGCTTCTTCGCCAGTGTGTCATCGATCTGCTGTTGCATCAGTCGTCGAAGCGGGCGCGCCCCGTAGGTGGGGTCGTACCCGTGGTCGGCCAACCAGGACCGGGCGGGCGGCGTGACCGCCAGTTCTAGGCGACGCTCGGACAGGCGCTGCTGCAACCGGTCGATGGTAATTTCCACGATTTGGCCCAGGTCCTCAGTCGACAGGGTGGAGAACACGACAATGTCGTCAAGTCGGTTGACAAACTCTGGCTTGAAGGCTTTTCGCACCTCGTCATACACGGCGGTGGTTTTTTCTTCCCAACTCAACCCCGGCTCGATGAGGTAGCCAGAGCCCAGGTTGGAGGTGAGGATCAAAATCGTGTTTCGAAAGTCCACCGTTCGACCCTGTCCGTCGGTGAGGCGGCCATCGTCGAGGACCTGGAGCAGGAGGTCAAAGACTTCCGGGTGAGCTTTTTCCACCTCGTCGAGCAAAATGACCGAATAGGGTCGCCGTCGCACGGCTTCGGTGAGCTGACCACCCTGTTCGTAGCCGACATATCCCGGAGGCGCACCAATCAGGCGAGATACGGCAAACTTCTCACCGTATTCGCTCATATCGATACGCACCAGGGCTTTTTCGTCATCAAAGAGGTAGTCAGCGAGCGCTTTGGCAAGCTCCGTTTTTCCCACCCCGGTGGGACCGAGGAACATAAATGACCCGGTCGGACGGTCGGGGTCAGAAAGCCCCGCCCGGGTGCGCCGCACCGCTTCACTAACGGCGCGAACCGCGTCCTTTTGACCGACAAGCCGCTTAGCCAATTCGGCCTCTAGGTGCAGAAGCCGCTCGGTTTCTCCCTGAGTGAGTTTGTCAACGGGGATTCCCGTCCAGGCGGCGACCACGGCGGCGATGTCCTCATCGGTCACCTGGTCGTTAACCATCCGCTCATCGGTGCGCTCGGCCGATTCGGCCTGGTTGATCTGTGACTCAATTCCGGGAATGACTTCGTAGTTGAGCTTCGAGGCCTCCTGGTAGTCGCCTTCACGCATGGCTCGGTCGAGGTCGATACGGGCCTGGCTGAGATTCGTTTTCAGCTCACCGACATCTTGGAGTGAGGCTTTTTCCGCCGCCCACCGCGCTTGTAGAGCCTCCAGCTCTTCTTCCCGAACAGTCATATCCTCACGCAGTTTCGCGAGTCGGTCTTTGGAGGCGTCGTCTTTTTCTTTTTTCAACGCGAGCTCTTCGATTTTCATCCGATCGACGATGCGACGAAGTTCGTCGATTTCAACCGGTGAGGACTCGATTTCCATCTTCAACCGACTCGCGGCCTCGTCGATGAGGTCAATGGCTTTATCGGGCAGTTGTCGAGCGGTGATGTAGCGGTTAGACAGACTGGCCGCGGCCACCAGCGCACTATCGGCAATGGCCACTTTGTGGTGTGCCTCATAGCGGTCTTTTAATCCGCGCAAAATCGCCACCGTGTCTTCCACACTGGGCTCACCGACGAAAACCTGCTGGAACCGCCGCTCGAGTGCAGCGTCTTTTTCGATGTATTCGCGGTATTCATTCAGCGTGGTCGCGCCGATCAGCCGCAGCTCCCCGCGGGCGAGCATGGGCTTGAGCATATTGGCCGCCGCGACGGAGCCTTCACCACCACCGGCACCCATCAGGGTGTGCAGCTCATCGACGAAGGTAATGATCTGGCCCTCGGCGTCGTTAATTTCTTTCAACACCGCCTTTAAGCGCTCTTCGAACTCTCCGCGATACTTCGCCCCGGCAACAAGAGCAGCCATATCCAACGCGATGAGCTGTTTGTCCTTCAGCGAGTCGGCGACATCACCGGCGACGATGCGCTGGGCGAGACCCTCGACGACTGCTGTTTTCCCGACTCCTGGTTCACCGATGAGCACCGGGTTGTTTTTGGTCCGGCGAGTCAACACTTGCGAGACGCGGCGGATTTCCGCGTCGCGACCAATAACGGGGTCGAGTTTCCCGGTGCGAGCAATTTCGGTGAGGTTTTGACCAAACTGCTCAAGCGCGGACTGATTCTCGCCCGCGTTGGGCCTCTGATCGCTCATCTGCGCCTCTCCACTTCTGTCCCCGGGTTTTTCGGGGGACTAAACCATTCGTTCCACATCCGCCACAGCGGATTCCACACCACCATTTGGCCGCCGCGCTGTGCTCTCTCTCCGGCACGCAGCGGGATGACTTCACCTTCAGCGCCGGCGGCGAACACCCTCCGGCCCTGGCGTTTGAGCACTTCGTCAGCCAGTGCTGCCTCCAACTCATGGACCCGCTGACGCAGGTCGCCAACCTCGCGTTGAAGCTCCAGGATGCGTTTAATCCCCTCGAGGTTTAACCCCTCATTACTCAGGGTCTGTATTTCACGAAGCGCCACAATGTCGCGCATGGAATAGCGCCTGGTCCGCCCGGCTGTTCGAGTCGGACAAACGAGTCCCAATTTGTCGTATTGGCGAAGCGTCTGGGGGTGGAGACCACTTAATTCAGCCGCCGTGGCAATCGCAAACAGCGGAGTGTTCTCATCCATATCCGGCGAGACCATATCCACCTCCTACTTCGCGGCCTTGGCGATCAAATCGTCGCGGGGGTTTTCTTTTGGCAGCGCCTCAAAAAGTTTTTCCAAATGCCCTTTGGCCGCCTTCGACAGGTGTGCCGGAACGGCGACGCGGATCTCAACGAGCAAATCCCCGATGCCCTGGGCGCTGGTCACGCCGCGGCCGCGCACCCGCATGACCTGGCCGCTCTGGGTTCCCGGTGGCACTTTCACCTTCACGCTGCCTCCACCGAGGGTGGGAACATCGATGGTGTCGCCAAGGGTGGCCTCCTGGAAGGTCACGGGGACAACAACGCGAAGGTTGTTGTCTTCTCTGGCAAAAACCGGGTGCTTGGGCACACCCACGCTGATGATGACATCCCCGGGTTTGCCCCCATCGGGGCTGGGGTGGCCTTTTGCGCGGAGGCGAACCTTCTGGCCGTCTTTCACGCCCGCGGGAATCTTCGCCGAGACTTTCTTTCCCGCCGCGCTCTCGACCGACACCGTGGTGCCCTCAACAGCGGTCGCCAAATCGAGGGTGATTCGCGCGTTGACATCTCGACCCTTGGTGGGTTCGCGGTAGCGGGGGTAGCCGCCCATCGAGCCACCCTGGTCGAAGAGTCCATCGAACAGGCCGCCAAAACCGGGTGCTGCCCCGCGGGCTCCACCCTGCTGGCCAAACATTCCACCGAATATGTCTTCAAAGCCTCCCGGGCCACCGCCCGCGGTGAAGCGCGGACCACCCTGGGCCATGGTGCGAATCTGGTCGTATTCGCTTCGCTGCTCGGCATCGGCGAGCACCGAATACGCTTCCGAGATTTCTTTAAAGCGCTGCTCGGCTTTTTCATTGCCCGGGTTGGCATCCGGGTGGTTTTCCCGCGCCAGTTTTCGGTAGACCTTTTTGATCTCCGCCTCGGAGGCGTCTTTGGACACACCGAGGATGGCGTAGAAGTCTTTTTCTAACCAGTCCTGACTGGCCACAATGACACCTCCTTCGCCGTATTAGTTTTCGCTTGTTTGTTGCGGGGAACTCACCGCGACTTTGGCCGGGCGAATAAGCTTCTCACCCAACTGGTAGCCAATTTCGATGACATCGGCGACGGTGTCGACCTGAACATCGGGCGAGGGCATGTGGACCATGGCCTCGTGGATGGCGGGGTCGAATTCTTCACCCACTTGCCCAACGGGCACCATGCCGTAGCGGTCGAAAGACTGGCGCATTTTTTGGGCGACAATCTCCAGCGGTGTTCCGGTGAGGTCTCCGTGCTTTTCCGCCCGGTCCAGGTCGTCGATCGCCGGCAGTAGTGAGCGAATCACTTCAACGATGATCGCTTCACGGTTTGCCTGCCGGTCGCGCTCAACCCGCGCTCGAAAATTTGCCAATTCTGCTTCGGCTCGAGCGGCCCGGTCGCGGTATTCGGCGACAAGGTCGCGCTCGGCCTCATCGAGAATGCTGAGGTCTTCCGGGTCAAGCGCTTCTGGCTCACCCTCCGGGGAGGGGGAGCGAAGCTCCCCCGTCTCCGGATCGATGCGCCGTTTGTCGTTAACCAGTGGCTCCTCGTTCTCCTCCGGTTCGGGCTCTGGGCCCCTCTTGTGCTTGGCCATTACTTCTTTTCGCCCGATGTGTCATCGTCCTCGTCGACCACTTCAGCGTCGACGATGGTGTCATCGTCTTCTGCCGCGGCCTCGCCCTCAGCCGGTGACTCCTCACCGGACTGGTAGAGGGCTTCGCCGAGTTTGGTTTGGCTTGCCGCCAGAGTGTCGGCGGCCTTTTGGATGGCCTCCTCGTCGTCACCAGCAAGAGCGCTCTTGAGCGCGTCGACATCGGTTTGCACTTCGGACTTAATGTCCTCAGGCAGCTTCTCGTCGTTTTCTTTGAGGATCTTTTCCACCGAATAGGCCAGCTGTTCCGCGTTGTTGCGCGCCTCAGCTGCTTCGCGACGCTTCTTATCTTCTTCAGCGTGCTCTTCGGCTTCGCGAACCATCCGCTCGATATCGTCCTCGGCCAGTGAACTGCCTCCGGTGATCGTCATCGACTGTTCCTTGCCGGTGCCCTTATCGGTGGCACTGACGTGGACGATGCCGTTGGCGTCGATGTCGAAAGTGACCTCAATCTGCGGGACTCCCCGCGGTGCCGGCGCCACACCGGTGAGTTCAAAGGTTCCCAGCGGCTTATTGTCACGAGTGAACTCGCGCTCACCCTGGAACACCTGGATCGACACCGAGGGCTGGTTATCCTCCGCGGTGGTGAACGTTTCGCTGCGCTTGGTGGGAATCGCGGTGTTGCGCTCGATCAGTTTGGTCATAATGCCACCCTTGGTCTCGATTCCGAGGCTCAGCGGGGTGACGTCAATGAGCAGAACGTCTTTGCGCTCACCTTTCAACACACCAGCTTGAAGGGCGGCTCCCACGGCGACAACCTCATCGGGATTAACCGACTTGTTGGGCTCTTTTCCTCCGGTGAGCTCGGTCACAAGCTGGGTCACCGCGGGCATCCGTGTGGACCCTCCGACGAGGACAACGTGGGAAATATCTCCCACTTTGACTCCGGCTTCTTTGATGACGTCCTCGAAGGGCTTTTTGGTCCGCTGGAGCAGATCGGCGGTGAGCTCTTCGAACTTTGTGCGCGAGATTGTTTCATCCAGGTTGGCCGGACCGGATTCGGTGAGCGACAAATAGGGCAGCTGGACCTGGGCCTGGCTGGAGCCAGAGAGTTCCTTTTTGGCCTGCTCAGCGGCTTCCTTCAGGCGCTGTTTGGCAATTTTGTCTCCGGAGATGTCCACACCGGTGGTTTCTTTGAACCGCTCGGCGAGGTAGTCCATTACCCGGTGGTCCCAGTCGTCGCCACCGAGGCGGTTGTCACCGGCGGTAGCGCGCACCTGAATGGTGGAGAAGTCTTCGTCTTTACCCACTTCGAGCAAGCTGACGTCAAACGTTCCGCCGCCGAGGTCAAAAACGAGGATGAGCTCGTCTTCTTTGCCCTTATCCAGGCCATAGGCCAGGGCTGCGGCGGTGGGCTCGTTAATGATGCGAAGAACGTTGAGTCCCGCAATTTCTCCCGCCTCTTTCGTGGCCTGACGCTCGGCGTCATTGAAGTAGGCGGGAACAGTAATCACGGCATCGGTCACCGCTTCGCCGAGATACTGTTCGGCGTCGCGCTTGAGTTTTTGCAAAATACGAGCCGAGATTTCCTGGGCGGTGTATTTCTTGTCGTCCACTTCGGTCGTCCAGTCGGTACCCATGTGGCGTTTCACCGAGGAGATCGTGCGGTCGACGTTGGTCACCGCCTGGCGTTTTGCGGTTTCACCGACGAGGACTTCGCCGTCTTTGGTGAAGGCCACCACCGAGGGGGTGGTGCGGAAGCCTTCGGCGTTGGAAATCACGGTGGGCTCGCCACCTTCGAGAACGGAGACCACTGAGTTGGTCGTTCCGAGGTCAATTCCTACTGCACGGGACATGGGATGTCTGCTCCTTTGTGTCTAGAGGGCCGAATATCTGAGTCGGCACGTATCAAGTTTGCGACTGCGCGCCCGCTTCGTCAAGTCGAGGCGACAAAATATGAGCCAAAGTGACTCATATTTCGCCACCAGCGGACGAGGTGTGCGTGTTTAGGAGGAGTTCACCGGCCACCAATTGGCGGATCCGCCCGACATGGCTACGGTGTAGAGCATGGACAAGGGTGTGGACGACCCGCAGGGGCCAAACATTCCCCCCCAACTCGACACTGACGCGCTTCCGGTACTGGGCCTCCAGGCCAACCAGGGTGGTGCCATTCCCCGGGGCCGGGTGTTTGCCTGGGCGCTGTGGGACTGGGCGACGCAGCCCTTTGCCACCGTGATCACCACATTCGTTTTCACCGTGTATCTCACCTCGGAGCTTTTTCTCCCCGACGACATTCGCGCCCTGGGCAGTGGCGCCGAATACGATCACGCACTCTCCGTCCTGTCTCGGGACTTAGGAATTGCGATCACCATTGCTGGATTGGCCGTAGCACTCCTCGCCCCCGTTCTTGGCCAGCGCGCCGACCGAACAGGTCGGCGCAAACGCTGGCTGGCGATTAACACCGTGTTGTTGGTCATCGTCCAAGCGAGCCTGTTTTTCGCGACCATCGAGCCGAATATGTTCATTTTTGGCATCACCATGGTGGCCGTGGGAAACGTTTTCGCCGAAATCGCCAACGTCAACTACAACGCGCTGATTACGCAGGTGGCAACGCCCAAAACCGTCGGAACCGTCAGCGGAGTCGGCTGGGGCTTTGGCTACCTCGGCGGAATCAGCATGCTGCTCATTGCCTACTTTGGCTTCATCGCCTCCGACTGGTTTGGTATTGGAACGGGAAACGGCATCGACATCCGCGCGATCGCGGTGGCCTGTGCGGTGTGGACGGTCCTCTTCGCCATTCCAATCCTCATTTTTGTCCCCGAAGCGCCCAGGCCAGACGGCCTGCCCAAAACCGGCTTTCTCAATAGCTACCGCATTCTCGTAGCCGATATTCGACACCTCTATCGCACCACGCGCACCACGTTCTGGTTTCTCCTCGCAAGCGCCATCTTCCGCGATGGTCTTGCCGGTGTGTTCACCTTCGGCGGCGTACTCGCCGCCATCACCTTTGGCTTCTCCGCAACCGAGGTGCTGATATTTGGCATTGTGGGAAACCTCGTCGCCGGGGTCTCGACGATGGCCGCGGGCAAACTCGACGACTGGTTTGGTCCCCGCGCAGTCATCCTCGGGGCCTTAACGACCCTGCTTGGCGCCGGAATGGCGCTGTTTTTCCTTCGCGATGCCGGCGCCACCGCGTTTTGGGTGGCGGGCTTAGTCCTCGCCTCGTCGGTCGGTCCCGCACAAGCAGCGGCACGATCATTTCTCGCCCGGGTCACCCCCGCCGGACAGGAGGGCCAAATCTTTGGCCTCTATGCCACCACCGGGCGAGCGGTGAGCTTTCTCACCCCCGCGCTGTGGTCACTGTTTATCGCCATTGGGGGAGCCCAGTACTGGGGCATCCTCGGCATTATGGTCGTTGTGGCCATTGGCCTGGTGTTAATGATTCTGGTGAAACTGCCCGAACACGTGCGCTAGCCGGGCAGGTAACCGGCATTAATGCCCACCAGCGTCACAACGGCGCCGGCAAGGAAGTTAATCGCCAGAAACCATCGCCAGCCGCCGTGGGCGCGAGTCGCCGTCTGGTCGGTAATGGTCACAAAAGGCACCACCGCGGCCAAATAGCCGACCACAATCACCGCGGTGAGGCTCAGCGGCCAGGGAGCAAAGAGCATCAAGATCCCCGCGGTGGCGTAGGCAACCACGGCAATCCACACCGCAGTTTTTGCCCCCAGCGCGGTGGCTACCGAGCCAATTCCAGCCTCGCGGTCAGATTGAACATCCTGCACCGCGCCAAAGGCGTGCGAGGCCATCCCCCAGAGAAAAAACGCTCCGATGACCAGTCCACCAGTTGGTGTCAAAACCCCCTGGCCGAGGGCGAGCCCGTAGAGGGCGGGGGAGACAAAGTGAACACTCGATGTCACCGAATCCAGTCCCGCTGTTTCTTTAAAGCGCAGAGGTGGCATTGAATAAGCCACCACGCTAAAAAGCGACAGTGCCAACATCACCCACGAAATCCAATCGCCCTGGACAACCAGCCACACCACAAACGGCAGGGCGAGCGCAATCGAGGTGACCACCATGGGGGTGTGCAGGGCGGGAGGCAACAACGCGCCCTCGGCGCCACCCTTACGGGGGTTTCGAACATCAGACTCGTAGTCAAAAACGTCGTTAATGCCATACATCAGCACGTTGTAGGGAATGAGGAAAAACACCACTCCGACCCAAAAGCGCAGATCCAGGCTTTCGGTGGCAACGTAATAGGCCACGGCAAAAGGAAAGGCGGTATTGACCCAGCTGAGCGGCCGGGAGCTCAGCAGCATCGCCCGCAGGGTGCTCATTGCGGTGGCGTCTTTCGGCCAAGCCACTGCCACAGCGCCGGAATAATCAGCGCCGCGGCCAGCGTGTAAGCAAAATCTTCAATCGGGGCCACCCCGATGCGCAGTCCAGAAATCTTCGCGGGGTCATAATCGACAATGCCAAAACCGATAATCATGTTGTCAAAAACCGCGGTTAACACCAGCACGATACCCAGCGCACCAGCCACTGCCTGCCATCGCGGCCGCCAGGGAAACATCATCGCCGCGATAATGACCACGCCGGCGCCCAGTAAAAACCACAGATTCATCAGCCAGTACGTCACGCTCGCCTCCGCTCCAGCGCCCGAACAATGCCGAGATAAGCCAGCAGGGTCACGTAACACAGGAGAGTGAGGAAAAACACTTCCTCAAGGGGCAACTCTGGGCCAATCAGCACGCCTGTTTGATAGGGACCAGCGCCCCGGAAGAACACCCCCTGGGAGATCCCCACCACGTCCCAGACGAGGAAAAACGCGACACCCACACCCACGGTGATCAGCGTGCGCGACACCTGGCCGGCAAACAGTGCCAAACGGTGTCGTCGGTCAATCAGGCCCAACCCCAGCAGGGACACGACCAGGGCCGTGAGGTAGGCAAACGACAGCATCAGCCGCAGTCCTAACCCTTTGTGGGCACCAGTGGCTCGGGCAGCGCCTGCGTGGTGGTATCACCGCGCAGTCGCTTGAGCATCACCTCAGCCGAAATGATGCACATCGGCAGACCGATTCCGGGAATTGTCGACGAACCGGCGTAATAGAGACCATCAACTTTCTTGCTCACATTGCCCGAGCGAAACAGTGCGCTCTGCATCAGCGTGTGGGCGGGGCCCAGCGCAGACCCCATCCACGAGTTGAGGTGGGATTCGAAATCTGCGGGCCCGGAGGTGCGGCGCACCACGATGCGGTCAGCCAAATCATGGGCGCCACTCCACGAAGCAATCTGTTCGATCGCTCGATCGGCGATGCGCTCGACGACGGCATCGCCGTTTCCGTCAATCCCACCCTTGCCCATTGACACATCGGCTGGCATCGGCACGAGAACGAAAATGTTGGTATCGCCCGTGGGGGCCACGTCCGGGTCGGTGGCACTGGGTTTGCAGACATACAGCGACGCCGGATCGGGGATTGAGGGTGGGGTGGAGAAGATCTTTCCGAAATTCCCCTCCCAGTCTTCGGTGAAAAACAGCGAGTGGTGGACCAGCTCGGGAACCTCACCCTTGATGCCTAAGTAGATCAGCACCGCGGACGGCCCGGCGGTCTTTTTCTTCCAATACGACTCGCCATAGGTTTGCAGCGGCTTTGCCAACAGTTTCGTCTCGGTGTGGTGCAAATCTGCACCCGAGACCACCAGGTCCGCATCAACCGTGTGGCTCACACCGTCGCTGTCGACATAACTGACACCAGACACCCGCGGCTTACCCGAGGACTGCTCAGTGTTAATCGACGTCACGCGGGCGTTTAAGCGAAGATCAACACCGTGGTCAACAGCGATGTCCTTGATTGACTCCATCACTTTGTGAAAACCACCCTGGGCGTAAAGCACGCCGTCTTCTAAATCGAGGTGGCTCATCAAGTGGAACATCGCCGGTGCGAGATACGGACTGGAGCCAAGAAACACTGCCGGATAGCCCAGGATCTGACGGGCGCGGTGTGAGGTCACATATTTCGACGCAAAGCCCCAAATGGGTTTGGTCAAGAGTCGGTAGAGAGTGCCCGCGCGCTTGAGTACCTCGCCCACCAGCAGGGGGCGGAGATCTTGGAAGGAGGTAAAGAGAAAGTACTTTTTGGCAATCTCGTAGGTTTCCTTCGCCGAGTCGAGGTAGGACTCCATTGCCGGCCGGGAGCCTGGCTCGAGGGCTTCGAACACCTCCAAGTTCGCTTCCCGGTCAGCCAACACATCCACCGAATCGGCCGTCTGGCCCGGGGTTGGCTGGAAAAACACCCGGTAGGCCGGATCGAGGCGGTGGAGTTCCAACTGTTCGGCCGCGGATGTACCCATCAGTTTGTAGAAGTGGTCGAAAACTTCCGGCATCAGATACCACGACGGCCCGGTATCGAAGCGGAAGCCGTCTTTTTCCCAGTTACCGGCGCGACCGCCGACGTGGTCGTGTGCTTCGAGCAACACCACGTCGTAACCGTCCTTGGCCAGCAGTGACGCGGAAGCCAAACCTCCCATTCCGGCACCGATGACGACCACGCGCTGGGTCATGAAATCTCCCTACTGACTTGTCTCCACTGTTTTCCGGGTAGCCACCCGGCAAGAACCTGTCCGGCCAGTTGCACTTTCCTGGCGTTGGGAACACTCACCCGCGACACCAGTATTTTCTCTGCCGGTGTGGCCCGAAGCCTGAGACCCAGTTCATCAAACAGTGCCTGGGCGAGGGCAACGGCTTTACGCGAACGGGCCGGAAGCAGGGGAAGCGCCCGCGCCGACTGGGCCAAATCCTGGTCAATGTCATCAAGCAGGCGCGTCTTGGTCGCCTCATCCATCGAATCGGGAGTCACCCCGGGGAAATAGCTTCTGCCCAGTGCCTCAAAATCTACGGCGAGGTCGCGCAGGAAATTCACCTTCTGAAACGCCGCGCCCAGCGCGCGCGCACCAGAAACCATCTGATCGTGCTGGTCCGGTGTGTAATCCAGGCCGTGAACAAAAGCCTTCAAACACATCAGACCCACCACCTCGGCAGAACCATAGACGTAGGTCGCGAAGCTCTCCTCGTCGTGTTCGTGCTGATGAAGATCAGCGCGCATTGAGGCAAAAAACGGTGCGGTGAGGTCGTCACCCAGTCCGACCTGCCTGGCCGAATGGGCAAAAGCGTGCACGATGAGGTTGGTGCTGTAGCCGGTTTGCATCGCCCGGTGGGTGTCTGCCTCCAACTGGTCGAGCATCACACCGGCCTCATCACGATCAACGCCTGCCTGCTCAGCAACACCATCGACGACCTCATCCGCCAGTCGCACCAGGGAGTAAATGTTTTCGATATGCCGACGAGTGACCGGGTCGAGCAGGCGCGAGGCCAAGCCGAAGGACGTGGAGTAGAGCCGGATGACACCCGAGGCGGTTTCTTCCGCTGCGCGGGTGTAGAGGTCAATGCGAGTGTCTAACTGCGTCATCGACACTGACCTTCCTGCATACGCATCGCTAGGCTACTGCGGGGCGTCATACCTGCGCCCGTCCACCTGGAAGGTTAGCGCGTGGCGGCAGAAGATATCTCCGAGCTCGTTGTCCTCGTCGACGATAACGGCGAGCCCATTGGAACGGCGGATAAAGCCACAGTCCACCACGAGAACACTCCGCTGCACCTGGCATTTTCATGCCACATCATCAATACCGACGGTCAAGTCCTCGTCACGAGGCGGGCATTGGATAAGAAGACCTGGCCGGGGGTGTGGACTAATGCCGTCTGCGGCCATCCCGGCCCCGACGAATCAATGGACGATGCCATTATTCGCCGCGCCCGCTACGAAATCGGGCTCGATATTGCCCAGATTCGCCCCGCGATTGCCAATTTTCGCTACCGGGCCACCGACGCGTCAGGTGTGGTGGAAAACGAAATCTGTCCCGTGTTTAGCGCTGTTGCTCACAACGACCCCACACCGCGGGCCGACGAAGTCTGCCAGTGGCAGTGGGTGGAACCCTCAGCGCTTCGCGATGCGGTGAGCGCAACACCCTTTGCCTTTAGCCCCTGGCTGGTCATGCAGATTCAGGCGTGGCCTGATGATTATCGCGCCGTGTCAGACACGTCGGTGCGGTGAAAATTCGCCGACGAGCGTGACGCCGTGGGGCCGCGCTGGCCCTGGTAGCGAGAGCCGTAGCGCGCCGAGCCATACGGGTGCTCAGCGGGTGAGGACAGCCGGAAGAAACACAGCTGGCCGATTTTCATCCCCGGCCACAGCGTGATCGGCAGTGTGGCCACATTGGAAAGCTCCAGGGTGACGTGTCCGGAAAAACCTGGGTCAATAAACCCGGCCGTGGAGTGGGTGAGCAGACCCAGGCGACCGAGCGAGCTTTTTCCCTCCAGACGCGCTGCCACGTCATCGGGCAGGGTAATCACCTCGTAGGTTGCTCCCAGGACGAACTCACCGGGGTGAAGGACGAAGGATTCGTCCGGTTCGACTTCGACGAGCCGAGTGAGGTCCGGTTGGTCAACGGCGGGGTCAATGTGCTGGTACTTGTGGTTATCAAAAAGGCGAAAGAATCGATCGAGGCGAACATCAACACTCGAGGGCTGAACCATCGATTCGTCCCACGGGTCGAGAACAACCCTGTTCGCATCGACTTCTGCACGAATATCCCGGTCCGATAGCAGCACGAAATCAGCCTAGTAGAATGGGGAGCAGGGGCCTGTATCGGCGCCTCGCGAGTGTAGTTCAATGGTAGAACTTCAGCTTCCCAAGCTGACGGCGCGGGTT
Organism: Pontimonas sp.; assembly: GCA_965659525.1. GTDB lineage: Bacteria > Actinomycetota > Actinomycetes > Actinomycetales > Microbacteriaceae > Pontimonas. The sequence goes on from CBFHWA010000001.1 coordinate 35,341, forward strand.
CGATTCCCGTCACTCGCTCCAATCACCACAAGGCCGCCGCCTCGTTGCGCGCTGTGTCAAAAAACCGCTTCACGTCCTGGTCAACGATGATGTCTGAGGGACGAAGCGGCCTGGCCAAATGAAGCCCCTCCAGGCTGGTGAGGCGAGAAAACGCCACATAGGTTTGGCCGGCGGCAAACGCTCGGGGGCCCAAGTCGATCATGGCCTCGTCAATCGTTTTGCCCTGGGCTTTGTGAATGGTGACCGCCCAGGCCAGGCGTAGCGGAAACTGCGTGAACTCGGCGATGACATCGCTGCTGATTTCTTTTGTGGCCGGGTCGTAGTCGTAGCGGATTTTTTCCCACGTGACCGGTTCGACCTCGACGGACTCCCCGTCAATATTCACCACAACGCTCTCGCCGAACTCCTCAACGACACCGAGCGTTCCATTAACCCACCGAGGTCCCGCCTCGTTGCCGGTGTCGTTTCGCAAAAACATCACCTGCGCCCCCGGTTTCAACACCAGTTCTTCGTCTGCGGGAAACTGCCGAGATTGACCAAACTCTCCCTCGATCAGCGCGACGGAGATTTGTTCGTCGCCATCGAGGGCGGCCAGTCGCGACTGGTTTATCCGGCGAACCGTGTCATTTGTCGTCGCCAGGGTGATCACGTCGGGATCGTCTGGGGGGATTGCTCCACGCTCGTTGAGCATCCGACCGGTGTCCGGATCGAGACTGCCATCGCGCAGCGAGTTGAGGATGGCCTGGAACTCCGGGTCGGCCTGACGAAACACCGTGTCCAAAACAACTGTCCTCAGCTGCGTTTGCTGCCAGACCCGGGCGTCGAAAAACCAGGCCGAGGCGTAATGGTCGCGGTAATAGTTTTTCTCCATCTCCCCGCTGACCACCGGGGCCAGTTGGTAGAGATCACCAAACATCACCAGCTGCACACCGCCAAAGGGAACCGTTTTACGGCCCTTGGCTTGGCGAAGTCTGCGGTCAATGGCATCCATCAGGTCAGCACTAACCATGGAGACTTCGTCGATCACTAACACGTCAGCAGCGCGGAGCATCTGCAAGGTCTCTTTGGGACAAAACCCCAAATCCCGCTCGCCGATAATTCCCAGAGGCAAACGCAACAGAGAGTGCAGTGTTTGGCCCGCCACCGCGAGCGCGGCCACGCCCGTCGGGGCTGCGACAATGACCTGCTTCTCGGTCTGTTGGACAAACGCGTGAAGCAGAGTGGTTTTTCCTGTTCCGGCCGGGCCGGTAATGAAGAAGTTGTCGAAACCGGTCTCGAGGGTGGTGAGGATGTCGTCGTAATGGTCTGACTGGTTGGTCATAATCCCCCGGAGTGTGCCTGTGACCAGGCTACCGCCCGGGGCGTGGCTGGTTCCTACACTGGAGTCATGCAGCGGGTGCTAATCAGTGTGGGCGCGGGTATCGCCGGTGTCATCGCACTGTGGGTGGGCACCCTGCTGTGGTTAAACGCCACCGTCTACGCCCCGGAGTCTCTCGTCAGTGACTATCTAGACGCCTTGACCTCCGGTGATGTTGCTACCGCGAGCGCTGTGGGTGGCTTAGGGGAAAGCCCCCGTGTGGCGCCTGGCCCCGACGCACTTCCGGCCAACCACGAAATCACCGGAATCCAACCCACCGATGACAATCGCGTGTTAGTCCGCGCGACCTACACCCTCGATGGTGCGAGGGAGAACTCCGTGTTCACCCTCGAGCCCCGAGAGCGACTGTGGGGACTGTTTGACCAGTGGGCGTTTTCTACCCCCCCAACAGCGACGATTGAGGCGGCCGTGTCGGGTCTGGACACCGTGAGGGTTTCTGGTGTGGACGTGGGGCGGACAGACGCCGCGTCACTGCCGGTGCTCGTACCGGCGCGCTACTCGCTCAGTGCCCGCAGCCAGTGGTTGACATCGGCCGACTATTCGACGACGATTCGTGAACCAGGCTCAGTGTGGTCGGTGGATATGGACCTGCGGCCGACGAGCGCGCTGGTCGATGAAGTTAACTCTGCCGTGGACGAATACCTCAGTGAATGCGCGCTGCGCCAGGTCCTCCAACCCTCTTCGTGTCCTTTTGGTGTTCGAGTGACCGACCGGCTGGCTACCCTTCCCACCTGGGCAATTAGCAAATCCCCGGCCCTTGCCCTTGAGCCCACAACCGATCCGGATACGTGGCAAATGGTGGCCCTGGGTGGTGAGGCAACGATCAGCACGACCCTGCAGTCACTATTTGACGGCTCGCTCCGTGACTACTCCGAAGTTGTCTCGTTTGCGCTCACCGGTGTGGTCACGGGGCTAGACGGCGAATCCCCAGCACTCAGGATCGACTAAGTCCCGCGCGCTGGCTGGCTTCGGCGCGCTGGCGCAGCATCTCGTTGTAGGCCTGCAGCTCGGCGTCATCGTCTCGATCGGCTTTGCGGTCCCGACGTTTTTGTTCCCGATCATCGCCGCGACTCCACGCCCAGGTCACCAAAATGGCGAGCACGAGGGTGGGAATCTCTCCCAGACCCCAGGCCAGCTCGCCACCTTGCTGCTGGTCTTCTAGTGGTGACAGCCCCCACTCACGCCCCATTGCTCCGTACCATTCGGGCACCAACAGCCCCTCGCCCATAATCAAGCCCAAACCAAAAAACGCGTGGAAGGCCATCGTGGCGAGAACGACGACGAGTCGCAGTGGGTAGGCCGGACGGTGCGGGTGGGGATCGCCATCGATGAGGACTTGGGCGAAGAGGTAGCCACTGAGCAGAAAGTGCAGTGTCATCCAGATATGACCCAGATGGTCTTCGAGAGCCCAGGCAAACAGGGGCGAGTAGTAGAAGACAATCAGGGACACGGCAAAAAGCGGAACGGCAACCAGCGGGTGGCCGATAAATCCTAAATAGCGCGAGTTCACGGCGGCAAGAATCCATTCGCGCGCTCCGCGCGAACCGTCCTTTCTCGCCTCAATGGCTCGGGCAGCCAAACTCACCGGGGTGGCCAACACCCACAGCAGCGGAATGGCCATACTGAGGATCATGTGGGCGACCATGTGCACACTAAAGAGGTAGATGCCATAGACGTAGAGGCCCGAGCTGGTGGTGAAAAACAGCAGCGCCATTCCGGAGACCCAAAAAATGGTTTTACTCACCGGCCAACGATCGCCTCGGGCGCGGAGCCTGGCGACGCCTGCGAGATAGAACACTGTTCCAAACACGGCGATGAGGGCCCACAGCAGGTCGAGCTCCCACACGGTGAACACCTTCGTCCAATCAAACTCCGGCGGCAGCGGCGATCCGGTGAGGTATTCCGCGGGTGTGGGCGCTGCCAGCTCACTGGGTGGGGTGTCATCCACTGGCGTTTGGGTTCGTGCCAGGGCCACGGCTAACCCCACAGCGATCCCCATAATGGCCAGCTCGGCAACAATCACCCGCCAGAGCGACCCGACAGCCGATACCGCTGAGGCGCGAATACGGCCGATCAGTCGTAACCGATAGAGGGCCCCCGCCGCGATCAGCAGCGCCAAAAGCGCCGTTTTTGCCACAACGAGCTGGCCGTAGGCAGTGGTCAGCAGAGCATCAACGGTACCCACTCGAATGGCGGCGTTGAGAACACCTGACGCCGCAACGACGATGGCGGCGGTCAGGGCAATACTCGATAAGCGCTGCAGGCTGGTAACCAACAGCGTTGGCTTATGCCGAAGCGTTGGAAAGGCAATAGCGAGGGCCGCGAGGCCGCCCACCCAAAAGCCAATAAAAACGTTGTGCAGAAATGCCGACGTCACTGCCTGGTTGTGTGAGGCAGCACCGGCGGCGTGGCCAAGCTCGGATAGCGGCCACAGCGCCGCCACGGCAGCAAAGCCGGCGAAGAAAACCGGCGTGTAGCCGCGCGAACCAATCGCCAGGATCGTGGTCAGGCCGGCAAGGATTGTTGACCACATCCACGCTCGACCAAACTCGGTTTGGGTGAAAAACAGCGCCAGTAAATTGCCGTACTGGTCGGTAGCGCTAATGGGTTCGAGATACACCGCTTGGAAGGTGCCAAAACTGGCCACCAGGCTCGCCAGTGTCCACACAGCAGCTGACCACCCCGCCAGTTGCATGGTCTTTTCGTACGCCGCACTATCCGAGGGCAGGGCGAAGGCGGCAAACAACAGCGCCCCCACCGTCAGGCTCGACGCAACCCGAAGCACCAGCATGGCTGCTGGCAGGCCGTAGCGAACACCCGCACCCGGGTCGACCAGAAGCGGGGCGAGGGCAGCCCCACCAAAAACCAACCCCGCGGCTGTCGCGATCGCCCCCGCCACGATCATCACCACCAACGGCACTCGGCTGGTTCTCGGGGCGGTGGTGATCTTCACGTCTCCAGGCTAAGCCACTGATCCGAGGCCCAACCGGGAGGCGGCTGCGCTGAGAATCTTGGCGCCGAGCTGACACAATGACGGCATGCATGCAATCCAGGTATCCCACACCGGCGGCCCCGATGTTCTCGACTATGTCGCCATCGACACCCCAGAGCCGGGGCCAGGTGAAGTGCTGGTCAAGGTCGCTGCTGCCGGAGTGAACTACATCGACACCTACCACCGGGAGGGCATGTATCCGCTGCCACTTCCCTTCACCCCCGGACAAGAAGGTGCTGGTTCCATCACCGCGCTGGGCGAGGGTGTGACCGAGTGGGCCATTGGTGATCGGGTGTGTTGGGCGATGATCGGCGGAGGCTACGCCGAATACGTCAGTCTTCCCGCCGACCGGATTGTTTCCATACCCGACGCCGTCAGTGATGACACGGCTGCTGCCGCCATGCTTCAGGGGCTCACCGCGCACTACCTGGTCACGAGTGTTTTTTCTATTCAACCCGGTTCGACCGCTGTTGTTCACGCCGCTGCAGGCGGAGTGGGACTGCTCCTGACACAAATGGTGGTTGCTCGGGGCGGAAGCGTTATTGGCACGACATCAAGTGACGAAAAGGTGGGCAAAGCACGCGCGGCCGGAGCAGACCACGTGATCCGTTACGACACAGAACCGTGGGTGGAAAGGGTCAAAGACATCACCGGTGATCACGGTGTCGATGTGGTCTATGACGGCGTGGGGCGCGACACCTTTGAGGGGGGTTTGTCTGTCCTCCGGCCCCGAGGGGTCCTCGCTCTCTACGGCGCTGCCAGTGGTCCCGTTCCCGCTTTTGACCTCCAGCGACTGGGCGCGCTGGGCTCGCTCGTAGTTACTCGACCGAGCCTCGCGCATTTCATGGCCACGCCGGAGGAGAGACGCTGGCGCAGCAGTGAACTTTTCGACGCCATTGTCGCTGGTGACCTGAATGTGACCGTGGCGGCAACATTTGCTCTGGGCGATGCCGCAGATGCTCACCGCGCCATTGAGTCGCGAGCGTACTCGGGCAAGATTTTGCTCCGTCCCTAGGCTCACGGCCCACTCTTTTCTTCGCAGATAGGCTAAATGCGTCATGAACACGCTTCGTCAGTGGCGCGAGCGCCTCGTCGACCAGGTCCTGGTGACTCGGCACCGGCTACACGCCGTACTACGAGGCCACCGGGCCGTCCAGGTCATCTTCACCGGCAGTGACCTGCCCGGGCTGCACTACTTGGTTGATGAAATTCGTCGACTCGCGCCTACCCTTCGCCTCAGCCACGACCCCGTTTCAGCAACCCAGAGCGCTCATGAGCTCGCAGGCCTTTTGTGGTCCTGGCACCCCGACGACAGTATTCACCACGACGACATCATCAACGGCATTGGCCGCTACCGCGACATCATCGTCGTCGCTGCCACCGCAGATCCTCGGGAAAGTGTCTGCACACGTGACCCGCGGATACCTCAGCAGTTTGTTGACGCTAGCGACTACCGCATTCGCTTTGGGCCCTCCGGCAAAAGAAGCTTCACCGGCCCGGGAGTCCTTCCCCGGCTTGACGGGCTTCACTCCTGGGCGGCTGACTCTCGTGTCAGCGTCCTCACCATCGCCCGTGAGCAACTCCACACCGCTCCGGGGGAGATATTTCGCCAGCTTCACGACGTACTGGGAAAGCGCGCCGGCAGCAGCAGCGAGGTTCTCGATCGCCTGGCCGAAAACGCCATAGCGATGCCCTCCCCGACGGGCTGGGCTGGCACAACCGACACCCGCCACCGCGTCGCCCAGCAGATTGAACTGGCCCCCGAGCTCGAGCGCCACGCCATCGACATGGGCTACCCGGCAGCCGATGATCTCCTCGGGCCCACGCACTCCAACGCGCCGACACCTCGAGGAACAGTGATTGCCTTCCACACCCCAGATGAGGTGTACCGCGCGGAAGCAGCCAGGCTCAAAGCCAGCCTCGACGCGTTGGGACTGGAACACCATTTTTTTGAAGTACAGCCCGAAGGTAACTGGGTTCGCACCACGCTGTTAAAACCCAGCTGGATCATACGAGCGCGCGAGGAGCTTTCTGGCCCGCTTCTCTACATCGATGTCGACGCTGTAGTCCACGCCGACCCCTGGCCGTATCTGCAGCAGTATGACGGCGATATGGCAGCCGTTGTCTACGACAACGGTCAACTCAATAGCGCAACCCTCTGGATTAACGACACCCCGGGGGCGCGGGAGGTTCTTAGCGCCTGGAAGGCCGCGGCCGACGCCCGCCGGGCCGACGACCACGGGGAACTGGAGGCCACGGGAGACAACGGCGACCAGGGTGTGCTCAAGATTGCCGTGGTGAATGAGGAAGCCAGCAACCAGCCCCGGTTCTACTTCCAACGCCTACCGGTCAACCTCGCATCGATTTTTGACCGGACAGATGCGACCTACATCGTCGGTGACGTGTTCATTGAACAGCTACAAGTCAGCAGAGAATCTCAGGGCCATGAGAAACGTTTAGCTCGCCGCAGGCAGCGATTGCGCGAGCTAGAAGCTCGGGGAAATTCAACCCAACCAGCGTCGCCTTCCGCGCCGGGTGTCGCCTCGAGAAAGCCCGCTAACTAGTCATTAGCCTCGCCTACTTTTTCCCACATTTTTGCAACCACCCACCACTGGCCGTCGAGGTAGGACAGGTTTAAGTAGTCCTGCATCACGCCACCAAACATCTCCAACTGCATCTTTAACAGGGCGAGTGTGGGCGAAATCTGGTCAAAGCCCAGAACGTTGTCGCGGCGTGGGTTGTGTAACTGGGCTGGTGATTGCCGGTCGATCACTGCCTGACGATAAACCGCGAACGGACGGATACTCAGCTCGCCATCGACGACGCCATAGAGAACCGATGAGGGGTGAAAAACCCGGTCGAAGACCTCCATATCCTGGTGGTGCATGAGGTCGAAATAGTCTCGGGCGAGGACCTGGATCTCGCCGGGGAGGTCGTCAATCGTGAGAGGCGTCATGCGAAGAAGGCTAGGCCCTGGCAATCCCGACCGCCGTTTCCATACGGCTTTCCGCACATCACACCCCAGGCGCTCTTGGGCCTCGACTGCTGATGTTCTGGTGCCTGTCACTCCGGCGTGGTTGACTGCCAGTATGACCCAGCACCGTTTTCTTCGAATTATCGCGGCCATTGCCTACGTGTTCATGATTGTGATGAACACACTGGCGACAACCCTGCCCCTCAACGGCATTCCCACGGGCGATATTTCCGACAAATACGACACGCTTTTTGCCCCGATTGGATTTACCTTCTCCATTTGGGGCGTGATTTACCTGCTTTTGGGTATCTACACCGTCGGCCAGCTTGTGCGCACCAACAGCGTGATTGAGAAAATCACCCCCTGGTTTATCGCCAGCAGTTTGCTCAATGCCTCGTGGATTGTGATCTGGCACTTCGAAATACTCTGGCTTGCACTGCTGATCATTATTGGGCTGCTCTTTACCCTCATTCGCATAAACACGGTCACGACCTCCGCCCGGGTGGACTGGCTCAACACCCTTGCTGTTCGGCTGCCGTTTGCCGTCTACTTCGGCTGGGTCACCGTGGCGACAGTCGCCAACGTCTCCGCAATGTTGGTCCAGTGGGGTTGGCAAGGCGAAGGGTTCTGGGGCCCGACCGGCTGGACTGTTGCGGTATTGATTGTGGCAGCGGCAATTGGGACCACTGTTGCATTGGCCAATGCTTCCCCCGCCTACGCCCTGGTGTTGGTCTGGGCCTACTGGGGAATCTTGGCGCGCCACCTCTCAGCCGAAGAGTGGGACCAGGCCTATCCCGGGGTGATCATCTCGCTGCAGGTTCTCCTGCCCCTACTAGGCGTTGTCGTCATCGTGGCGCTGGTGGGGTGGTTGCGAAGACCGGTGGTCCCCCTGCCGACAAGCAACCTCTGGGCGCGCTAGGCGAGCGAAGGGAGAATGTAGAGGCTAGGTAGCTCCTTGCGATTTACCCTGTTTGAAAGCCATTCTCTTCACACTGTGCCTGAGGGTGATAACTAAATAGAGGCTGCGTGCCTTCACAAAAGGCCTCAATCTTTACCCCGCCCACCGTAAGCTCGTTCACCCAGTTGTGGAGCAAAAAGCTCATCTTTGCCGCTTGGATCGGCCACTAGGGGATCAGCACAAGCTCACTAGCTTGGGTGGGAGGCGACGATGGATTGAACCCGTGAGAGGGAGACCGCCCAGGCGCGGACACCGGTGTTAATCCAGTCGAGCAGCCGGTAGATAGTCACTATGTCGGCAGCCAGGTCGCGGCTGTGAATGCTCTCATGGTGGGCGATTCTGTTCCTGACCGTGTGCATCTCGTCCAGCGCTCGGTAAACAACGGCGCGTCTCTGGGGCTGGAGATTCGGAAAGGCGAGCCGAAGGTAACCGGTCCAAAGAGTTGCTTCGTAGCGTTTGGCGAGCAGGAACTTCCAGAACCCGAAGTTCAGCTCCGCGACCACCCGACCCGGCGTCTCAGGGCGCCGCAGTTTTCGGACCCGACGCCTTGCGGCGATGTCATCGCGAGCTGGGGCGGACAGCACGCCGAGAGGGTCGTCGAACCACTGCCCGGCAACGGTGCCATGATGCGCCGCAAGTTGTGTGCTTAGGGCATTGCGAAGGACGACTTCAAGGATGCCGAGTGCTTCGTACAAGGCGCCGGAGACGGCTAGGTTCCACTCGTACAAGCGCACTGCCGCGTGGAGGTCGTCACCCGTCGCGCGCAGGTAGGGCGCGAATCGTTCTGGGGACAGCGCGTCAGCGATCCGTGCGGCATCTGGTTCATCGACCGCCATGTCACCTCCCCGTGATAATCTTGGGGTCGAAGACCCCGGAAGGCCTCTGCGAGAGCATGTCTCCGGGGTTATTGCTTGCTGCAACTTACGCACGACGTCTGACACTGGTGAGTTGCGTGAAGGCGGGAGGTGTGCCCGGACTCCTAGTCAGGTCCCGACCTGTGTTTCCGCTCTTCTCATGTCCTCAATCTTCCAACGGCACACTTCAGCGATTCCTGCTCCAATGACGAGAATCGGTGCCTCACACCCCAAGCCCTTCAGATATTTGGGGACGTCACGGACTATGAGGAACTATGTCCAACGGTTGCCAAACGCCTCGACAGGCTCGTCAACACGGTTGCACGAAGTCAGGAGGTAGACCGCGAACGCGCCACACCCTGAGATGTCTTCTGCGTCTGATGGAAAACTTGGGTGGAGCCT
>CBFHWA010000002.1:0-39087 GCA_965659525.1 Pontimonas sp.
CTATCAGTACGCGCTGTCTGATCCGGAAACCCGCGCTGACTGGAATCTTGACGGGGAGGCTCAGGGCGCGTGGCTGTTATTTGTTAGCGGCGGTGTGCGCGCCAAGCCCTACCGGGTGGCCTCCCAGGATGCCCTTGGGGAAGAGGGCCTGGCTGCTTTCGCCGACCGCGTTCGCCAGGCGGCCACCAGTGCCGCGCAGGCTGAGTTCGTCGGCCCCAAGCACTATCCACTGGGTGGCTCAAATGTCTCTCGACACCGCTGGCAGCGGGTGGGGAGTATCTGTGGTGACTGATTATCGCTACTCCGCACAGAGCCTGTGTGAGCTCCTTGAGCTTCACCCCCCGACCCCACAGCAGCGCGCCATTATCGAAGCCCCCCTCGACGGGGTCTACCGCGTGGTGGCCGGGGCAGGCTCGGGTAAAACCGAAACGATGGCGCTGCGGGTGGTGTGGTTGGTGGCCAACGGCTTGGTTGCCCCCCACGAAGTATTGGGACTGACATTTACCCGAAAAGCTGCCGGAGAACTTGGTGGGCGCATTGCCGAGAGAATCCGCGCGCTACCGCGCACTGATGATGACCACGACGTTTTCCAGATGCCCCAGGTGTCGACGTATAACGCGTTTGCCTCCCGGTTATTTCAGGATTACGCCGTCTATCTCGGGGTCGATGGCGACCAGGAGGTTGCCGGTTCCGCCGCGGCATGGTCTCTTGCCAGACGAGTCGTCCAAGCCTCGGAACATCCGACATTGCCCGAGCTGGATCTCTCCGTCGACCAACTCACCAACTACACCTGGCAACTATCCAGCGCCCTATCCGAACACGCTGTTGCGGCGAGAGACGTCGTCAGCTTTGCCGAATCCTTTCAGGCCATTCGGCAGCTGCCCCCGGGGGGCCGTGGCGGGTATCCCGACGTCGATCGCATGGCTGACGCCGTGGGCCTGCTGCCGGTGCTGTGTGACCTCGTCGCGGAGTTTCGAGCGGCCAAAGCCCAGCGCGGGATGGTGGAGTACTCCGACCAGGTGCGATTAGGCCTCGAGGTCGCCCGTTCGGCCCCCGACGTCATTAGCGCACTTCGTACCCGGCACAAAGTGGTCCTGCTGGATGAGTATCAAGACACCAGCGTGCTCCAAACTCAGCTTCTGGCGACATTATTTGCCGACCACCCCGTGATGAGTGTGGGCGACCCGCTTCAAGCCATTTACGGTTGGCGCGGAGCAAGTGCGGCCAATCTCGACGATTTCCCGAGAGACTTTGCCGACAGGTTTTCCGCGGTGACGTTTGGTCTACAAACCAGTTGGCGAAACCCTGTTCGAGTCCTCTCTGCGGCCAATCAGCTCTGTGAGCCACTGCGCGACCCCCAGGCTGAATCGGTGGGCACATTAGAACCCGCGCCACAAGCTGCTCAGGGAGTTGTCGATGTTTCCTACCAGGACAGTGTGGAGGAAGAAGCCCAAGCGGTTGCCGACTGGTTTGCCTCCCGGTTAACCACGGCCCCAGCACAGCACTCACCCAGTGCCGCGCTGCTGCTTCGGGAGAGAAAACATCAGCACGTGTTCGCCCAGGCGCTCACCCAGAAGGGGATCCCGGTTCATATTCTCGGAATCGGCGGACTACTGGGTAACCCGCTGGTCGCTGACCTCATCGCCGGTCTGGCCGTGGTCCATCGCCGTTACGCCAACGGTGAGCTCATTCGGGTGCTCACCTCCGGCCGGTTCCGACTGGGGGTGTCAGATCTCTTTGCGCTGTCTGAGCGCGCGAAATGGTTGGGCCTTCGCGATAGCGGTGGGGGTGCGCTGGACGAATCACTCGACCAGGCCATGCGCGACCAAGCCCTCGGTGCCCCACGGGTTCCGTTAATCGATGCGGTGGACTATCTGGCATCAAAACCCGACGACCACGGCCACTGGCAGGATTTTTCCCCCGATGCGCGCAGCCAGTTGCGCGAAGCCGCCCGCCTCATCGCCGAGCAGCGTCGGTTAAGCCATGAGGCCATTGCCGACCAAGCCCTGGCGTGGGAGCGCTCCACGGGGCTCGATATTGAGTGGATGGCCCACCCCGACGCTCAGGCTTACCGGGAGGCTCGGGAAGCATTCTTTGACGCCATCAGCCAGTACCAGTCACTGGCTGATGAGGCTGGCGCTCGCGGCTTTCTCGACTGGCTTGAAGCCGCGGAGTGGCGCGATAGTTTGCAGCCACAGTCAGCGCCTGCCGAACCAGGCTGCGTTCAAATCCTCACCATTCACGGCGCCAAAGGTCTCGAGTGGGACCTCGTCGCGGTTGCTGGCCTGCGCGAGGGTGGCCTTCCGGGAACACCCAATGAGGGCTACCGGGGCTGGCTGCGCGCCGGAGTCCTGCCCTACTCGTTTCGGGGTGACCGAGAATTTCTGCCCCACCTGCCCTGGCAGGGTGCCACGACGAGAAAAGAGTTACTCGACACGGTCGGGACGTTTCGTGAACAGGTGCGACACCACTACGAGCAGGAAGAGCGTCGCCTGGCCTACGTGGCACTCACGCGCACCAAAAGCGATCTGCTACTTAGTGGAAGTTTCTACACCGGCTCAGCGACGGCCAACGCGCCGTCGGTGTTTCTCCAGGAGCTCGCCGCGGCTTCGCTCATTGACCCTCTCCCGGATGCTCCCAGCATTGACGGGCCTCCAGAGTCGGGAGATGACGACCTCATGACCTGGCCGGGTGACCCGCTTGGTTCCCGGCGGCTGGGTGTGGAAAAGGCGGCAACAGCAGTGATCGAGGCCATCGAGCAGTCAGTGGGGCAAGCCAGCGACAATCTTGTCTCCAGGATCGATCGGGTGGTCGAGGATGAGCGCCTACGCCGCCAGGCACCGCCGGTGACCTGGCCGGTTCGTATCCCCGCATCCCAGTTTGACCGCTGGGTCTTTCAGCCAGAGGCGATGCTCCAGGCCCGTCGCCAACCACGGCCTCCCACAACCGGCCTCGCCCAGGCGCGGGGAAACCAATTTCACACCTGGGTGGAGTCGTATTTCCACATCGCCGGTGGGGGACTGCTGGGTCCTGTTGACACTGATGGTGACGTCGATGACGTGGTCGATCAGGACATCGTGGCCTGGCAGGACGCCTTTGAATCTAGTGAGTTCGCCACCCTCACCCCGGTGGCCTTAGAGCGAGAGATTCACCTGCCCCTGGCGGGCCATCTGATTATCTGCAAAATCGACGCCGTGTTCGAGCGCGAGGGGCGAATCCAGATTGTCGACTGGAAGACCGGAGCCATGCCGGCCACCCCCGATGACATGTCGCGTAAGTCTCTCCAACTCGCGCTCTACCGCCTGGCCTGGTCGGAATGGAGCGGAATCGACATGGGGGATGTCGATGCGGTGTTTTGGTTCTCGGGCCCCAATCGTGTCCTTCATCCCGGCGCGCTCCCGGGACGAGATGAACTCGAGGGGCTCATTAATCAGGCGAAAAGCACGTCAGTCTGAGCCGAGCCACAGGCGCATCTTCTCGCGGAACCATTCGGGATCAAGCCGGTAGTCACTGCGGAAGAGGCCCCCGGATTCATCTGAGGTGTAGAAGATGTGTTGGTAGTGCGAGTGATTCAAGGTGGCCAGGTCAGGCAGGATTGTCATCGCCCGAATCCGAGTGTCCTGCCAACACAGCGCTTTCGTTTCGGGCTGGCAAAACAGCAGACCAGCAAACCCCGCCCCCGATGGGCCAAGGACATATTTCGCCTCACGAAAAACCTGCACCTGTTCAGCCAAGCTCAGCTTTTCGGGAAAACACGGCTCAAAACCAAACTCCTGGGCAATAGCGAGCACCTCGTCTTGGTTATAGTCGCGCCGGCCTGATTCGCGAGCAAGAAAAAGCTTCCTCGAGGCCACCGGCTCCGTGTCGATAAAGTGCTCCAGGTAAACATCGCGGTAGGACTCCATGCCCTCACGGTGGAGAAGGTGCAAACGGGGATCGAGTGCGCTGGGCCCCTGTTGCTGGGGCAGGTTCGATAACTCCAGGGGGTCAATCCACACGAGTTGTTGAGCGTGGACCATGGTCCACTCCGGGACGACAATCATGTCGCGGTGTTCGCGAAACAGCTCCAGGGCTTCGACCATGGTGGGGTAGCGAAAAATTTGTTCGGGCACGAGAACCGGCCAGTCGCGCAGATGCTCAGGAAGCTTGTTTGCCATATGCAGCTGTGGCAGGGCGTCGACTAACCAGTGGTACCAATTCGTCTGATCTCGCCCGCCGAGAAAAATGGCCCGCTCGACAGTCATCCGAGGCCCCCGGTGGGTGTCGACGAGAACCCGCTGTCCCGACGACCACACGATGCGGTTTTTTCGATAGCTCAGCCGCCACGGCCCCTCGGTTCGTCGCGGCTGAACCATCAACTGCTGCCCGTGGAGAAGAAAAGGGAAAAAACGATTATTGGTGACCGACACCTCCGACCACACACTCCAGGTGACGGGGGGAAACTCCTCGGGCACGGCGGTGACAAACTCTTCGCCAAGAGTTTGGCTGCGCGATACCACCGCATTCGATGCCGGGTACCACTGGCCACTTTCCTGTGCGCCAGAGCCCGGAGAAAAACTGAGTCGTGCCGGTCGGAAACGAAGTGACACCAGGTGGCGCAGCACCGGCAGGCCACCCACGGCATAGACGAGGGCGTAGAGCGCGGAAATCAGCCTGGCCACAGGCGGAAGACTACTCGGTGGGCTCGCGGGGTTCAGCCAGCGGGTGAGGCGTCTGGGTGATCGGTTCGGTTAGTACAGCACCCATATCCCCGCCGACGCGGTCGTGGAGTTCATTGATCTGCTCAGTTGCTCGCCGGGTAATGTCATCGTCTCCGTGGTCCATGCCGTAGAGCAGCCAGCGAGCAATATCGAGCTCGGCCCAGAAACGCGCCCGCTGGAACAATCGACGATCAGCACTGGGCCGGGTGTCACGATAGTTCTGCTCGATACCCGCCAGGAGGTCCTTCGCGGTGGGGGCGGTCGCCCAGGCGACATCGCGCGCGGGGTCACCCACGTGCAGCGAGCGCCATCCGGTAATCGCGGTGATCCGCTCGCCCTCGACGAGAAACGAGTCAAGCCGCAGGGCGCCGTGGACGATACTCGGTTCAAAAGCCCACAGCTCTGAGTCCTCATAGGCCGCCTCCCAGCGTCGCAGCAACGACTGGGGTAGCAGGGTGGTTTGGGCCGCGCGGTCGACAATGCCCACCGCCGTTCGCTGGGCGTCATTGGCGCTTTGGATTGGGCGAGCCTGGTCGTAGAGGGCGCTAGCGGGAATGGCGTGGAGGCTCGCCATCGCCCCCGCGATGGCGCTCGTCAGTGCGGGGGTGATGTCGGAGGGGGTGACGCGAAAACCGGGGAGCCATTCGGCCACCGTCAGGGTTTTGCCGCGGACGTTGGTCTCACCGTGGATACGCGGAATCGCGAAGGCTAAACGCGATCGCAGTCCATCGCCAATAGCGCCCAGAGCGCTGATACGCTCGCGCACGTTTAACTCTTCGCCATCCGTTCTGGGCAGCTCAATAAGCCAGGCCCGGGAATCGGTATCGGCGGCGAAGGCAGCGTCCTTGTCGGCATCTGACATATCTGTCGTACTGACTAATGTGAGGCCCGGGACCGCCGCCGAAGCCTGCGCCGCTAGCATGAGGGACAGGTGGCTCATACCCTCCAGGGTAAGCGCGGTGGCAGGTCAGATACCGTTGCCACACCGGGCGCTGGAGGCGCCAGCCAAGCATCTGCGGAGGTCCTATGTCGCTGACACCGAGACTGGCGCTCTCGCGGGCCAAACTCGATCGCGACGCCGCCTCGCGAGACATCCCCGGTCTGATCGATACGCTCTGGGCCGACCCGGCCACGCGGGTGGTGTGTACGTGGCGCGGCGAGGTGCTGACAGAAAACAGCGACGGCCTGGAGCTTGCCTATCGCCGCCCGCAGGAGCTCGCGCGACCCCAGGCCGTGATTTATCTGGGCAAGAGCACCTTCGGCGATGAGGATTTGGATGAGGGAACCCCGGTACTGGCGGCCCTGTGTTCTGATGAGGACGCTGTCGCGATTGAGCGCGATACCACCCGGTGGGTCAGCGGCCGCACCAGCGGCCACGCCCTCGGAGACCGCGACGCGGGTGTGCTCGTCCAGGCGTTGGCCCTAGCCAACTGGCGAGCTGAACACCGCTATTCACCCAGCACTGGCCACCCGCTCATTAGCGACAGCGCCGGATGGGTGTTAGTTGACAGCCAGTCGGGTAAGCACGTTTTTCCCCGAACCGATGCTGCCATCATCGTGTTGATTACCGACCGTGAGGACCGGATTGTCCTTGGCTCCAACGCGCTGTGGGATAGCCAGCGCTACTCCCTCTTGGCGGGCTTTGTTGAGCCGGGCGAATCGCTCGAGGCCGCTGTGGCCCGCGAAGTGTTCGAAGAGTCGGGACTTGTGGTGACCCAACCGCGTTATGTCGGAAGTCAGCCGTGGCCATTTCCGGCATCGCTGATGGTCGGCTTTCGAGCTCAGCTCGACCACGAGGCCTCGGGCCCGCTTCGACCAGATGGCACCGAGATTGTTGATTTGCGCTGGTTTAGTCGCGAGCAACTGCGCGAGAGTCTGGGTGAGATCGTCCTGCCCGGGCCGACATCCATTGCTCGGGCGATGATTGAGGACTGGTATGGCCAGCCCCTGCCGGAGACTAACTGGTGATAGCCCCACTTCTGGAGGGACTCAACGAGCCTCAGCGTCTGGTCGCCACGACGTTTGACGCCCCCGTGTGTGTCATGGCCGGTGCGGGAACAGGGAAAACGCGGGCGATTACTCATCGCATCGGCTACGGCGTCCAATCTGGCCACTATCAGCCCGAGCAGATCTTGGCCCTGACCTTTACCCAAAAGGCGGCCCAGGAGATGGCCGGTCGAATCCGCCAGCTGGGCGTGGGGGAGGTCCAGGCTCGAACGTTTCACTCAGCAGCGCTTCGCCAACTCCAACACTTCTGGCCTCGAATTACCGATGGTCTACTTCCCGAGATTATGACCAGTAAGTCCAGTGCCATTTCTCATGTTCTCGAGCGACTGCGCATTGATGTCGACCAGGCCGTTATCCGCGATATTGCCAGTGCCATCGAGTGGCGCAAGGTCAAAGCCTTCACGATCGAGGACTATCTCCAGCAGGTCGAGCAGGGCACTCGAGCGCTGCCGGCTGGCACAACAGCCGAGTTGATGAAAACGGTGATGGAGTCCTACGAGTCGGTCAAAGATGAGCGCCGGCGCATGGATTTTGAAGATGTTCTCCTCGCCGCGGTGGGGATGTTGGAAAGTGAGCCGGCCATCGCCGAGCGGGTCCGGGCCACCTACCGACACTTTGTGGTCGACGAGTATCAGGATGTCTCGCCCGTTCAGCAGCGACTGCTGGATGTCTGGTTGGGCGGCAGTGACGATATTTGCGTGGTCGGCGATGCGAGCCAAACGATTTACACCTTCGCCGGGGCAACCAGCGACTATCTGGTTCGATTCGCCGAGGCCTACCCTGAGGCCAGGGTGATCCGGCTGGAAGATAACTACCGCTCCAGCCCCGACATCATCCAGGCGGCCAACCTCAGCATTCAGGGAGAACCCGGTGCCGTAGAACTTGTCGCCCACACCGACACCACAACACCGCTGGTCTACGCAGCCCACGCAACTGACGACGATGAGGCTGCCTTTGTTGCCCGACACATTGGTGAGCTTCTCGCACAGGGCTACGCCGCATCCGATATCGCGGTGTTACACCGCTTTAGCGCCCAAGCGTTACTCACCGAGGCGGCGTTGCGCTCGGCGGGGATTTCGGTGCGCAGCCAGGGCGGCAAGCGATTTTTTGACCAACCCCACGTCAAACGCGCGGTGATGGAAATTCGTGGAGCCGCCGTGGCTCACACCCCCGGCCCGGTGCCCCACGTTGTCGCCGACATCCTCTTTGGTTTAGGCCTCACCAGCGATGAGCCAGACCACCAGGGGGCGGCGCGCTCGGCCTGGGAGGACCTGAGGGCCGTGCGGGATTTGGCAGAAACCTTCGGCGCTGAGCGCTCGCTGGCAGAGTTTTCTGAAGAGCTGATGCGCCGAGCCCAATCCCACGATGAGCCCACCATGGAATCGGTCACCCTGGCCACAGTGCACGCCGCGAAGGGTCAGGAGTGGCCGGTGGTCTGCGTGGTGGGTCTCTCTGAGGGACAGTTCCCCATTTCCTACGCCAAAACCCCAGGAGAGATCGCTGAAGAGCGGCGCTTGTTCTATGTCGCGATTACTCGAGCCAGGCAGCAGCTGGTGCTCTCCTGGGCGAAGCGTCAAAAAAACGGTGGGGGGTCAGACCGAGTGATGAGTCGGTTCCTCGGGCCCCTCGGGGTTGCCTAAACCCCCCACCCCCGCCAACCCGCGACAGGTACACAGCGGGTCAAACTCGACAACCCGCTCGTGAAGCTCCCCGGATTCGGGTCGATAGTCCAGCGCGAGTCCGGGTGTGTCACCCAAGCTGCCTGGCAAAAACCCCATGAGTCCGTGGCAGAGGGCGGCCAGGACCGCGGCCCGAGCCCCGACCTGCGCCGTGGCAAGCGGTGAGCGAGTTCCCCACAGTTGCGAATTGATCGCCAGCCAGTGCGGAAAATGGCGACGGTGGTGGTGTTCGACACAGGACAAACACGGGCTCTCACCTGGTCGAATATGCGGTCCCACTCGGATGGTGAGGTCAGAAAAGACCACCGGAGTGTGGGGGATGTTACTCGCGCCCAATACGCTCACCCAGTCGGGGTGGGCAACGTAGTCAGCAACCAACAGCAGGCCGGAATGTCCCGGGAGCGAGATGTCGTGAATATCGCCAGCCCTGTGAATCTCTACGCCCATCGCGTCGAGAACACCGGCCATCACCGGGATAGCCGGTGAGGTCCCCACGATGGTGATGCTGGCAGGGGGGAGAGACGCTTCTGGTTGCACCGCGGGTTCGAGCTGCTCCAGCAGGCCCTGAAGCTGCGCTGTTGATAGCCGCAACTGGCGCTGGAGGATGGCTAACCCGCCATCGCTGACACCCTCGGCCATGGCGTGGACGACGGGTGTGGCATCGGCGGGGATAGCCGAGACAACCGTGTGGGGAGAATCAATTCCGACCTGAAGCTCGTGGGGGGTGCGCCACACGATGGGTCGGTTAGCCGGCAGACGGTAGACCTTTTGGTTCACCCCACCAGGGTGGGGGCTGCTGGGCGGGCTGGGCGAGAAATATCCACAGCCTCACGGTTTAGGCAGGAGAGGCCGGTGGATCGTCATTCGATTCACCCTCCGGGCTGGTGTCTGGTTCGCTCCCAGAGGATGTTTCCTCGTCCCCTGCGGCGTCGTTTGGCTGCTCGGAGAACAGCTCCTCGAGGAAGCGGTCAACCTCAGTGTCACTCGTGGGTGTTACTCCGAGAGTCTCGAGGAACACCTCGGGGCTATCCAGGTCATCTTCTGTCGGTAGTCGATCCGGGTGAGTCCACAGCGCATCACGCTGCTCAGCGCCATAGCGCTCAAACAGTGCGTCCCACATGGCTGTTGCTTCGCGAAGCCGCCGGGGGCGAAGCTCGAGGCCCACGAGCGTCTGAAAAGCGTGTTCAGCGGGGCCGCCCGTGGCCCGGCGGCGACGAATGGCTTCAGCAATTTTGTCCGCATCGGGTAGCCGGTTTGTCGCCTGGCGGGTGATGTGGTCGACCCATCCTTCGATCAGCGCCAACATCGTCTCCAGCCGCACCAGGGCTCGCTCTTGGCTGTCGGTGCGATCGGGCAGCAGAGCACCGCTGGAGAGAATCTTGGAAATTTCTTCCGGGTTACTGGGGGTAATTGATTCGGCGAGGTCCATCAACTTGTCACCGTCGATGTGAATGCCGCGGGCAAAGTCACCCACCAGGCTCAACACGTGCAGGCGCAGCCAGCGAGCGTGGCGAAAGAGTCGTTGGTGGGCGAGCTCGCGGATGGCCACGTAGAGGTCGACCTCCTCGGGCCCCACCCCCAGGCCCTCGGCAAACTGGTCAATGTTTTGCGGCAGTAACCCTGCGCGCACGTCGTGGTCGTCCGAGCCCTGCATCAGAGGAATGCCGATATCACCGCCGGAGATGACTTCTTGGGACAGCCGTCCGACTACACCGGCGAGCTGGAGGCGAAACAAGCTGGTGGTCATGGTGCCGAGAATCGGCGAGCCGCCCAACACCCCCTTAATTTCTTCCGGAGCTTGGTCCTCGATGATCTCGGCAATGGCTCGAGCGAGAGCGTTGGAGACTGGTTCGGACATCTCCTGCCACACCGGCAGGGTTGCCCGAGCCCAGTCTTGACGGGTCATCAACAGTGGGCGGCCGCCCGGTTCTGTCATATCGGTGACGTCGTTGAGCCAGACGGCGGCGGTGGAGAGCATTCCGGCGATGCGCTCTGCCCGGTCCGGGTCAACGCTGCGGGCGCCATCGGCGGCAACGGAGACAGCGTGGTTTCTCGCGGTGGCCTCTGAGTTGTTCATCGCCCCGGTGAGCCCGGTCGCAAACTGTTCGACCATGCCCTGGAGCTGGCTGACATCTCCACTGAAACCGGCTGCCCGGGCGAGCTCTTCTGGGTCAAAACCCTGGTCACCATCAAACATCCGGCGAATCGCATCGCGAATCCACTCATTGGGATCCGGCGTGCCGTCATCGCGCGCATCATCCGCAGCCATGCCCCCACGCTATCGGGATGTTCGCATGGGCCAGAAGCTGTTCGCCCTGAGCATCGCGTTCTGGCTTGGCCTGTGCGGGGTGGTTACACTGGCCACGCAATTGGGCGGGAGCACACGGATGAGTTTGTTCAGCGATGCTGACCCTCGCGCGAGCCTGCGCGATGGTTCGCGACGGGCAGGGTGGGCCCTGTTATCGGCCACCGTGTTGGTCGCCGTTATCCTCAGCCTCCTCCCGGCGCCCTACGTGATTGACCGGCCCGGGCCCACCTACGACACCCTCGGGACAGTGAGTGTCGATGATGAAGACATTCCGCTGATTAGCCTTCCCGATCAGCCCGAGTATGACCAACGTGCGCAGTTGCGCCTTACCACGGTCACCCGAGTGGGAAACCCCGAGTCGCTACCGTCCTGGGTGGAGGTTGTGGGCGCGTGGATATCTCCCGAACGAAGCCTCACCCCCGTTGACCAGGCCTTCCCCCCGGGGCTCACCCTGGAGGCAAACCGCGAAGCTGCTCGCATTGAGATGGAAAACTCCCAACAGGAGTCAATCGCGGCGGCCCTGTCGTATCTCGATATTGATTTCGAGAGCTATCTCCAGGTTGCCGACACGTTAGACGGTGGCCCCAGTGAGGGTGTGATTGACGCCGGCGACATCATCGTCGAAGCCGGCGGCCGCCTCGTGAGCGATGTCACTGAGTTGCGCGGATTTATCGCCGATAACGGCGTCCAAGCGCCCATGGTGTTCGTCGTCGAGCGCGAGGGCCAAACGGTGAGTGTTGAAGTGATTCCTCGGATGTCTGAGGGTGAAACCCCCATTCCCGTCATTGGCGTTTTGGTCTCGGGTATCTATGACTTTCCCCTCACGATCGATATCGAGTTGGGCAGTGTGGGCGGTCCCAGCGCTGGTTTGATGTTCGCGCTGGGCCTGGTGGAAAAACTCACGGAGGAACACATTGCCGGCAGTTTGCGCGTCGCAGGCTCAGGCACCATTACCGCCTCGGGTGAGGTGGGCCCGGTCGGAGGCATCCGGCACAAGGCCTATGGCGCTGCCAACGCCGGGGCGGAATGGTTTCTTATCCCCCGGGATAACTGCGCCGATCTCGACGGTCTCGCGCCGGGTGGAATCACGGTGATTCCTGTCGACACCCTCTCGGATGCGGTTTCGGCGCTTGAGGCCGCAATGGCCGACCAGCCCGTTGCCCAGTGCGAATGATCCCCGTGACGCACGTGCCCCAGGGAAGTCCCAGCCTGCTGAGTGTCCGACCTTTGTAGACTGTTGCCGGCCCAACCCCCACAAGGAGTTTCTGCGTGTCTCAAACCACTGGCGCTGCCCCTAACCGTTCGCGTGTGACTCTTGGGGTCACTATCGGTGTTCTCGCCGCTATCGTGATCGCGTTTTTCATTTTTGCTTCGCTCTACGCGGAGGTGTTGTGGTTTGACCAGTTGGGCTTCCTCGACGTTTTGTTGACCCAGTGGTTTGCCACTGCCGCGATGTTTGTCATCGGGTTTTTGGCGATGGCCATTCCCGTTGGCATTGCCATCGATATCGCCTATCGGTTCCGCCCGGTCTATGCGCGACTCTCAAATGAGCTTGATCGTTACCGCCAGCTCATTGACCCGCTTCGCCGAGTGGCAATGCTGGGTATCCCCGCACTGCTGGGTGTCTTTGCGGGTCTGGCCTCGGCGAATGCCTGGCCGCAGTTCTTGCTCTGGTTAAACCGCGCACCTTTTGGGGTGAGCGACCCCGAATTTGGCCAAGACGTCGGGTTCTTCGTCTTCGAGCTTCCCGTCTACCTCGCGGTTATCGGTTTTGCCAGCGCCGTACTCATCACCTCTGCGATTGCCTCAGCGGCGACCGGGTTTCTCTACGGAGCCATTTCCCTAGACGGCCGGGAGCTGCGGATCTCGCGCATCATGCGTATCCAGCTGGCTGTTCTCGGTGTGCTCTACTTCCTGATTCAGACCCTCGGTTTGTGGCTGCAGCAGTACGACGCGCTGGTTTCACCCAGTGGCGGATTCTTGCCCTTCGGTGCGGGATTTACCGAATCCAACGCCACGATTCCCTCGCGGGCCATCCTCGCGGGAGTCGCGCTGCTGGTCGCGATTTTGTTCCTCGTCACGGCCATCATCGGCCGCTGGCGTCCGGCCATTGTGGGAACTGGTCTGTTCATCGTCTCGAGCATCGTCATCGGCCAGGCCTACCCGTTTGTGATCCAGCGCTTCCAGGTCGACCCCAGTGCTCGCACACTGGAGGCGCCCTACATCGATCGCAATATCGAGGCCACCCGTGACGCCTACGGCGTTTCCGGCATTGTCGAAATTCCCTACCAGGCCGAGACCGAAGCCAGCGCGGGCGCACTGCGCCAAGACGCGGAAACGGCTGCCAACATCCGCATCATCGACCCAGCGTTGGTGACCGACTCGTTTTCACAGCTCGAGCAGTTCCGTCAGTACTACCAATTCCCTCGCTTCCTCGATGTCGGGCGCTACGACGTCGACGGTGAGCGCACCGACACGGTGTTGGCTGTGCGTGAACTAAACCTCGATGGCCTGGCGTCTCAGTCTTGGTACAACAACACCATCGTCTACACCCACGGCTACGGATTGGTGGCTGCTTACGGAAACCAGCGCACCAGCGATGGTCAGCCGAAGTTCATTGAGTCGGGAATCCCGGTCTCAGAGACACTCGGTGAGTACGAACCGCGAATCTACTTCGGTGAGAACTCGCCAGAGTATTCGATTGTCGGAGCTCCCGAGGGCGCGCCGGAGCTCGAGTTGGACTTCCCCTCCGGTGGTGAGGGTCAAGAAAACAACCAGACCTACACCTACTCGGGTGAGGGTGGCCCGTCAGTGGGGACCGCTTTCGGCCGGCTGCTCTATGCGCTGAAGTTCCAGTCGGAACAGATCCTGCTCTCCGATGCCATTAACTCTGATTCGCAAATCCTCTACGACCGCGACCCGATGGTTCGTGTCCAAAAGGTGGCGCCCTATTTGACCCTCGATAACGACCCCTACCCGGCGGTTGTCGATGGTCGTGTGGTGTGGATCGTTGATGGTTTCACCACGACCGCTGACTACCCGTATGCGACTCCGCTGCAGATTTCCGAAGCGATTGCCGATACCTATCGCCCGGCACCGCAGTTGGCTTTTGACACGGTCAACTACGTGCGAAACTCCGTGAAGGCGACTGTTGACGCTTACACCGGCGAGGTTGTTCTCTACGCCTGGGAGCCAGAGGACCCGCTGCTGCGGGCATGGTCTGAGGTGTTCCCCAATACGTTGCGTGACCAAGACGAGATGTCGGAGCAGTTGCTCCAGCACGTGCGCTATCCGTCTGACCTGTTCAAAATTCAGCGCAGCATCCTCGGCGCTTACCACGTCACCGATTCGGGTACGTTCTACTCCTCAGAAGACGAGTGGGTCACCCCCAACGACCCGGTGTCTAACCCCGCAGCTCCCACCCTGCAGCCGCCGTATTACTTGACGATGCAGGTGCCGGGAACCGATGAGCCGAACTTCTCGCTCTACTCAACCTTTATCCCGCGGGCGACCGGTGAGGCAACCAGAAACGTCATCTTTGGTTACCTCGCAGCCAATGCGGATGCCGGGGACGACTACGGCAAGCTCACGCTGCTGAGGCTGCCCAAACAGACGACAATTCCTGGTCCCGGTCAGGTTCAGGCCCAGTTCGACTCGGATGCCGAAGTCGGCCAGCAGTTGAACCTGCTGCGTCAGGGCCAGACCGAGGTGATCTCGGGCAACCTGTTGACGCTACCGGTGGGCGGTGGTCTGCTCTATGTGCAGCCGGTTTACGTCCGTTCGACCGGTGAGACCTCGTATCCGTTGCTTCGAAAGATTCTCGTGTCCTTCGGTGACCGAATCGCCTTCGAAGACACCCTGGATGAGGCCCTGGACGATCTCTTCGGTGGAGACTCTGGAGCCCAGGCCGGCGACGTCGGAGCGATTAACGGTGACGGCGATTCGGGTGAAGCACCTGAGCCTTCGCCAGAACCAGCCCCCGAGCCGACCCCTGCCCCAGACGCGGGAGTCGACGAGGGTGCCGATGAGGGTCCCGGCACGGTAATCGAGGAAAGCCTCGAGGCGGCGCTGCAGGACGCGCGCGACGCTCTTGCTGACCGTGAGGCCGCCTACCGCAACAACGACCTCGTTGCCGCGGCAGAAGCCGACCGTCGCCTGACCGAAGCGCTCGAGCGGGCACTGCTGTTTAGCGAATAACCGCATTATCGACTGACTCCAGCCCCGTGGTAGTGTGGGTTTCACGCCGCGGGGTGGAGCAGTTCGGTAGCTCGCTGGGCTCATAACCCAGAGGTCGTAGGTTCAAATCCTGCCCCCGCAACGAAAAATCAACACCCCTGTTGGTGGCATGTTCCCGGATTCGCACCGAGGGTCCTATGCTGGGGTGGTTCTAAGGGGAGTATCCCGGCTTTACTAATCGTCAACTCGGGCGCGCGTGAGCACCTCGGTTAGTAACAGGTGCCAGCACCTGGGGAGAGACGTTCGGACACCGACATCGTTAACGATCTGTGAGGTGTGAACAGTGGAGTTAGACATCCCCCTGTGGTTTGAAGTGGGCTCGCTCGTGGTGCTGAGCCTGGTATTGATCCTCGATTTATTGAGAGTTCTCTGGCGTCCCCACGTTCCTTCGACAAAAGAGTCGGCGTTGTGGGTGAGCTTCTATGTGGCCTTGGCGCTGGTTTTCGCCGGGGCGATGTTTGTCTTCTCGGGAGAAAAATACGGCTCAGAATTCCTCGCCGGTTGGGTGACCGAATACAGCCTGTCGATCGATAACCTCTTCGTCTTTGTTCTGATCATGGCGTCGTTTGCGGTGCCGAGGAAATACCAGCAGGAAATCCTCATGGTCGGCATCCTCTTAGCCATCGTCTTCCGCGGGATTTTTATCCTGTTGGGGGCAGCCCTGATTGAGAGTTTCAGCTGGATTTTCTACGTCTTTGGCGCGTTTCTGATTGTCGTTGCCGTTCAACAGATTTTCAGTGGCCGCGAGGACGACGTCCAACGTGAAAACGCCATCATCCGCCTGCTGCGTCGACGTATCGACATCACCGACACCTACGACGGCATGAAGTTTCGCATCACCGAAGATGGCAAAAAACGCTGGACCCCTATCCTCGTTGTGCTTATCGCCATTGGCACTGCCGATGTCGTCTTCGCCGTGGATTCCATCCCGGCAATTTATGGCATTACCGAAAGCCCCTTCATCGTCTTTACTGCCAACGTCTTCGCCCTGATGGGGCTGCGCCAGCTCTACTTCCTCTTGGGTGACCTCATCGACAAACTCGAATACCTCCACTACGGCATTGGCGCCATCCTCGGTTTTATCGGCGTCAAGCTCGTCTTCCACGCCCTGCACGGCAATGAGTTGCCGTTTATTAATAACGGTGAGCACGTCGACTGGGTACCCGTGATTGGCACCTGGGAATCACTCGGGGTGATCATTTCGGCGATGGCCATCGCGGTGGGGGCGAGTTTGTGGAAGCTTCGGCGCGAAAACCAGCGGGCAGAAAAGCAAGAGTCAGAGCCCGAACGGGTGGACCACGGCACAGCCAGCTAAGCCGCGGTAAACTAGGGCGCTTGAGGACAGAAGTGGAGGAGCGGCAGATGTCCCAGAACACACCGCGGACCCTGGCTGAAAAGGTCTGGGCCGATCACCTGGTGAAAAAAGGTGACAACGGTGAGCCTGACCTTCTCTATGTCGACCTTCACCTGGTGCACGAAGTAACCAGCCCGCAGGCCTTTGATGGCCTGCGCCAGGCTGGACGGCCCGTACGCCGCCCGGA
This sequence comes from Pontimonas sp., assembly GCA_965659525.1. GTDB lineage: Bacteria > Actinomycetota > Actinomycetes > Actinomycetales > Microbacteriaceae > Pontimonas. The sequence goes on from CBFHWA010000002.1 coordinate 16,472, forward strand.
TCTCACCATCGCGACAGAAGACCACAACACTCCCACAATCGACATCGATAAGCCCATCGCTGAGCCCAATTCGCGCCAGCAGGTTGCCGCATTGCGCACAAATGCCGAAGAGTTTGGGATTCGACTGCACTCGCTGGGAGATAAAGAACAAGGAATTGTCCACGTCGTGGGCCCCCAGCTGGGGCTGACGATGCCGGGAATTACCGTCGTCTGCGGAGACTCGCACACCTCCACCCACGGTGCGTTTGGGGCGATGGCCTTCGGGATTGGCACCAGCGAAGTCGAACACGTCCTGGCCACGCAGACCCTGCCGCTGGCGCCGTTTAAAACAATGGCCGTCACCGTCGAGGGTGAGCTTCGCCCCGGTGTGACCGCGAAGGACATCATCCTCGCGGTGATCGCCCAAATTGGCACCCAGGGAGCCCAGGGCTACGTCATTGAATACCGCGGCAGTGCGATTCGGTCACTGTCGATGGACGGCCGGATGACGATATGCAATATGTCCATTGAGGCGGGGGCCCGGGCGGGAATGGTCGCGCCCGATCAGACCACCTACGACTACCTCAAAGGTCGCCCGCATGCGCCCACCGGCGAGGACTGGGAGCAGGCGCGTGCCTACTGGGAAACCTTGCGCACCGACGACGGGGCCGTGTTTGATGCCGAAGTGTTCCTCGATGCCAACACGCTGGAGCCGTTTGTGACCTGGGGGACCAACCCGGGTCAGGGGGTGCCGCTCAATGAGACGATTCCTGAGCCGGCCAGCTTCGGCAGTGAGGTCGATCGCACAGCCGCCGAGCGCGCCCTGGAATACATGGACCTCACGCCGGGCACCGCAATGAAAGACATCCCCGTCGACGTGGTGTTTATGGGTTCGTGTACCAACTCCCGGCTGGATGACCTGCGGGCGTTTGCCTCCATCATCAAAGGCCAGAAAAAAGCAGACGGCGTGCGCGTGATGGTGGTTCCCGGGTCAGCGCGTGTGCGCCTGGAGGCAGAAGCTGAAGGCATCGACAGAGTCGTTGAAGAGTTTGGTGCTGAATGGCGCTTTGCGGGCTGTTCGATGTGTTTGGGAATGAACCCCGATCAGCTCCAGCCCGGGGAGCGCGCCGCGTCGACGTCCAACCGGAACTTTGAAGGTCGCCAGGGCCGCGGTGCGCGCACCCACCTGGTCTCACCGCTGGTCGCCGCGGCCACCGCCATTCGGGGGACGCTCTCGAGCCCCTCAGATCTGGGACTGGAGATTCCCTCCTACTCGGTTGCACAGGTGGGTGCCTAATGGACGCTGTCAGTCTGGTCGAAGGCGTTGGGGTTCCGCTGCGACGCTCCACGGTCGATACCGACCAAATCATTCCCGCCAAGTTTCTCAAGCGCGTTACCAAAACCGGCTACGACGATGCACTGTTTTATGAGTGGCGCCAAGACTCCAGTTTCATCCTCAATACCCCGCCCTATAACCAGGGCAGGGTATTGGTGACGGGACCCGATTTTGGCACCGGCTCGTCCCGGGAACACGCCGTGTGGGCGCTGCGCGACTTTGGTTTCGCCGCCGTCGTCTCCTCGCGTTTTGGCGATATTTTCCGCGGCAACGCCGGGAAACAGGGCCTCGTTGTGGCAACAGTGCCCCAGGAGATCGTCGAGAGCATCTGGGCCCAACTCGAGGCACACCCGGGGATGGAAGTAGCCGTCGATGTGGCAGCCCGTGAGGTACGGTGTGGAACGGTATCGGCGCCGTTTGACATCGACGACTACACGCGCTGGCGATTAATGGAGGGATTAGACGACATTGGCCTCACCCTCCGGCACGAAGACGCGATCGAACGCTTCGAATCCACTCGCGATTCTTGGCGTCCTCGCACTCTCCCCGTCCAGGGAGGCTAAGTGAATCCGGTCTCGGCAGCTGCCGCCGCGACGCCCCAGGCGATCTCCCCTGAGGACGCCGACGTCGTCGCCGTCCACGGCGGCAAGCCCCTCGTGGGTGACGTGGGTGTCCGCGGTGCCAAGAACTTGGTGACCAAAGCAATGGTCGCTGCTTTGCTCGCCGATGAGCCCAGTGTCCTGGGAAATGTTCCCCTCATCCGAGATGTCGCTGTTGTCCGAGGTCTCCTCGAAGCCCACGCCGTCAAGGTTACGGATACCGCACCCGGGGAACTCACGCTCGATCCGCGGGGGGTCAAGTCCGCGCACTTCGCCGAAATTGATGCCCACGCGGGCTCGAGCCGGATTCCGATCTTGTTTTGTGGCCCACTGCTCCACCAGCTCGGCGAAGCCTTCGTCCCCGATTTGGGCGGCTGTCATATCGGTGATCGGCCCATTAACTTCCACCTCGATGCGCTCCGCGCCTTTGGCGCAGTGGTCGATAAAACACCAGAAGGGATCGCCCTTCGGGCCCCGCACCGCCTGGTTGGCGCGAAAGTCGAACTGCCCTACCCGAGCGTGGGCGCAACCGAGCAGGTGCTGCTCACCGCTGTTCGCGCTCAGGGTGTGACCGAACTCGCCAACGCCGCGATTGAGCCAGAAATTATGGACCTCATTCAGGTGCTCCAAAAAATGGGCGCCATCATTTCGGTGGAGACCAACCGGACCATCCTCATTGAGGGGGTCGATTCGCTTCACGCCTACCAGCACACCGCGATTTTCGACCGCAACGAGGCGGCCAGTTGGGCGGCCGCGGCGCTGGCAACGCGGGGACGGATTTTCGTCCGAGGCGCTCGTCAGCTGGAGCTGATGACCTTCCTCAACGTGTATCGCAAAGTCGGCGGTGAGTTCACCGTCTCGGATGAGGGTATCGAGTTTCGACACCCCGGCAGCCAACTCAAGCCCGTCGTCGTCGAAACCGATGTTCACCCCGGATTTATGACCGACTGGCAACAGCCCCTGGTGGTGGCTCTCACCCAGGCTGAAGGCCAGTCGATTGTGCACGAAACGGTCTACGAGAAACGCTTTGGTTTCACCGATGCCCTCGTCGACATGGGAGCCCAGATCACCGTTCACAACGAGGGTATTGCCAGTATTACCCGGCGCGTACCGCGCCGGCCGCTGGAGCAAGCCGCCGTGATCACCGGGCCGACGCCGTTGACGGGTGCCAATATTCGAGTACCCGACCTGCGCGGGGGCTTTAGCCACATCATCGCCGCGGTCACTGCTCAGGGCGAGTCGGTCGTGAGCAATGTGGGCATCATCTCCCGCGGCTATGAACACCTCTGGGACAAGCTCGACGCGCTGGGAGCCTCGTTCGAGCTGAGGGCTTAGGCAGGTGGCCAGCTCGCGCGGCCCCGGTCTGTGGTGGCGAATCACAGCGGGCATCATCTTGCCCATTTTTCGTACCTTTGTCACCCTCAAAATCACACCCGGTTCATCTTTGCCCCAGACGGGAGCGTTTATCGTCTCGCCCAACCACCACAGCGAAATTGACCCGGTGGTGATGGGTGTTGCGGTGTGGCGTTTGGGACGAACCCCGCGGTTTTTGGCAAAAGCGTCGCTTTTTCGAGTGCCCATCCTCGGTGCCTACTTACGAAAAATGGGCCAAATCCCCGTTGAGCGCACCGGGGCGTCAACAACGGGCGCGCTCGATGCCGCCCACCAGTTGATTCAGCGTGGCCAGGGAGTCATCGTCTACCCGGAGGGGACACTCACCCGGGAGCCAAACTTGTGGCCGATGAAGGGCAAAACCGGTGCGGTGCGCATGGCCCTCGAGGCGGGGATCGCTCTCTATCCAGCCGCCCACTGGGGAACACAGGATCTGATGGCCCGGTATGGAAAGTCGATCCGGGTGTGGCCACGGCCCCGAATTACGGTGGTTGTCGGGCAGGCCATCGATTTGGAGCGCTACCGAGACCAGCCAATGACCCGCGAGGTGCTCGAGGAGGCCACAAACGAGCTCATGCTCGCTATTCAGCAACTCGTTGCACAGCTACGCGGGCAGTCGGCGCCAGAAACCATTTACCAACCACAATCGATTGAACCGGGGAGGTCATCGTGAGTGATATCGCGGTCATCGGAGCGGGGTCGTGGGGCACCACCTTTGCCAAGATTCTCGTCGACGCGGGCGAATCGGTCACGATCTGGGCCAGACGCCCAGAGCTGGCCCGGGAGATTTCTGAGACCAGTCGCAACAGCGACTATTTACGGGGGATCAACCTTCCCCGCGCGTTAATGGCACACCACGACCTGCACCAGGCTGTGGCGGGGGCGCGGACGATTTATCTCGCTGTTCCCAGTCAGAGCCTGCGCAGCAACCTCGAAGCGCTCACACCCCTGTTGGGCCACGAGACCGTCTTGGTGAGCCTGATGAAAGGCGTTGAGGCGGGAAGTGGTCTTCGGATGTCCCAGGTGATCCAGGAGGTCACCGGTGTGGACGGCGACCGCATCGCTGTGGTCAGTGGGCCGAATCTTGCACTGGAAATTGCGAAAGAACAACCCACGGCGGCTGTTGCCTCCTCGGCCAGCCCGGAAACGGCGGCCGAAGTGGCCCGACAGGCCACCACCGCCTACTTTCGGATGTTCGTCAACTACGACGTGGTCGGAACAGAATTTGGCGGAGTGTTAAAAAACCTCATCGCCGTTGCCGTGGGGATTGCTGATGGTGTGGGCTATGGCGAGAACACGAAAGCCTCCATCATCACCCGGGGCTTGGCCGAAATTAGTGCCTTCGCTGCGGCGTTTGGCGCCGAAGCCCAAACGATGTCGGGACTGGCCGGGCTGGGTGATCTGATTGCCACCTGCGAATCACCGCTTTCGCGCAACAACACGGCGGGGCGTCTGCTCGGCCAAGGCTACGCATTCGACGACGTGGTGCGCCGGATGAACCAAACCGCCGAGGGCCTCCAAGCAGTCGCCCCCGTTTTGGACCTCGCACAGTCGCGAGGAGTGTCGATGCCGATCGTGCTGCAGGTCCAGCAGGTCCTCGCGGGCCAGCTCGACCCCGCTGAACTGGCCCCCCATTTGGCGACCGATTCCGACGAGCCTCAGGGGGAGTAGTGCTCGTATCGCTAGCCCAAGGCTCCGTTCTCGCCGAGCGTTTCGGTCAGGGCCCCCTTGATGTCATCGCCCTGCACGGCTGGGGCCGCTCGGCAGCGGACTTTAGCGATGTCCTCGAGGGTTTTTCTGCAGCAGCCGTGCAACTTCCCGGCTTCGGGGTGGTTGACCCGCCCGAGATGGCCTGGAGCCCAGCTGACTACGCCCGCTGGCTTCTTCCCGCACTCGATGCCGAGCACCCCCCGGTTCTGGTGGGCCACTCCTTTGGTGGTCGCGTCGCCGTTCGCTTAGCGGCCAAACACCCCACCCGGGTGCGCGGCGTGGTGTTAACCGGTGTGCCGATGACGAAGCTTCATCCGGCAAAAGGACCCGACCCGCGCTATGTGCTGCTGAGATTTTTGCGGGGAGTGGGGCTGGTCAGTGAGGCCAGGCTCGAGCGTGCCCGGCGGGCCTTTGGCTCCGCCGACTACCGCTCCGCCTCCGGGGTGATGCGCGAGATTTTGGTCAAAACGGTCGCCGAGGACTACCTCGACGACGCCGCGAAACTGACGATGCCCGTTGAGCTGGTGTGGGGCCAGCACGATAAGCCCGCACCACTGGAGGTCGCGCGTAAGACCCTCGAGGTTTTGCCCCAGGGTGCTCTGCGCGTGGTAGACGGCTCGGAGCACCTGCTCGATGCCACACTGGTCGCGGCGCTACGAGAGGCCATTACGCGAGTGGTGGGCATAGAGGAGCAGTGATCGGGTGATCTGGTTCGAGACCATCGTCATCGTCACCGCCCTATCTCTGGGTGCGGCGCTGATCATCGGCCAGCTGCGCTGGTTACGCGTCGCCCAGCGGGTGCAGTACTTGCCCGGCGAAGTCAGTCGCATTGAGCGGCTGTGGTTGTTGCGCCGACCCCTGGGCATCGCCTGGTGGGCACTGGGTATTGGATTGGCACTGATCGGCTATTTCGCGATCCCTTATGGCTTCGGTGTGGCCGCCTGGTTAGTCGTTGCCGCTCCGCTGGTGGCCGCGCTCGCACCGTGGCGTATGCCGGTGACAGGTGAGACGAAGCCCGTGGCGTGGACGCCGCGGCTCATTCGCGTCCTGGTGCTCAACACCATTGTGCTGCTGGCTCTCGCGGCAGCCTCGGCCTGGTTTTTAGGACCAGCTGGCGCGCTGGTTCCCGTTATTCTCCAAGCACTCGTAACCGATCTGTCATTGGCTCTGCTGTGGCCCGTGGAGCGGGCGTTACAAAAACCCTTCCTACGCGATGCTCAACAAAAACTCGGCAAAGTCGGCCCCCAAATCGTCGCTATTACCGGCTCCTACGGTAAAACCTCCACGAAGGGCTACACCGCTCAGATTCTCGCCAGCCGCTACCAGGTGGTTGCCTCACCCGCGAGTTTCAACAACCTCATGGGACTCTCCCGTTCCATTAACGACAAACTCACCCCCGGCACGGAAGTGTTTGTCGCCGAAATGGGGATGAATGCCGAGGGGCGTATTCGCGAACTCTCCCAGCATTTCCCGCCCTATATTGCGGCCATCACCACCATTGGCGAAGCCCACTACGAACGACTGGGCTCACACCAGGCGATCTTGCGCGCGAAATCTGAGATCACCGAAAACGCGTCGGTGGTTGTTCTCCCGGGTGATCAACCAGAGCTCGTCGCGCTGGCTGACACCTGCCGCGCCCGCGGGACGCTGGTGGTCACCGTCAGTGCAACCGGTGAGGCTGCTGATGTCAGCCTCGACCCCGAGGCGGGGAGTGTGCGCTACGGGCCGGGGGGCGAATCAACCCCCACTTCGATTCCCCTGCTATCCCACGGGGTGAACATTGCCGTGGCATTGGGAATCGCGTGGGCGCTGGATGTCCCCGCCGCCCAGGCGCTTGGGGCGTTGGAGGCCCTGCCCACCGCCTCACACCGGGCGGAATTTTCCGAGACCGAACGCGGGGTGGCCATCATCGATGACACCTACAACGCCAACCCCCCGGGGGCAGCACGGGCACTGGAGGGTGCCAAGCAGTTAGCTAACCAGCGCGGGGGGAAGCTCTTTGTCGTCACCCCGGGGATGGTGGAGCTTGGTTCCCTGCAGTTTCAACGCAATAAGCAACTCGGTGAAGCGATCCGCGATGCGGGGGGAACCTGCTTCGCCGTGGGATTGACTAACCGACGAGCCCTCCTGGCTGGGGCCGGTCGCTTATCACCGGTGTTCCTGCGACGCGATGAGGCCGTTGGTGCGGTGCTCCAAGAGGCTGGGCCCGGTGACGTTATTCTCTACGAGAACGATTTACCCGACCACTACCCCTAAACCAGCTGGTCGGAACCGGGAGGGTCAGACCAGATGAATGCAACCGGTCGGTGGGCGGTCGTCTTTGGGGGCCCCAGTCCCGAGCACGAAATTTCCATCCTCACGGGCCTGCAGGCCGAGCGTATTTTGCGTGAGGCCGGTCACGACGTCCAGCCGATTTACCTCGCCCCCAGTGGCGCCTGGGTCGCCGTCGGCGCCAACACCGAGGCGAAGGACTACCTGGAGGGAATCCCCTCGGGGTCGAAGGAACTTGATGTGCGACTGGGCGATCAGCCCGGGATATTCCAAAAGAAGGGTCTAGGTCAAAAAGCCCTCGACGTGGATGCGGCGCTGCTGTGTTTCCACGGCGGTGGCGGCGAAGGTGGCGGGGCCGCATTCGTTTTCGAACAGTTGGGTATTGCCCACACCGGTTCGAGTCTTTACGCCGGTGCTGTCGGTATGGACAAACTCGCCTTCGCGGGCCTGCTGGTCAACGCCGGTATTCCCACTCTTTCTCGCCAGCACGTTAGCGACTCACACACTCCCGACTTTCCCGGGCCCTACATCGTCAAGCCTCGCTTCGGTGGCTCATCGATTGGGATCGAAATCGTTGAGGATCTCGACACTGCGCGCTCGCTTGCTCAATCCAGTCCCCACCTCAAAAACGGTGCCGTGATTGAGCCGTATCTCGAGTCAGTCGTCGACCTCAATATCTCGTTTCGTACCTACCCCGAGTTGGAGCTAACCGCGCTGGAAAAACCCCTGCGCGGGGATCAGGCTGGCAGTGGGGTTTATAGCTACCAGGAGAAATACCTCCAAGGCTCGGGTGGTGCGGGTCTGACCCATGCGCCGCGGGAGTTTCCCGCCCAGGTTCCCGACACGGTGAGTCAACAAGCCCAGGTGTTGGCGCGCCAGGTCGCCGAAGTGACCCGGCTCAGCGGCATTGTTCGTGTCGATCTGCTGTGGAATCCCGCCGATGACCGGGTCTATGTCAACGAGGTCAACACGATTCCCGGGGCGATGTCGCTGTATTTGTGGTCACCAACGAGGCCACCGGCAGAGGTCTTAGCCGATGCTCTGCGCGAGGCAGTGGAGCGTCGAATCCGCTGGCCTCAGGCGGGCTTCTCCCAGGGCATCGCCCTCAAGGCTGCCGGGGGCATCGCCGGCAAGCTCACCGGGATGAGCGCTTAGCTCACGCGTCTACTGAGAAAAGACATCCTCCGCGCCGAGACACTGCGCGAGGGGAGCGGACTGGCTGGCCACGGCTCCGGCGAGGTCTTGGAGGGCCTGTGTTCCCGAGACGCGCTCGGAGTCGACAATCACCTCCGTGGCGGGTTCTAGCCCGTAGCTGGTGAAGACGTAGCGCGGTTGGTCGGAGGCGTCGATCAGCCAATCGACGCCGTCGACAGTGGCACAGGGCAAAACGGAGGGCGCGGGCCGGGCTAGTCCGCAGCGAACAATGACGGCGGTGGGATCGCCGTAGGCGGCCGTCGATTGGGCATCGACGCTGCGGCGCTGCAATTCCCCGATCGCATCGGGCAGGCGGACCATCATATTGGCGCACTCCACGGCGTTTGCCTCGGGCGCTGCCTGGAGTCGAACCGTGGGTGCGCACGCCGAAAGGCCCAGTGCCAGAACAGCAATGGCAGCCAGTGCGGTGTCGCGTCTACGCATCCCACTCAGGCTAGCGTGGGGGTGTGTCCGGTCGCTTTGAGCCAGAACTTACCCTCGCGCAGGTGGGAGAGCGGGGAGTCCTCGCCCGAATTCTTCCCCTCCTGCCCGGATCGTCTCACTTGCAGGTAGGACCAGGCGATGACTCAGCCGTTGTCACCCTCAACGCGGCCGAAGTGGTGACCACCTGCGACATGATGGTCGAAGGCCCCGATTTTCGACGCGACTGGTCGCGTCCTGACGACATCGGCTATAAGGCGATGACGAGTAACCTCGCCGATATTTCGGCCATGGGGGCAAGCCCAATCGGGGTGATCGTCGCGCTGGCCGCACCAACTGACACTCCAGTGAGTGAACTGGTGGGCATCGCCCGCGGCATTGCTCGAGGGTTAGACGATATGGCCCCGGATGCGGGAGTGTTAGGCGGAGACCTTTCCACGTCACACCAGCTCACCCTTTCGGTAACGGTACTGGGGGAACTTCGCGGTCACGCCCCGGTCCTGCGCTCTGGCGCACGGGTTGGCGATGTGGTCGCCGTGACCGGTGAGCCCGGTCGCTCTGAGCGCGGCTACCAGAGCCTGATGCAGGCCAGTGCCCAGAACGGGGGAGTCCTCCCGCGAAGTATTCGCGACAGCCTCGCAGCCCAGCCAGATGTTGCCCACCATCTTGCCCCCCGGGTTGACCTCGGCCTCGGGCCACAAGCCGCGGTGGCGGGAGCCCGGGCGATGATGGATGTCAGCGATGGTCTCGTCCTCGATGCCACCCGAATGGCCGAAGCCAGCGGTGTTCGAATTGATTTCACCCCCGAGGCGGTTGTTGATGACGCGTGGCTTTCCGGCGGGGAAGACCACGGTCTTCTCGCCTGTTTTCCCCCGAATGTGAGCCTGCCTGCTGGGTTTGTCGCCGTGGGCCGGGTCGCCGAGTATGTCGATGATGGTCTGCGGGTGAGTGTGGGCGACCAGGCGCCACCCCGCGAGCGCGGTGGGTGGGACCCCTACCGCGACAGCGTCACAACGCGAGTATCGCCGTAGCTTTTTTCCGCCACGACGTCGTAGCCATCGGGCCAATCCGACTCGGTGGATTTCTTGCCCCGCTCGAGCACAACGAGGGCATTCTCGGCAAGAAAGCCCCCAAGGACCTCCAGATCCAAACGCAGGTGTGCATGGGTGAGGTCGTAGGGCGGATCGATGAAGACCAGGTCGAATCGTGAGGTCGCATCGAGAGTGTTGAGCGCGCGCTGGACAGGCTTATTAATCAGTGTGATCGCCGGCTGGGGGGTGAGAGCCCTCAGCATTGTCGAGCGATTAGTCTGCAGCGCGGCAAAAGCGACGCGGTTGGAATCAATGGCCACCAGCGATGCACCGCCGCGGCTGAGGGCCTCAAAGCCGAGTGCGCCGGAGCCGGCGTAGAGGTCAAGAACGCGGGCGCCTTCGAGTGCGCGTCGTGCCTCCAGTGCGGAGAAGATGGCCTCGCGGACTCGGTCGCTTGTGGGGCGAGTGGCCGCCGCGGGGACCTCGAGTCGGAGCGAACCGGCTTGACCGGCGATGATGCGCGTCACCCCTCCACGCTACCGGGCGGATAAAGCGCGCTCTGGTCAGTCTCGGCCGGTAGCCTCGAAGCCGTGGCTGTCACCCTCGAAACCCCGCTGGGGGAGGTCCTCGGTGAGCGCACCACTCGTGCGCTAAATAAAGCCTTTGGCTACCGCAGCGTGGCTGAGCTACTCGAGCACTACCCCCGCCGCTACGCCAGCCGGGGTGAGCTGACCGCCTTGGCGAGTATTCCCCTGGGGGAGCCGGTGAGTCTCGTTGCCGAAGTGGTGTCCGTGTCGGAGCGGCCGATGCGCCAGCGCAAAGGATCCCTGCTCGAGGTTGTCATTACCGATGGCACGGGAGTGTTGACACTGACGTTTTTTAACCAGGCGTGGCGGGCTCGAGACCTGCGGCCGGGGTCGAGAGGAATTTTTGCCGGCAAAGTCTCGGCCTTCCGTGGGGGCAAACAGCTCGCCCACCCCGACTACGAACTCTTCGACGATGCACCACCCAGTGAGGCCCAATCGCAGGCGTGGGCAGAAAAACCCATCCCCCTCTACCCCGCAACGGGCACCCTGGCCAGTTGGCAAATTCACAAAGCCATCACTCTGGTTCTTGACCAGCTCGACCCGCCAGAGGACCCGATTCCCCTGGAGCTTCGCCAGAGCCAATCCCTGTTGAGCTTCCCGGATGCCCTTGAGCAGATTCATCGCCCTGAGGAGCACTCCCAGTGGAAGGCTGCTCGCCACACGCTGCGATTTCACGAAGCTCTTTTGCTTCAACTGGCTCTGCTGCAACAGCGCGCACACGCGCGCGCCGTGGGCACCATTGCCCGGCACGCGGGTGGGTTAACCGAGCAGTTCCAGGCGGCACTGCCGTTTGAGCTCACCGCTGACCAACAGGCCGTGGTTGGCGAGATTGACGAGGATATGGCCTCTGGCACGCCCATGCATCGGCTCATCCAGGGGGAAGTGGGGTCGGGTAAAACGGTTGTGGCCCTGCGGGCGATGGTGCAGGTGGCCGAAGACGGCGGCCAGTCGGCGCTGTTGGCACCGACAGAAGTATTAGCCACCCAGCACTTTCGTTCCATTGTTGCCACCCTCGGACCCGAAATGGCCGCTCGGCTTGCCCCGACCCTGCTCACCGGGGGGATGAAAACTGCAGAGCGAAAAAAAGCTGAGCTGATGGTGGCGTCTGGCCAATCAAGCATTGTGGTGGGAACACACGCGCTGCTCAGTGACGCATCCCAGTTTCATGACCTGGGGTTGGTCGTCATCGACGAACAGCACCGTTTTGGTGTCACCCAGCGCGATGTTTTGCGGCACAAAGGATCAAACCCCCACGTCCTGGTGTTAACCGCGACCCCCATTCCTCGAACCGTGGCCATGACCGTCTTTGGCGATATCGATATCTCCACCATCCGCGGTGTGCCAGCCGGTCGCCAGCCGGTATCCACCCACGTCGTCGCCCTCGACGATAACCCCGGGTGGTATTCGCGGATCTGGCAGCGCGCCGAGGAGGAAATCGCGGCCGGACACCGGGTGTTTGTTGTTGCCCCGGCCATTGACCCCAGTGACGCTCCCGAGGATGTCGAACCCCTGGAGGGGGGACTGCCCGAGCGTCCCCTCACGGGCGTCATCGAATTGGCTGAGGCCTTGGGTCACCACGAGCTCTTGGGTGCGAGGCGAATCGCCGTTGTCCACGGCCGACTGGATTCGCACACCAAAGACGAGGTGATGGCGCAGTTTCGCTCCGGAGATATCGACCTCCTCGTAGCGACCACGGTTATCGAAGTGGGAGTGGATATTCCCGATGCCACGATGATGGTCGTGATGGATGCTGATCGTTTTGGAATCAGCCAGCTCCACCAGCTTCGCGGGCGAATCGGGCGCGGCAGTCTGCCCGGGGTGTGCCTGTTGGTCACCCACGCGCCCGCTGAAAGCGTTGCCCGGCAACGACTCGATGCCGTCGCCGCCACGACGGACGGTTTTGAACTCGCCCAGATCGACCTCGAACTGCGCCGTGAGGGTGACGTGTTGGGCTCCACTCAGTCGGGGGGTCGCTCGGGGTTGAAACTGCTTCGGGTGACTGTGGATGGGGAGTTAATTAATAACGCCCGCAGTGAGGCCAAGCAGCTTCTTGAGCTCTCACCCGATCTCGCCGATTACCCCGGCCTGAGCCTGGCCCTCGAGCGTCGGTTAGACCAAGTTGATGCTGATTATTTGCGCCGCAGTTAGCGGTGTAACGCGGTGTTAATCCGGCTTCGATAAGCTCTTCGCGTGAGCTCCATTGGCGTTGTCCCCGGTTCTTTTGACCCCCTCACTCTCGGGCATCTTGACGTTATTACGCGTGCCAGTGAGCTCTTTGACGAACTCCACGTGGTGGTGGTGCACAACCCGGACAAAAAAGCGCTCCTGCCGATAGCTCAGCGGGTGTCACTGATTGATAAAGCCCTGCGTCAGGCGGGAGTCAGCGGTGTGACGGTCACCTCGTGGAGTGTGGGACTGCTCGTGGACTACTGCGTCGAAGTGGGCTCAAAAGTTTTGGTCAAAGGCCTGCGCTCATCGTCTGATGTTGCCTACGAAACACCGATGGCGATTGTGAATCGAAACCTGGCGGGAATCGAAACCGTGTTTTTAATGCCAGACCCCAGTTTTGGTCACGTGTCGAGCTCCCTGGTGCGCCAAGTTGCCCGACTGGGCGGCGATATTTCGCCCTATGTGCCCCAAGCGGTCAAAGACTTCATCGACTCAAACGGCCTGCCGGACTAAGAGGGTAGACTGCCCGGCCGTGGCCGAATACGCAGAACTCGCGATCCCCGTGCGGGATCTGATGGGTAAACCCGGCGCGATGCGCGAGGTTGAGCTCAGTATTGCCAGTCCCGAGAACTGGGGCGAGGCCATCGCCAAGGTGGCCCACGGCACTGTTGTGAGAATTGATGCTCGGCTGGAGAGTGTCCACGAGGGCATCCTCGCCAGTGGAGATATCGAGACGGTTGCCCGCGCCGAGTGCGTGCGCTGTTTGGAGCCCATCGATGTCGATATTGAGGCAGATTTCCAGGAACTATTCGCGTATTCCGACCAAGACGGCTACGATTACCACGTGGTCGACGAGACCATCGACCTGGGCCCTATCGTTCGCGATCAGGTAGTTCTCCAACTGCCGTTCCAGCCGATGTGTTCGCCTGACTGCCCGGGGCTCGATCCGACGACCGGAGAAAAGCGCCCCGATGGTTGGCAGGAGAGCACTGAGGATCGCCCCGATCCGCGCTGGGATGCCCTGCGAGAGCTTGTCGACCAGAACCCCCCCAGCACCGAGAATAAAACCTCGAAAGAGTAAAGAAGGCAGAACATGGCTGTACCCAAGCGCCGGAAGTCACGTGCCAACACCCACGCGCGTCGCTCCCAGTGGAAGACCCAGATTCCCACACTGGTCAAAACGACCGAAAATGGTCGTACGGTGTATCGCCTTCCCCACCGCGCGCACGTGGTGGAAGACTCCAACGGCACCCCGCTGTTCATGGAGTACAAGGGCCGCCGCGTCGCTGACGCCTAGCCCGCGCGAGGCGTATCGGCGATGAGTCCTCCCGACTGGGAGAGCCTGCGCCGGACACTGGGCATCACCGTGTCCGACGAGTCACTTCGCCATGCCCTCACCCACTCCACCTGGGCCTACGAAAACGGTGGACCCAATAACGAACGCTTGGAATTCCTCGGCGACGCGGTCCTGGGCCAAGCGGTCACGGCCCTGCTCTATCGCCACTATCCCGACCTGCCCGAGGGGGAGCTCGCGAAACGCCGCGCCACCGTCGTGTCCACGCAGGCGTTAGCGGGTGTGGCCAAACGCCTTGACCTTGGGGCTTTTTTGCTTTTGGGCAAAGGCGAGGAACAAACCGATGGGCGCAATAAGGCCTCGCTGTTGGCCGATGCCTTGGAGGCGGTTATCGGTGTGGTGTTTATCGAACACGGTCACGCCCCAGCAGATGACCTCGTCGAGAGACTCCTGGGCGACATCATTCGAAACCCGGACACCTTCTCTCAGGCTGCTGACCCCAAGACCACTCTTCAAGAGTTGGCCGCCTCGAGAGCTCTGCCGCCACCGCGCTACCGCGTTAGCGATACGGGGCCTGACCACGACAAGACCTTTCGTGCGGAAGTGTTTATCGACCACCCCCAGCACTCCCCGGGACCTGTCGGGCGGGGTCAGGGCAGTAGTAAAAAAGTTTCGGAGATTAACGCTGCGCGTGATGCGCTTGCTGCGTTGCGGGGTCGCTAAGTGCCGGAACTACCCGAAGTGGAAGTGGTTCGCCGCGGCATCGAACCTTACAGCGCAGGGTGGCATATCGACCGCGTCGAGGTGTTTGATCCGCGCTCGCTAAAACGCCACCCGGGTCCGGTTGAGGATTTCGTTGAGGGACTGACCAGCCGAGTGTTGGGCGCTGCGGTGCGGCGGGGGAAGTTCCTGTGGCTTCCCCTGGCTGATACCCCCGAGCGACGCGGCGAGGCTCTGGTCTGCCATTTAGGCATGTCCGGCCAGGTCCTCCTGGGCGAGCACGCCGAGCAGTTTGGTCCACTCCTGCGCGTGTGCCTGGAGCTCTCCGGACCCGAGGACCAGTCGATCACCTGGGGCTTTGTTGACCAGCGGCTATTTGGCTCACTGGCGCTCGATTCGCTCGTTGACACCACCGAGGGTGTTCCCGCCGGGTGTGGCAGTGAGGATTCCCGAATCCCCTCCCAGGTGGCTCATATCGCGCGGGATCTGCTCGACCCCGCCGCTGACTTACCCGCTATTGCTCGAGTGATTCGAAAAAAGTCTTCCGGAATTAAGCGCGTCCTTCTCGACCAAACCGTCACCAGCGGCATTGGCAACATCTATGCCGACGAGGCGCTGTTTTTGGCACAGCTCCACTACGACTACCCAGCAAAAAAACTCAGCCAAACCCGCGCCCTGGAGCTACTGCGCGCAACACAGGAGGTTTTTGCCCGCGCCCTCGAGCAGGGAGGCACGAGCTTTGACTGGCAATACGTCAACGTCAATGGCCAAAGCGGGTATTTTTCCCAATCGCTCAACGCCTATGGTCAAAACGGTCGGCCCTGTTCGCGCTGTGGCCGCACCATCGTGCGCGAGGCGTTTATGAACCGTTCGTCTTTCCGCTGCCCACGCTGCCAGCCGCGGCCGCGGGTCCGGTAGGTTAGGCCACATTAATCCTTCCGACTGGGCCGATGGGCCGGCCGGAGCAACCCCTGCCACTAAGGAGTGTCGGTGCACCTAAAGTCCCTCACTGCTAAGGGCTTTAAGTCGTTCGCCGAGCCCACCACGCTGCAGTTTGAACCCGGAGTCACCTGCGTTGTGGGTCCAAACGGTTCGGGCAAATCTAACGTCGTGGACGCCCTGGCCTGGGTGATGGGTGAACAGGGTGCCAAGAGCCTGCGCGGAGGCTCCATGGAAGACGTGATCTTCGCCGGGACGCAGTCGCGGGGCCCACTGGGTCGCGCCGAAGTGAGCCTGACGATTGATAACGCCGATGGGCTCTTGCCGATTGACTACACCGAGGTGACGATCTCGCGCACGCTGTTTCGAAATGGCGCCAGCGAATACGCCATCAACCGTGAACCCTGTCGCCTACTGGATGTTCAAGAACTCCTCTCGGATACCGGCCTGGGTCGGGAAATGCACGTCATTGTCGGGCAAGGCCAACTCGACCGCGTCCTCTACGCCTCCTCGGATGACCGGCGCAAATTCATTGAAGAGGCCGCCGGAATCACCAAACATCGGCGCCGGAAAGAAAAAACGGTTCGCAAATTAGAAGCCATGGAGGCAAACCTCACCCGGCTGAAGGATCTTGTCAACGAGATTCGTCGACAACTCAAACCCCTGGGCCGCCAAGCCGACGTCGCGCGCGAAGCCCAAGGCATCCAAGCGGCGGTGCGCGACGCAAAAGCCCGACTGTTGGCCGATGAGGTCACCACGGTGAAAAAAGAACTCGCCGACTACCAAGCCAGTGAGGGACAAACCGCCAGTGAGCGCGCACTGGCCCAAACCGAACTCGACCGAGTCGTCGCCGAAGCAGAAGAACTCTCCGGCCTGCTTCAAGCCACCGCGCTCGATGAAGCGCGCAGTCTCGACTCCTCGCTTCGGCAAGTCGCCGAGCGTATCGACTCGCTCCACGCTCTCGCCGCTGAGCGGGTGAGCCTGTTGGCGCAGTCTGATGACGAAACCACGGTGAGCGCAACCGTGTCAGATGCTGACATCGCCCACGCCCGCACCAGTGTGGATGGCGCCCGTGAAGTCCTCGCCCAGGCCGAAGTCACCCTGGGTGACCTCGCAGCCCACACCGCAACCGCTCGCGCCGCACTCGATGCTTTTGACACCACGGCAGACGAAGCCCGCCTCGCTCGGGAGGCGTGGCTTCGAGAAAACCGTGAGCGCCAGGAGGCACTGGCGGTCGCGTCTTCTCGACTGGAGACAGCAGCCGGTGATGTCCAGCGGGCCACATCCAGTGTTCAGGCCGCCGATGAGCGTATTGCCCAATTGGAGCTGCAGTGGCAGCAAGAGCAATTTGACAGCTCAGATGGCGCCGAATCGGCAACCGACACGGCCGAGGGGGCACTCCAGGAGGCATGGCGGGCGGAATCGGAAGCCGGTGAACGCGTCGACCAGCAGCGCCAGGAGCTCCACCGTGTCGAGCGCGAAAAGGATGCCTTGGCGGCCACGATCCACACCCTAAACCTCGCGATCGACGCCGAGGCTCTCGCGGGTGAGCACCCGCCCGGTGTTCGTGGCCGCGTGGCCGAACTGATCAGTATCAGCCCCGGGTTTGAAACAGCCGTAGCTCGGGCGCTCGGTGCCCTCGCTGACGCCCTCGTGGTGGGAAATCGCGAGGCGGCGGTGTCGCTGTCGGAATCGGTCAGTGGTGATGACGACCAGCGCCTGAGTCTCGTTGTTGATGAGGCCCACCCCGAGACTGAAGCACTCGAACTCGAAGGCCTCACGCCTGCCACCGCCGTCGTTGATGGCCCCGCCGGAGTGGTGCGTGTACTGCGCCGAGTCTTCATTGCCGAGAGTCTTGACGAGATTCGCCGCTACTGGGTTGGCCGGAGTGATCTACCCGATGATGTTGTCATTGTGACCCGAGCGGGGGAGCTCTTTTCTGGAACACTCGTCCAAGCCGGAAGTGGTCAAGGACGAAGCGCCGTCGAGCTGATTGCCGAGCGCGATAGCGCAAACCACGAACTCCAGCGCGTCGCCACTGAGGTCGAGCGGGCCCACGCAGCCCTGGAGAAGGCCCAGGCTGAGGCCAGCGCGGCTACTGAGAGCGCAAAACAGGCCTTGGCTGCGGTTCGAGAGTCGGAAGCCCAGCGGGCGGCACGCAGTGAGGCGCTATCGAGCTTGGCGGCAACTCTTGATTCGGCGCGGGCTGAGCGCGAGCGCGCCCAATCTCGCCTCGACCAGGCCGAAGCCCTGCGGCAGAGAACACAAGAGTCGCTGGAGAGTTTGCGCGAAGCGGGGGAAGCTATTGGTGAAGAACCCGTCGTTGATATCGATGAGGCTGCGCGCCAGTCCCTGCTCGAGGCACTCGAGGCGGCCCGGCACGCCGAAGTGGACGCTCGGGTCGCCGTCGAATCAGCGCGCGCCGACGTCGGTTATAAGGAATCCGCGGTGGCAGAACTCGAATCCCGGCAGCGTGCTCTGGTGGAGCAGCAGGCTCGGGATGCCCAGCGCGCGGCAAAGCGCCGGGAACTTCACGCAGCAGCTCAGGCTGTTGCCCACCTGACCCCCGCACTCGTGCGAGTCGCCAGAAGCAGTGTCGAAGAATCCTCCGCGCAGGTGGCGGGGGCGGAAGCAGCACGCCAGAGCAATGAAACGAAGCTGGCGTCTTTGCGACAAACCGAGGCGGGACTGCGCGAGCGCGTGAGCAAGATGACAGAGAGTGTGCACTCCATGGAGATGCACATCTACGAGCGAAACCTCCACCTGCAGCAGCTGACCGAGCGGGCCTCTGAAGAACTGGGGCTTGGCCTGGAGGAGCTTCTTGCCGACTATGACCCCGACCAACTCGTCGTCATCGACGGCGAGGACGAACCGGTGGCGTTCGATCGGGAAAAACAGCAACAGCGTCTCGCAAAAGCCCAAAAGCAGCTCGACGCCCTGGGTCGGGTCAACCCCTTGGCGCTTGAAGAGTTCGACGCGTTGGAACAACGCCACCAGTATTTGGTCGAACAGCTCGAGGATGTCGACGCGTCAAAAAAGGACCTGTTGGCGATCGTTGACGATATCGACGAGACGATGCGTGATGTTCATGCAGGCTTTTGAGGACACCAAACGCGCCTTCGATGAGGTTTTTCCCGTGCTCTTTCCCGGCGGCCAGGGGGCGTTGACGCTCACCGAGCCAGACAGCCCGCTGACGACCGGTGTTGATGTGTCGGTTCGCCCGCGGGGTAAGAAGATTGAGCGACTGTCGTTGCTCTCCGGTGGTGAGCGCTCGCTGGCAGCCGTCGCCCTGCTGATTGCGATCTTTATTGCCCGGCCCAGTCCCTTCTACATCCTCGATGAGGTCGAAGCAGCCCTGGATGATGCGAACCTGGGTCGTCTGCTGGATGTGATGGAGAAACTGCGGCGAGATTCGCAATTAATCATCATCACCCACCAGAAGCGCACGATGGAAATTGCTGACGCCCTCTACGGGGTGTCGATGCGCGACGACGGTGTGAGCGCTGTGGTGGGCCAGCGGGTTCGAGACGAAGCCCGGGTTGCTTCCTAAGACCGATGCCCGGTGGAGGTGGGAAAGCGGAGTAGTGTGGCGGTCGTGGGACGAAAGCAAGCCATCGGATGGATTCTCATCGCCGCTGCCGGTTTGATGAGTGTGGGGATTTTCGCCCAAGCCATCCTCGAGCGATCCGATGTTCCGGTGAGCTCCTCAGATGAGACTCCGGTCGTTCCCCTGGCTCCGGAAGGCGAGTAGTCGACGATGGCGTCCTGGTCGCTGGGCCGTGCCCTGCGGGGGTTGTGGCAGAAAGAGACCCTCGATGAGTCCACCTGGGAGGAGCTCGAAGACGCACTCCTGTTGGCCGATGCCGGTGTTGATTACACCGAAAAACTCATCGGTGAGGTGCGCGCCGACGTTGAGCGAATTGGGCTAAGCCGTCCGGCTGAGGTGAAAGATCTGCTCATTGAGAAAATCGAATCCCACTTGGCCGAATATGACCCCACCCTTCGGTTGACCGAGCGGCCCGCAGTTGTCCTCGTGGTGGGGGTTAACGGTGTGGGAAAAACCACGACGATTGGCAAGTTCGCCCAATACCTTCGACAGGCGGGACGCAGCGTGCTGATCGCCGCGGCCGATACATTCCGCGCGGCCGCCGTTGATCAGTTGACTGTGTGGGCCACGCGGGCGGGAGCCGAAATCGTCACCCCTGAGCGGGCGGGGCAAGACCCTGCGTCCGTGGCCTATCAAGCCATTACTCGAGCGACAGACGAAGGAATTGATGTCGTACTAGTGGACACCGCCGGGCGTTTACACACCAAAACAGACCTCATGGATGAGCTGGGGAAAGTGCGCCGGGTGATTGAAAAGCTCCAGCCGGTCTCCGAGGTGTTGCTCGTGCTCGATGCGACAACGGGTCAAAACGGATTGTCACAGGCGGAGTTGTTTTTAGAACACGCCGGTGTGACGGGGCTGGTGTTGAGCAAACTTGACGGTTCAGCGCGTGGAGGGTTTGTCCTCGGTGTTCAACAGCGCACCGGTTTGGCCGTCAAGCTCATCGGCGATGGCGAATCAGTCGATGACCTGCGCGGATTCTCCGCCGCCTCGTTTGCCAAAAGCCTCCTCGACGAGGCTTAGCCTCGGGGCGAAGCCAACAGCTCTACGAGGGGTCTGAGGCTCCTGGGGTTTGGCTGTAGAGGGCTCGAAGTCGCTGGTAGTTCGCGGCATTTTGACGAATGCCCTCTAATTCGTCGCCGCTTAACTCGCGGCGGACTTTGGCGGGGACACCCGCAACGAGGCTCCCGGGTGGAATGACCTGGCCTTCCAGGACAACAGTGCCCGCGGCGAGGAGACTCCCGGCGCCCACCTGTGCACCGTTGAGTACGGTTGCCCCCATTCCGATGAGGCAATCATCACCGATACTGCAGCCGTGGACGGTGGCGTTGTGTCCCACACTCACCCCAGAGCCCACGGTGACGGGGTGGCCCGGGTCGGCGTGGACGGCGACACCATCTTGGATATTGGAGCCTCGGCCAATGTGGATGTGCTCACTGTCACCACGGATGACGGCATTGAACAGCACGCAGGCGTCTTCGGCGATATCGACGCGTCCGATGAGGTCAGCGCTGGGGGCAATGTAGGCGGTGGGGTGAACGCTTGGGGTGTAACCCTCAAATTCCAACTTCATCCTCCTAGCCTACGACCAGAGGGTGTCCCAAACCCAGCTGAAGTAGGCTGGGGAGCACCATGGCTTTTGGTTCCCTCTCTGATCGTCTCACCGAGACCTTCCGTTCTCTGCGCTCAAAGGGACGGCTTTCACCCAGCGACATTGATGGCACCGTTCGCGAAATTCGCCGCGCGCTGCTCGAATCAGATGTTGCCCTCGATGTCGTCAAATCGTTTACCCAGTCGGTGCGAGAAAAAGCCCTCGACGATGAGGTCAATAAGGCGCTCAACCCTGCCCAACAGGTGGTCAGCATCGTCATGGACGAGCTGGAGTCCATCCTGGGTGGAACAGGTCGTCGGCTTGAGCTGGCGAAAACCCCACCCACGGTGATCATGCTCGCCGGTCTGCAGGGAGCCGGTAAGACGACGCTGGCGGGAAAGCTGGCGAAGTGGTTGAAAGCAGAGGGCCACACACCCCTGCTGGTCGCCTGTGACCTGCAGCGACCGGGGGCTGTCGACCAGCTCACAATCGTGGCAGGTCAGGCCGACGTTCCCGTCTTTGCTCCCGAGCCGGGCAGCGGGGTGGGCGATCCGGTGAAGGTTGCTAAAGACTCCATCGGGTTTGCCCGCGACAAACTCCACGACATCGTCATTGTCGATACCGCCGGTCGCACCGGTGTGGACGCCGAGATGATGGCGCAGGCTCGAGCAATCCGTAAGGCCGTCGACCCCGATGAAGTGTTGTTTGTGTTGGACGCCATGATCGGCCAAGACGCTGTTCACACGGCAAAAGCCTTCGGTGAGGGTGTCGACTTCACCGGGGTGGTGTTAACGAAACTCGACGGAGATCAAAAAGGTGGTGCGGCCCTCAGCGTGAAGGGGGTGACCGACCGCGACATTCTCTTTGCCTCCACGGGGGAAAAACTCGACGACTTTGAGGTCTTCCACCCCGACCGGATGGCCAAACGCATCCTTGACCTGGGTGATGTGATGACGCTCATCGAACAAGCCCAGAAGGCTTTCGATGAGGAGACCCAAAAGGAGATGGAACAAAAGTTCCTCTCCGATACGTTCACCCTCGATGACTTTCTCGACCAGCTCCAACAGGTAAAAAAGATGGGCTCGCTGCAGTCGATGATGGGCATGCTCCCGGGCGCTCGCGGGATGAAAGAACAGATCGAGAATGTCGACGATAAAGAAATCTCGCGCACGGAAGCCATTATTCGCTCGATGACGCCAGCCGAGCGCAGAGCACCCAAACTGCTCAATGCCTCGAGGCGCAAACGCATTGCCCAGGGTTCGGGGGTGAGCGTGACCGACGTGAACCAACTCATGGCCCGCTTTGAGCAGGCGCAGAAAATGATGAAGACGGTTGCCAAAGGGGGTATGCCCCAAATTCCCGGGATGGGTCCGGTGGGAGCTGGTGCGGGCTCTGGCAAGTCGAAGCGTAAACAAAAAGGCAAGAAACAGAAGGTGCGCTCGGGTAACCCGGCGAAGCGCGCCCAAGAGCTTCAGGGTGGGTCAGAACCGGCGGCGCCGGGCTCCAGTTTTGGCCTGCCGGGCTCGTCATAGCCTCCGCGTCCCCACGGAGTGTCTGAATCTGACACAATAGGACGCTGGTAGCACCCCGCCCGACCCTCTATCTGGCGGATGTGTCCCACCACCGCTTTCTCGCCCCCATGTCCCCACGTGGTCCCGCGAGCCTGGCACCAACACCATCACGACTGGAGAAACGTGGCTGTCAAGATCCGCCTCAAGCGCCTGGGAAAAATCCACGCGCCCTACTACCGCATCGT
>CBFHWA010000003.1:0-39072 GCA_965659525.1 Pontimonas sp.
ATCGGGTGCTCGCATCACCTGAAGCTCAACCTGGTAGGCCTCACTGAGTATCTGCGCGGTCATCACCTGCTCGGGCGTGCCTGTGGCAATAAGCCGCCCGCCGACAATGAGCCCCACTCGGTCGGCGTAGGCCGCCGCGAGCGACAGATCGTGGACCACGACGACCACCGAACGCGTCCCGGTGGCGCGCTGGCGAATCACCCGCATCACGCGGTCTTGGTGATGCAAATCCAATGCGGCCGTGGGTTCATCGAGAAGCATCAAATCAGTGTCTTGGGCGAGCACCCTCGCCACACTCACCCGCGCGCGCTCACCGCCGGAGAGCTCATTGAAGCGTCGGCTGACAAGGTCCTCGATGCCAACCATCTCCACAGCCTGCTCGATCAGCTTCTCGTCATCATCCGAGCGCGTAGTACCCAGCCAGGGATTCCGCCCCATCTCGACAACTTGCGAGACCAGGAAGGGAAAAGAGACCTGATTGGACTGGAGCAAAATAGCTCTCTGCTGCGACAGCGGCTTGGGGCGGTACTGGCTTGTCGGTCGACCACCGAGGAGAGCCAGTCCCTCACTGGGCGCAATTTCGCCCGATAGTGCCCCCAGCAGCGTCGACTTTCCTGCCCCGTTGGGACCAACGAGGGCAAATACTTCACCAGGTTGGATCGCCAGCGACACCTCGTGGAGGATCGTGCGCCGCGAGCGCACCACACTGACTCGTTGGAGCTCCATAACCGCTGTCATCACAACCACCCCCCGCTTCGCCGTCGCTGCTGATAGAGCAGGGCGAAAAAGAATGGGCCACCAACGAGCGCGGTGAGCATACCGATTGGGAGGTCCGCTCCCTCGACAAGCGTCCGAGTCAACAGGTCTGCCCAGACCATCAACACCGCCCCGCCCACGGCGCTTGCCCAGATGAGTCCCCGGTGGGCGGGACCGAGAACCATTCGGATGATGTGGGGTACCACCAGTCCAACAAAAGCGATGATGCCGGCGAAGGCAACAGCCGCTGCTGTGAGGAGCGCCACTAAGACGATGACGATAATGCGCAGCGACTCGACGTCGACACCGAGGTGTCGCGCGTTTCGCTCACCGAGCGAGAGAACATCCAATTGACGTGCGAGCACCAGGGCGACAAAGACTCCGACAGCCAAGAGGGGAACCACAATGCTGACTTCTGACCACAGTGAGCCCGCCAGCGACCCCAGCTGCCAAAACACAATCTGCTCCCGGCTGGCCGTATCGGCCAAGAACAACACGAAGGCCAACCCGGCCTGGGCGAAGGCATTAATGGCAATCCCGGTCAACAGCAGTGTGACGACTTCGGTTCGGCCGCCAGCTCGGGCTACGGCGTAGACCAGTAGCGTCGCCAGTAATCCCCCAACGAAGGCCAGGGCGGCAACTCCGGAGCCGGAGAACTGAATCCCAAACACGATGGCAATCGAGGCACCCAGTGCGGCACCAGAGGACACCCCGACCACCCCGGGTTCAGCCAGGGGGTTACCAAAAACGGCCTGCATCAGCGCCCCACCCACCGCTAGCGCAGCACCCACCGCAATCGCCATGGCGATTCGGGGAAAGCGCACGACCCAGAGCGTCGCATCGACCACATCATCAGCAGGCGCGAGGCTCGTGGTCCACCCGATTCGATCCAGAATTGACCCGAGCACCTGACTGGGCGCGATCTCCAACTGTCCGGTAATGGCCGAGACGACGATACCGGCGATGAGCAGGAGGGCAAGAATGGCCGCCAACACACTGCGGCGGAGCACTCCGGGTGCTCTCTGGTCAGACCGACTCACGGCACGCGGTGAAGCCACTGCGGGGTGGCAAATTTTTCGGCCGCCAGCGACCGGGCACGGTCAAATTCAGCATCAGTGACAGCGCCGGGGCTCAGCGAATAGAGCGACTGGAACGTGTTGACCAAGTGGTCTTGAATGTCCTCTCGGCTCATACCGGTGTGGGCGCGCAAGGGGTCAACGCGCTTATTAGCCGAGGCGACCCCCTTATCGCTAATTTTTTCCCGGCCAATACGCAGCACTTCGAGCATCCGGTCGCCGTCCATGTCGTAGGCCATAGTGACGTGGTGGAGCACGGCACCACTCCCGATGCGCTTTTGCGCGGCACCACCGATTTTTCCGGCCGAGCTTTGAATGTCGTTGAGTGGTTTGTAGTGTGCATCAATTCCCAAACCGCGCAGCGCCTGAATCACCCAGTCGTCGAGGAAGGCGTAGGAGTCCTGAAAACTCATTCCCGCCACTAAGTCCGAGGGTGCATAGAGCGAGTAGGTAATGGCAGTACCGAGCTCCATGAACATCGCGCCACCACCACTGACCCGACGCACCACCTCCATACCGTGGCGCTGGGCCCCGTCAAGATCGACTTCGTTGCGCAATGACTGAAAACTGCCGATCACCACAGCCGGTTTTGCCCACTCCCACAACCGCAGGGTCGGACCTCTCGTTCCCGCACCCACCTCTTCGGTGAGAACCTGGTCCATGGCCATCTGCTCCAGTGGCTCAAGCGGCTCGGGGGCAAGAAATTCCCACTGGTAGTCGGTGAAGTTTGATGCGCTCGTGAGTGCTCGCCGCACGACCGTGGCGACCGCGGCGGGAGAAAACCCCAGGAGGACGGCATCGGCGGGAAGAGCCCGTGCCACGGCAGCTTCGATATCGTCGTGGCTGGCTGCCGCCTGGCAGCCCTCAAGGGCGTGGTTAATCGCATCGAGGGCTTCATCGGGCTCGAGAAAGAAATCTCCTGCTACCCGGGCTTGGGTGATTATTCCCTGATCAACCTCGAGGTCGACTGTGACGAGCTTCCCACCGGGAACCTTATATTCAGCGTGCACGAGCCCAGCCTACTTTTCCCACGCCGAAGCCACCCGATCCAGCCAGGAGAGGAGGTCTGCGACAACCTCGTCGCGATTAATTTCGTTGAACACTTCGTGACGTGCATCGGGATAAACCAGCGTGGTGACGTCGGTGGCACCCGCGCGTTCCCGGTAGGCGCGCTCAAGACGGCGCACCGATCGTTCACCACCGAGCGAATCATCAGAGCCCACCATCAACAACAGGGGAATATCCACGGTGTTTGTGCGCGGCCGTCCCAGCAGCCGCAATGCATCCAGGGGGCCAAAGAGTCTGAGGGTGTCTGCTCGAAAGGTGAGGTCGTCGCTGGCAAATTCGCGCTGGATGCGACCATCACGGCTGAGCCATTCGGCTCCCGTGTCACCGAGATGACGATGACGGGCGTTGAGATCTCCGGCGTTCATCCACCCGGGTAGTCGGTAACTCGACCCGCTGAACACCGCAGCGGCAATGTCTGAACCAAATCCGTCGTTGAGCAGAATTTGGCCCATCAGCGAACCCCAACTGTGGCCGAGGAAAATCACGGGCACCCCGGGCTGTTGCTGCTCGATCAGGCCACGAAATTGCCGGATGGCCGCGATCGCGGCGCCCAGACCACCAGGACCCAGGCGACCCAGTCGGCTCCGGTCACCCTGCCACTGCTCCAAACCAGTGGGCCCGTGCCCGCGGTGTTCATGAGCCCACACCTCGTAGCCGGCCGCGACGAGGTCACCCGCGAGAGTCTCGTAGCGCAGGGCGTGGTCACCTAGGCCGTGGGCGATCTGCACGATGGCGCGAGGAGTCTGCGGAGGTGACCAGCGGTGATAGTGGATGGTGATGCCCCAGGCATCAGTGAAGGTGCCATCCACGCGCGTCACGGCAGACATAGGCTACGGCCTCTCGGTTGGACCGAGCAGGTCAACAGCGACAGTGTGGTGGACCGCTTCGGTATCGCTCGGGTGATACACACCGGCCAACACATCACGCTGAAGACGACTAATTTCCGCACCGCGGCGATAGCCGCGTCCGCCGTGGAGGCGAAGTGCCCGATCGACCACACTGCGGGCTGTCTCCACCGAGCGGTGTTTCACACCGGAGAGAAGGCGAAACCAGCGCGCGCCATGGTCGACACCCGCGTCGACGTCGCTGGCGAGAGTGCGAAGTGGCGCGTCGAGCGCATCGACCGCCATCGCCATATCCGCTATTTGCCAGCGGATATCGGGGTCGGTGGCGTAGGGCTCACCGGCTCTGGCCATACTGGTTCGCGATGAGACAGCGTCGACGGCGAGCTCGAGGGCGCGCTCGGCGATACCCACATACACGGCCGAGACGAGCAGCAGGAAGTTTTGAAAGATGGCGCGAATAAAAGGGTCGCTCACGTCTCCGACGGGCACGATCCGGGCGAGGTTGTCATCGGCGACAACAGCTCCCTCGAGCACGGTGGTGTGACTCTGGGTCGCGCGCATCCCCAAGGTGTCCCAGTCTTGTTCGATGCGGTAACCGGGAGTGTCGCGGGTGATGAACCCGTGAACAATGTGGTCGTCCATTCGCCCGAGGAGCCCCAGCCGGGTCCAGGCGGGTGAGAGGGAGGTGAAAATCTTGTGGCCGTCAAAGCGGTAGCCACCATCCACCCGGGTCACCTCGGTAATTGAGTCGGTGAGGACTTTGTCGTTTCCGCGTTCACTTACCCCAAAGGCGTAGAGCTCTCCCGCTCGAGCACCCTCGAGAACACCGGCGAGGGCATGATCGCCCTGCGCGGCCAAAGTCTGGGCAACCCCCACCCAGGTGAAGTGCATACCAAGCCCCAGGGCGGTGGCGGGTGCATAGCCAGCGAGCGTTCGCTGGTTATCGACAAGTTCGCTCAATGGACGGGGGTTGAGGTAGCCGAGTTCGCGCAGCGCATCGAGGTCATCGAAAAAGAAGCTGTTGGTCTCGTCGTAGTGGGACGCGCGGGAGCGGATCTGCTCCAGCAGAGCCTCGTTTAACTCCACGTCGCACCCCCTTAATTCGCGTGGGTTGCTGCTGAGACTACCGATTCGTCGTTGGCGCCAGCCGGGAACACTAAAGCGGGGTGTTTTACCGCAATCCCAAAAGGTGATCCCACGGCCGGCAAGAAGGGTGCGGCAATACGGGCCCGAACCCGAGTCTCGCCGGGTGTGAGGGCGAGTTCGACAAGTGCGTCGTGTCCGGCGTAGGTGACATTGGTCACCGTGGATTCGACCCCACCCGATTGGGGCACCAACCACTCGGGCCGAAGCACCACCCGCACCGCCTCACCGTTGGTGGGCGTGAAACCTTGAGCACTGGCAGCGAGGGAGCCCAGAACAGTGCCGACGTGTCCGCTGCAACCAAAACGCAGCGGCTCACCTTCGCACAATTCTTTGGCGCCACACGACTCACACTCGAGTGCCCGGTCCTCCCAGGTGCCCTCCACTTCGACAGTGTCTCCCACGAACGACGCCACCCAGGGGGTAAGGGGGGATTCGTATATTTCCCGCGGGGTACCCACCTGGGCGACCCGGCCGCGATCCATCACCACGACAAAGTCGGCCAAATCGAGGGCTTCTTCTCGGTCGTGGGTGACCAGGACTGTGGTGGTGTCAGCTTCGCGCAGCAGCTCCACAACTTCACGCGCAAGCTGGTGGCGCAAAACGGTGTCCAGTGCGGCAAAGGGCTCATCTAACAAGATGGCATCCGGGTTAGGCGCCAAGGCTCGAGCCAGTGCCACACGCTGGGCCTGGCCACCGGAGATCTCTCCGGGTTGCCGGTCGACGAGTTCCTCGATTCCCACCAGCCGGGCAAGCTGCTCGATTTTTTCACTACGCCGGCGGCCTTTGGCTAAGCCAAACCCAATATTGTCGGCGACGCTCAAATGCGGAAACAGTGACGACTCTTGGGGAACCCAGCCGATTCCGCGCTGCTCAGGGGCGACCAGGCTCTCGGGGGTGCTCAGTGTTTTCGAGCCCACCGAAATCGTGCCCTCGTCAATAGCGAGAAGGCCGGCGAGGGCCAACAGGAGAGTCGTCTTGCCACAGCCGGAGGGGCCAAGCACGGCGACGACAGACCCCGAGGGGACAACGAGTGACACGTCTTGAATGGCGGGGGTGTCGCCATAGGAGACGCTCAGGTGAGACAGTGCGAGCGTCGTCATGTCGTTTGTCCTTTCTCACTGCGAGCCCCGGAGAGAAACATTGCCGGAATAGCGGCGATGAGCACGAGAAGCGCGGCGTAGGGTGCCGCCTGACCATATTCCACCGCGAGGGTTTTGGTCCACAGTTCTGTGGCAAGAGTATTCACCCCGGTTGGGCGAAGAATGAGAGTGGCCGGTAGCTCCTTCATTGTCGAAATCATCACCAGCAGAGCACCGATGCCAATCCCGGGTAACGCCAGGGGCAGGGTAACCCGCCGCCACGCGCCAAAGCGACTCTCGCCCAGTGTCCGGGCCACCATCAACAGCGTTGGCGATACCCCCTCAATACTCGAGCGGGATGCACCAATTGCTTTGGAGGTAAAGAGCACGGTGTATCCAAAGACCAAGACGATGACGGTTTGGTAGAGCGAAGGCAGCGAGCGCAGGGTGAGAAAAACCAAGGACAGACCAACAACAATGCCCGGCAGGGCATGACTGAGATATCCCATCGATTCGATGACCCGGGTGAGTCGTCCGCTAAAGCGGGCGGCAAGCGCCGCAATCGGTAGGGCAACGAGAGTGGCCCCCACCGCCGCGGCGATCGCGACCACCACGGTCCACCCGGTGGCTTCCAGCAGGCGCGGGATGTCAATGGTTTGAGCTGTTTCGACCTGTAACAGACGCGAAACCAGACCAAACATCGGAACGAGCACCCCAACAAACAGTGGGGTAAGCGCGGTCATCATCAGCGCACGACGAACGCCCGCCGAGGGAGCGGGGCCGATCGGACGAATGCGGCCCAGGGCGTCGCTTCGGGTTCCGCGAACCCGCCGCTCCCCGAGCACACCGATGAGTCCAAGCAGGACAAGCAGCAGCGCGAGCACGGCGGCCTGATTACGATCAAAACTTGCCGAGTAGGCGGCATTTACTCCCCAGGTGAGGGTGTGAAAGCGCAGCATCGCGGGGAGGCCAAAGTCGCTGACGGTGTAGAGGAAAACCAGAAGGGTGCCCGCGAGTGCGGCGGGGCGAACCTGTGGCCAGGTTGCGACCCAAAACGCGGCAAACGGAGTTTTTCCCAACGTCCGGGCAACCCTCTCCTGATCGCCCCCCACGCTGCGCAGGGCCGCGACGGTCGGCAAAATGACGTAGGGGACGGTCACTGCGCTAAGTAGCGCGAAACTTGGCCAAAACCCCGAGAGTGTGGGCCAGATGACCAGCCAGCCATACGCAGCAAGGTAGGAGGGAATCGCTAAAGGAAGGGCGGAGAGCACGAGCCACATCCGGCGGCGGGGGAAGCGCCCTCGGCTTATTCCCAGCGCGATGGATACCCCCGCGACGAGGGTTGCCAGTGACACCGACAGGCCCAGCGCGAGGGTGTTGAGCAGGTAGTCCAGTGCCCGGGATTCAAACAGTGTCGCCCGAAGCCGCTCGAGGGGAATCTCCACAGCGCGCACCACGAGGTAGAGCATCGGGATGAGAACGATGGCGGCAGCAACGAAGGCTGGCACCAGTCGCCACCGTGGGGTGCGCGCTAAGACGACGCCAGCCGCAGCAGAGCGTCGGGGGGTGGAAACAGTGGTCACAGGGGTCCTTACGACACGTAACCGGAGGGGACCCCGGTGGGGCCACCGCTCCGGCCACGTGTCAGGTTACTAAAGCAGGCCGAACCGTGTCAGCAGTTCTTGGGTCTCCGAGAGTGACTCGAGGTCCGACAGGTCGAGGTTGGGGTTAACCAAGCTCTCCAGGGAGGGTAGGTCAGCCGGGGCCTCAACGCCATCGATAAGCGGGTATTCCAAAGTGCTCTCAACAAAGTACTGCTGGCCGGCTTCGGAAACCATGTAGTCGACGAAGTCGATCGCGTCTTGATCGAGTGCGGCCGGGTTCAAGATTCCGACCCCGGTGACGTTCACGATGGAGGCGGGATCGCCGGCATCGGTAAACCACAGCTTCGAGGCGAGGTTATCCGCGCCCCGCTCAGCAGCCAGGCGGTACCAGTAGTAGTGGTTAATCAATCCCAGCGGTATGGCACCCGCCTC
Organism: Pontimonas sp.; assembly: GCA_965659525.1. Classification (GTDB taxonomy): domain Bacteria; phylum Actinomycetota; class Actinomycetes; order Actinomycetales; family Microbacteriaceae; genus Pontimonas. The sequence continues at coordinate 8,007 of CBFHWA010000003.1, forward strand.
GACGGCCTCGAGGATCGGGGTGTTGCCTTCGAAGATTTCTGGATCGTTGGCAACGAGCCCGCTCACCCAGGCTTCGGCCGCCCCTTCCCCCTCGATCACGCGGTAGGCGGTGACATAGGACTGGAAGCTGGCGTTGGTGGGTGCCACACCCACTTGACCCGACCAGGTGGGATCGAGCAGACCGTCGGCGGTCGTGGGCAACTGCTCTTCGGTGACTAGATCGGTGTTATAAACAATGACGCGCGCTCGTCCGGTCACGCCGACCCAAGAGCCATCAGTTGAGGTGAAACCGGGCTCCACTCGGGAGCTGATGTCTTCAGGCAGGGTGGTAAACAGCCCGGCGTTACTGAGTGCACCCAGTGCGCCAGCATCCTGCGAGAGGAACACCCCGGCCTGGGTTGCGTCACCTTCTTCGAGGAGCAGGGCGGCCATTTCACCAGTGTTTCCGTAGCGCACCTCAACCTCGATACCGGTTTCGTCGACAAACTGGTCGATGAGTGGTTGCACGAGCGTTTCGCTGCGACCGGAGTAGAGCACGAGAAAGTTGTCCGATTCGGGGGTGCCGGGGACGGCTTCAACGGAGCCGTCTTCAGCCGTTTCGCTCTCCTCGGCTGCAGGTTCTGGGGCTTGTTCCGGGGCCTGTTGGCAGGCGCCGAGAACGAACGTCATCGCGCCGATCACGCTGACGGCGCGCACTGTAGTCAGACGACTCATGTTTTCTCCTTGAGACACAAAAGCCAGCGACAGGCCGTCGCTGGCACTAGATAGTTAGGTTAGCCTAACTTAAGCTCGTGCGACAAGGTTTATTTGCTGCGAAAAGCCTGAATATCTCCCAGCGCGCCCTCGAGCTGATCCATCGCGAACATGACATCGCGCTCGCGGACAATCAACGGCGGGGCAAAACGCAGGGTCGAACCGTGAGTGTCTTTGGTCAAGACACCCCGACCGACCAACGCTTCGGCGACTTCGCGGCCCGTGGCAAGCTGGGGATCAATATCCACTCCGGCCCAGAGACCCTCCTGGCGCACAGCAACCACTCCGAGGCCGCCCATCGCCTCAAGGCGCTGACCCATGAGGTCACCCAAACGCCTCGAGTTCATTTGCATCTCACCGGTGTCAAGCAGTCGCACCACGGCCCGGCCCACGGCCGCGGCCAGTGGGTTGCCGCCAAAGGTGGAGCCGTGTTGACCAGGCTGAATAACCCCCACAACATCGGCGCGCCCAGCGACGGCGCTTACCGGGAGCAACCCTCCACCGAGGGCCTTACCCATAATCACCATGTCGGGGTGAACACCGACGTTGTTGACCTGGAGGGTGGCACCGGTTCGACCAAGGCCCGATTGAATTTCATCAGCAATCAGCAACACGTTGTGCCGCTGGGTGATGTCTCGAAGTTGGGGCAGATAGGACGCCGGAGGAATGATAATTCCCGCCTCCCCTTGGATGGGCTCGACCAACACGGCGACGGTATCGTCGTCGATCGCCGCTTCGACAGCCGCGGCATCGCCGTAGGCGACGGCGGTAAAACCGGGAAGGTAGGGACCAAAGTCGCCCTTTGCATCGGGGTCGGTGGAAAAACTGATGATCCCCAGGGTGCGACCGTGGAAATTTTCTTCAGCGACAATGATGTTGGCTCGTCCCGGGGCGACACCCTTTTGGCGATAACCCCAGGCCCGGGCGATTTTGATGGCCGTTTCAACAGCTTCCGCGCCCGTATTCATCGGCAAGACCATGTCCTGGTTGACCAACTGGGTGAGCTCCTGGGCAAATGGGCCCAACTGGTCGTTGTGAACAGCGCGCGACGTGAGACTCACGGTGCGCAGCTGACGTTTAAGAGCGCGAACAAGGGCGGGGTGTTGGTGGCCGAAGTTCAGCGCCGAATAGGCGGCCAAACAATCGAGGTACTTTGTTCCCTCGACGTCCCACACCCACTGGCCGCGAGCGCGATGGGTGACCACCGGCAGTGGGTGGTAGTTATGCGCGAGTGTCTGTTCTTCGCGCGCAATCAGCTCGGCTGTCTGCGTCGAGGCGCGGTGTTCGTAACGAGTGGTTACTTCCGAAGCTCCAGAGTGCAGCATTTCACTCCCCCTCCTCCCAGCAGCAGTTCTGACATATCAACCGGGTAGGGACTAAATCCTCGGGCCTCCAGCTGCGAGCGAAGTGTATGGGCCTGGGCGGCCATCACGACGTTTTTCCCGTCGCTAAAGAGGTTCAATCCCAACACCGCGGCGTCTTCTTCCGTGGCGATAATGGCGTCGGGGAAGCGCTGCTGGAGAATCTGCCGAGAGTGCTCATCGAAGGCTTCGGGCAGATAGGCGATGGTGTCGTCATCGAGGACCGCCAGGGCCGTGTCGAGGTGGTAGAAGCTGGGGTTGACCAGCTTCAGGCTGATGACGTCTCGGTCGAAAATCTGGGCCAGTTCGTGATGGGATTCGGATTCGCTCCGGAAACCGTGAGCGGCCAAAATAACGTCACCAACGAGGAGGAAGTCACCTTCGCCTTCGTTGAGCTCGCGCGCCGCCCGCGGTTGAAAGCCCAGCTGTTCGAATCGCTCGAGGTAGGCAGGGCCTTCGGGTTGGCGCTCGGGGTGGCGAAAGTGCGCCCCGTAGGCGATCCCGTCGAGGACGAACCCGCCGTTAGCCGCGTAGACCATATCGGGCAGCCCGGCAATAGGGTCAATGAGCCAAACCTCAATACCCAGCTGCTGATAGGTGTCGTACAGGCGCTGCCACTGAGCCGCCGCAATCTCCTGGTTGGTGGGGTTTTCGGGAAACATCCACGGGTTGATGCGGTAGCTCACGGTGAAGTAGTCGGGCCGGCACATCAGCACTGTTTTGGGCGAGGCCTGGCGCTCGGGCGCGTCACCGACCGATATCTGGGCAGAAGTCATCGTCATGGCCCCAGTGTGTCACGCACAATGCGGGCGTTTGTGCTGTTCTTGCGCACAAATCCTGCGTATTACCATGCTATTTACGAGTTTTATTGCGTATTATTGCGGTATGGACGCTATCGACCACCACCTTCTGGAGCTGCTGCGTCGCGATTCACGCCAGCCCTTTGCCCAAATCGGCGCACTCGTGGGCCTCTCGGCCTCCGCCGTCAAGCGCCGTGTCGACAAGCTCGTCGATGAGGGAACAATCCGCCAGTTCACCATCGATGTCGACCCGGCCGTCGAGGGCCGCAGCGTTGAAGCCTACGTCGAGCTGCACTGCCGGGGCACCGTCGCGCCGAAAGAACTCCAGCGCATCCTCTCCACAGTGCCCGAAGTGGTCGGCTCGGGCACCGTCAGCGGTGACGCAGACGCCATCGTCCATATGCGCGCGTCCAATATCACCGCTCTCGAGGAGGCGCTCGAGAAGGTGCGCCTGGCTCCCAACGTGGAATTCACCAAAAGCTCGATCGTGCTCTCGCCCCTGATTGACCGGCGCTAGATCGACAGGGCGAGAAACCGAGGATCTGGCGCACCGAAGCGATGCGCCGTCACCGACACCGCCTGTTCGCGAACAAAGGGCAACATTTCAACACGACCAGACTCGGTGACTTCGTGATCCCAGAGGGCAACAGCCGGGTTTCCATCAAAATGCACATACATCACCCCGGCGTTCCCGCCGAGAAGACGAATTCGCTCCGGCGGGGCCAAACGCACGCGCTCGACAAACTCCAACTCCGTCTCGACTTCATACTGAGCCATCGCGGGGCGATCACCAATGGACCGAGTTAACAACTGCGCGACATCATCGGGCAGGGGGTCTGACGCCGAGAGCATCACTCGAGACCCCGAGCGCAGTCCGGCAAAGACTGTTCGCAACACATCAGCCAGCGGGGTCAGAGACGATGCTCGAACCACAGCTTCAAAAGGCCGGTAGCGGAAAACATTTCGCTCCACACCCACACCGCTGACATCGACACTGGCGCCGAAATGCTCATCCCAAGCCGCCTGGTCACTGCGGATACTGCGGTCTAATCGCTCCCGGTCAGACGCGGAGAGATGGTCTCCCGCCGCCTCGACGACATCCCACCAGGCCGGTCCAAGTGGGTGGTCGGGAAGTTTCTCGAGATTTGTCGGCGCGGAGACAAAATCGCCAAATCCAAAGAGATAGTTCGGTCCTCCCGCCTTCGCCGTCGGACCAACGCTCGATTTTTTCCACCCGCCAAAGGGTTGCCGGCGAACAATCGCGCCGGTAATACCGCGGTTGACATAACAATTGCCCGCTTCGACACGCTCGAGCCAAAAACTCACTTCATCGGGGTCAAGCGAGTGGATCCCAGCTGTGAGGCCATAGTCCACACCGTTTTGCATCGCGACCGCTTCTTCGAGGGACTTGGCGGTCATCACGCCCAAAATCGGCCCGAAGTATTCCGTCTGGTGATAAGTACTCCCCGCGGTCACACCGGTGCGAACCCCCGGTGACCACAACCGGTCTGTCTCATCCAGCGGCTGGGGTTGGTGCAGCCAGCGCTCACCCGAGCCGAGCTCTGTCAAACCCTGGCGCAGCTTTTTACTCGGTGGCTCAATAATGGGGTTCATCACGGCGGCGGGATTCGCGGGCCAATCGACAACAAGGGTTTTCACCGCGTCATCGAGTTGACGCCAGAACCTCTCCGACTGCGCGACTGACCCCACCAGGATGACCAATGAGGCGGCTGAACATTTCTGGCCCGCGTGACCGAAAGCGCTTTTGACTAAGTCAGCCACAGCCAGGTCGATATCAGCACTGGGGGTAATAATCAGCGCATTCTTGCCACTGGTTTCAGCGAGAACAGGAAGGTCCGCCCGCCAGCTACGAAACAGTGCGGCTGTCTCAAAACCACCAGTCAAGATCACCCGGTCAACGGCGGTGTGTGAAATCAGGGCCTTACCCAGCTCGCCTTCGGAAACATCGGCCAGGTGTAAAACATCTCGCGGGACACCCGCTGCCCACAGCGCTTCGACCATCACCGCCGCGCAGCGGCGAACTTGGGGCGCGGGCTTAATAATCACCGCGCTACCGGCGGCCAGGGCGGAGGTCACCGACCCGGTGGGAATCGCCACCGGGAAATTCCATGGTGGGGCAACTACGGTCATGCGCACCGGCTGGAATTTTGCGCCATTTAACCGCTCAAGCTCGAGCGCTTGAGAGGCGTAATAGCGAGCAAAATCAATCGCTTCGCTCACCTCTGGGTCCGACTCGGCCAGCGTTTTGCCCGCCTCTTGCATCATCACCGAGAGAATGTCGCCGCGGCGAACACCCAATTCAGCAGCGGCTTTCAACAGAATCTTTGCCCGAGCCTCGGCCCCGCGATCCGCCCACTTTTTTCCCGCCAGGCGCATCCGCTCGACAATGCCGTCGATTTCGATACGACCCTCGATTGGCCCGTCCTCATCGGAAATCACGCCGGCTTCCAACGTGGCTAAGCCCGCCTGCTGGCCCTCTGAAGACTCGGCGTGGGCGTAGATTCCCCGCGCCCACTCCTGGTTTGCCGGAAGCGACAGGTCGGTATCGGGTTCGTTGTGGAACGTCTCTGCTGAGGGCAGGCTTCTGGGCACGCTCTCGGAGGTTCGATCCTGGATGCGCTGAGCGACGGGGGCTTTTGCCGTGAGTGCCCCGAGTGAGAGCCGGAAACGCTGTTCTTCTCGGGCGAAAACGTCGTCGTGGTCATAGAGGTCAAATACGGCCGACATAAAGTTCTCCGGACTGGCGTTTTCATCCAACCGGCGCACCAGGTAACCCACAGCGGCATCAAACTCGTCGGAGTGGACCACCGGGGTATACAAGATCAGCGACCCCACGGTCTCTCGAACAGCATCGGCTTGGTCGGGAGCCATCCCCACCAGCATTTCGAAGTCAATATGTTCGCGAACCCCGCGCTTATCCGCCAACAGATGGGCGAAGGCGACATCAAAAAGGTTATGCCCGGCAACGCCAATCCGGATCGCCCGAGCCCGCCCCGGGGTCAGTGACCACTCCAAAACACGTTTGTAGTTGGTGTCCGACTCCTGCTTACTGGGCAAAACCGCGACCGGCCAGTCGTGCAGGGCCGCGTCGACCTGCTCCATCTGCAGGTTTGCCCCCTTCACCACCCGGACCTTGATTTGGGCACCACCGGCATCGACCCGGGCGGTGACAAATTTACTCAGCCGCTTCATCGCCCCCAGTGCCTCTGGCAGATAGGCCTGGAGGACAATCCCGCCGTAATAGTTGCGCAAACTATCGCGGTCGAGAACGCGCTGGAAAACATCAAGCGTCATTTCCAGGTCGCGATATTCCTCCATATCGAGGTTGATAAAAGTCGGCGGTTGTGTCGCCGCGGCTTTTTCATAGAGGGGAACGAGCGTCTCCACCACCCGCTCGACGGTCTCGTTATAGCTCCACATCGACAACTGGGCCACCACCGATGACACCTTTACTGAGACGTAGGTGACATCGTCGCGCTCAATCAGACGCTCAATACCCGCCAGGCGGTTCGCCGCTTCGGCTTCACCGAGGACCGCCTCACCCAGCAAATTGATGTTGAGCTGGTCCCCCTTTGTCGTCAATTTTTTGAGGGTGCGCTCCAGCGACGCATCCGAAGCGTCAATGATGAGGTGGCCAATCAGGGTCTTGAGGGCCTCTCTCGCGACGGGCACCACAATCCAGGGCAGCAGGGGGGCAAAAAACGCTCCCAGCTGAAGCAACCACCGCAGTGGCCCGGTGAGAAAGCCAGGCGGCTTCGCGCCAAGCTCCCGGAGCGCGGCAGCGGCGACCCGAAGGTCTTCTGGACGCAAGACCCGATCAACAAAACCCAGAGCAAACGCGGGCCCGTCGGGGTCTTTCAACAGGTCAGCAAGTCGCTGCGAGCTCGCGTGGGGCCGTTTGTGTAATACGGCAGCTCGCTCAAGCCAGGCGCGGACCTGGTTGACTGATTCGTCGGCGAGCGCCTTCGCTCCCCGCACCCCAGTCGCTGGTGGAGACGTCGTGGTGTTGGCCGCAAGAGACATAACCATGAGGGTAGGGGCTCTCAAGGATTTCAGCATCCCGCGGCGCTGAACATCCGCTTAGAGTTGGGGGATGTCTTCTGCGGTTGCCCACGAATCCGATGTCGTCGTGGTCGGAGGTGGCCACAACGCTCTCGCGGCAGCTGCCTACCTCGCCCGGGCCGGCTACAGCACCGTCGTGTTGGAACGAGAAAACCATGTCGGCGGTGCTGCCGTGTCTGCCGAGGCGTTTGCCGGTCGCGACGCTCGACTCTCGCGATACTCCTACCTGGTGAGCCTGCTGCCCCAGTCCATCCGCGACGACTTGGGCTTGCCGATTTCACTGATTCGCCGGCGCTACTCGTCGTATACCCCCGTTCCGGGGACTGACACGGGTTTACTCATTGATGCCGAAGATGATGAGCGCACTCGCGCATCCTTTGAGGCTATTGGTGCCGGTGATGACTACCCGCGTTGGGTGGATTTTTACCGCGACACCCAGTTGCTGGCCCACACTCTGTTCCCCACGATGACCGACCCACTGTTGCGATTAACGGAGGTTCGCACCCTGCTGGAAGCCGCTGCACCGGGCGCGCGACTATTTGAGCGATTCATTGAGACCCCGATTACCTCTCTGGTTAACCAGACTTTCCGCCACGATGTCGTCCGGGGGGTCGTGCTCACCGATGCCCTGATTGGCACGTTCCCGTCCCGCGAGGATGACCCCAGCCTGGGCGCTTGTTTTCTCTACCACGTCATCGGTGGGGGAACGGGAGATTGGGATGTCCCGGTTGGGGGAATGGGGGCGGTCAGTTCCAGCCTCGAGTTTTCTGCCCGAGACGCTGGTGCAGTCATCATCACCGGTGCCAGTGTCGATGAAATCAGTCACGACGGCGTTGTCTCGGGACGACGAAACGATGTCCCCTTTAGCGTCAGTGCACGCGTCGTCGTCTCCGGCGTTGCCCGCCGCACACTGGAGGCAATGCTGGGTAACACGTCCCCCGAGTGGTCGGTTGAGGGTGCTCAGGTGAAAGTGAACCTTCTGCTGGAGCGCCTACCGCAACTGGCCGACCCGGCGGTTTCTGCCACGGAAGCTTTTGGTGGGACGTTCCACATCAACGAAACAGGCAGCCAGCTAGCGGCCTCGATTGCCCAAGCTCAGGCGGGTGAGATTCCCGAGACACTGCCCTGCGAGGTGTACTGCCATTCCCTCAGCGACCGCAGCATCCTCGGTGAGGGGCTGCGCGAGAGTACTGCCCAAACCCTCACCATCTTCGCGCTAAACGTCCCCCACCGCCTCATCGCCCGCGATGATCCTGATCAGGCACGCGCGCTCCTTCAGCAAAAAGTCCTCGATTCACTCAACAGCGTTCTCGCTGAGCCCATCGAAAACTGCCTCATGCGGGACGCACACGGTGAGCTGTGTGTTGAGACAAAGACGACGCTGGACTTAGAGGACGCCCTCGGGCTACCGGGGGGCAATATTTTCCACGAGCCACTCGACTGGCCATTTGTCTCAGATCGCACCGCGCTAGATACACCCGCCGCCCGCTGGGGCGTCGACTCTGGTCGAGACAACGTCGTGCTTGCTGGCTCGAGTGCACGCCGAGGCGGCGGGGTTAGCGCCATTGGCGGGCATAACGCCGCGATGGCCGCGTTGGAAATACTCGCCGATCTGTCCTGACCTAGTCGAAGTCGAACATCCCCATCTCGCCGAAGTCGCCGGCGACACTGGCGATGAGGGCCACCCAGCCGACAACCGCGAGGACAATCAGGACCAATAATGAGGCACTCACGGCGACGGCGACCTTCGCGGGAACATTGGACTTGCCGGCCTTATTGGACCAGACCCACGCGATGATGCCCATGATCAGGGCGGGAATTTGGGTGAAAAAAGCCAGCACCAGAGCCACGATTCCCAGAGTGCGGCCGGGGTATTCGGACCATTCGTTGGAGGCAGCTGTCGTTACAGCGGGAGAATCCAGAGCAGCATTTTCTGTGGGTTCGTCTGATGTGGCCATGGGGTGTCCTTTCACACAGTGGTTAGTTACGCGGAGATTATTCACGCAGGGGTTGTGTTCTCCACGCTAAACCCGCGCTGGCTGGTCGGCTGTGTGCTTGCTGGTGGGTTTCTAAGAGGAGGCTATGTTCATCGACTCCCGGGGGGTAGTACAAAATAGAGGGTATGCGCCTAGGAATAATGACCAGTGGTGGCGATGCTCCCGGATTGAATGCTGTTATTCGCGGGGCCGTGCTTGCCGGGGAGAGAACCGCCAACGACGACTTCGTCGGATTCAAAAACGGCTGGCAGGGCGTCCTCGAGGATGACTTCGTCGTTCTCAACCGGCACGAAGTCAAAGGCATCAATAAGCTCGGCGGAACCATCATTGGCACCAGTCGCACCAACCCGAATGATGGTGGTGGGGTAAAACGGGTTCACGAGGTTCTCAGCAAAAACGGCGTGGATGCGTTGATTGTCGTCGGCGGTGAGGGAAGCCTCGCCGGGGCAAAGGAACTCGCCGACCAGGGCGTGCCGATTATCGGTGTTCCAAAAACGATCGATAACGACCTGGGCGGCACCGACTACACCTTCGGCTTCGACACGGCCGTGGGAATCGCCACCGAGGCGATGGATCGACTGCGCACCACCGGAGAGTCCCACTCTCGCTGCATGGTCGCTGAAGTAATGGGACGCCATGTCGGGTGGATTGCTCTGCATTCCGGACTCGCTGCAGGCGCCCACGTGATCTTGATTCCGGAGCGGAAAACCTCGATCGAGGAGATCGCTGATTTTGTCAAAAGCCCCCACGGTCGAGGCCGCGCTCCCCTGGTGGTCGTGGCCGAAGGGTTCCAACTGGAGTCAATGGAGGCGGTGCACTCGGAGCTGGGCCTCGACTCGGTCGGCCGACCACGACTGGGCGGCATCGGAACCGTTCTCGCCCCGCTCATCGAACAGGCAACGGGTATTGAAACACGCGCGACGACATTGGGGCACATTCAACGCGGGGGAACCCCCAGTGCTTTTGACCGAGTGCTGGCGACTCGGTTTGGTATGGCGGCAGTGCAGGCTGCGCACGCGAAACAGTGGGGTCACATGGTGTCGGTGCGCGGTACCGACATCGTGATGGTGAACCTCAGTGAAGCGGTGGGAAGCCTCAAAACAGTGCCCACCGAGCGCTATGAAGAAGCCGCCCTGCTCTTTGGCTAATCTTCGTCGGAGAACACAGCCCAGGCGATAAGCCCCAGCGTGGTTGCAGCCGCGAGAGTGGTCCCGACAGCCCAGGCTACGGGGTGTTTGGCTGCCGAATAGCGAGCAGCCGCTTTGAGGATGCCCCCGACGTATTGGGGGGCAAAACGCCGCTCGAGTTCATCGAGGTGAGCGCCAACACCATCGCGGGCTTGCTCGGTGCGCCGCAGTTGTTCCTCAAGCGCCATCGGATGACTCTTTCTTTTTCTGTGGCCGGTCGCCACGAATTCTCGCAATGTCGTCGCGAACACTCGCCAGGGTTCGCTCTGGAACCGGGGCTTTCGTTCCGGCGAGGAGCTTCGCGCCCACCGCCAGGAGCACGACGGAAAGGACCAAGACGACTCCGGCGAGAATGAGCACCGCGAGCCACGGCGCAACAACGAGACTTAGCGCGAGGATTCCGGCAACAACGAGAAGCGTCAGAAAAACGCTGATCAACGAAATAGCCAAGACGATGACGGCCAGGCCAATTCCCGTTGCTTTTAACCGGTGAAGGACCTCTCGGCGAAGCAGCTCGAGTTCGGCTCGAATCAGCTGGCCCAGGAGATGGGGCAGCTCCGTGATGAGCTGGAACAGCGAACGCTTCGCCTCGGGCTTCTCGCGCGGTGACGACATTTACTCTCCCGCGCTCGGGTTCTTCGTTCGACGGTCGCGAACCTGAGTGGCAACCTTCTTCGCCGTCGTCTCGACCCGAGAGACCACATCGGGGGCCGCACCTCTCACGTAGTCTTCAGCGCGCTGCACCTGGGTTTGCACGTTGGGGTTTGTCCAGAGCCGTTCGGCGCTAGCCCTCAACTGCTCGTAGCGCTCGCGGCCGGCGCGGGTACCGAGCACATAGCCCAGCCCCAGTCCAATGAGAAACATCACTTTCGATTTCACAACACCTTCTCCTCAATGTATTCCAAAAATGGAATAAGTCTGCGGTTCCCCCAGGCTAACGGCAAAAACCAGGATTTACCAGATGGTGACTCGGCGCTCGGGCTCCAACCACACGGGGGCATCGGGACCGACACCAAAAGCGTCGTAGAACTCGTTGAGATTGCGCACAATCTGATTGCAACGAAACTCTGCCGGGGAGTGTGGATCGATCTGAAGCAGCCGCTTCGCCTCTTCATCCCTGGCCTGCAACCGCCACGACTGCGCCCAGGAGATGAAAAACCGCTGCGCCCCGGTGAGCCCGTCAACGACCGGTGGCTCCTGTCCCCCCAGAGAGAGCAGATAGGCCTTCCAGGCGATACCCAGCCCGCCCAAGTCGCCAATATTTTCGCCCAACGTCAACTCGCCGTTAACCCGAAGCCCCGGCAACTGCCGGGGTTCAAGCTCGGAGAACTGGTCGACAAGCTGCGCGGTGCGCTGCTCAAAGAGTTCGCGATCCTGTGCACTCCACCAGTCCGTCAGTCGGCCCTCGCCATCAAAGCGCGAGCCCTGATCATCAAAGCCGTGCCCGATTTCGTGACCGATCACCGCCCCAATGGAGCCATAGTTTGCTGCCGCATCCCGGTCGGGATCGAAAAACGGATACTGCAAGATCGCGGCGGGGAAAACAATCTCGTTGAAGCCCGGGTTGTAGTAGGCATTGACCGTCTGCGGGGTCATAAACCACTCATCGCGGTCAACCGGCCGACCCAATTTTCCCAACTCGCGCTGGAGTTCGAACTCCGCGCTGGCCTCGAGGTTTCCAATCAGGTCATCCGGGCGGATGGTCAGAGTCGAATAGTCGCGCCAGTGCTCGGGGTACCCCACTTTCGGATTAAACGTCGCGAGCTTTTCCAACGCCCGGCCCTTCGTGGCCTCGGACATCCAGTCGAGGCCGAGAATGCTCTGGCGGTAGGCCTCCAATAGGTGCGCCACCAGTGTGTCCATCTGCTGCTTGGACTCCGGGGGGAAGTGTCGCTCCACATACAGACGGCCCACAGCTTCTCCGAGAATCGACTCAACAAACGACACTCCGCGTTTCCACCGCGCGCGAAGCTCGGGAGTTCCACTCAGGGTGCGGCCAAAGAAATCAAAGTGCGCCTCGACCAGGTCGCTGCTGAGGTAACCCGCCAGCGACCGAGTCACCTGCCAGGACATCCAGTCGGCCAACGCATCAACGTCGGACTCGCCCCAGACACGAGGCCATGCAGCAACGGCGTCAGGCTGGCGAATCACGACCTGGGCAATCCCCGACTGGTCGATACCAATCGTGGTCAACCAGCTCTCGAGGTCGAAATCGCCAGCGAGTTCCCTCCAGTCAGAAAGCCCCATCAGGTTGTAGGTGGCATTAGCGTCTCGACAGCGAACCTGATCCCAGTGGCTGGAAGCAATCACCGTCTCGACAGTCATCACCCGGGAGGCAAAAGTGTGGGGATCGCTCAAGCCGAGGATCTGCCCGATGCGCTCGAGGTGTCGCCGGAAAGCCTCCCGGATGGGCTCAAACTGCTCCTCGCGGTAGTACGACTCGTCGGGAAGCGACAAGCCGCCCTGCTCGACAAAAGCGATGTATCGATCCGGTGAGCCTGGGTCGTTATCAATAAACATCTGCCACAGCCCGGACATCCCGCGCCGTTCCAAACGAGCCATCACCTGGACCAGGGCCGAGCGATCACCGCGCGCCTGGTCAATTTCGGCCAGACGATCACGCAGAGGCTGGTGACCCAGGGCCTCAATCGTCTCTTCATCCATGAAGCTTGTGTAGGCGTCCCCGACAATCCGCTCCACAGTGCCCGGCTCGGCGTTTTGCGATTGTTCAATAATCGCGCGGACATCCTTTTCAGCCCGCTCAGCGAGGATGCTAAAGGCCCCGTACATCGACTTGTCCTGAGGAATGGGGTGGGCCTCAAGCCACAACTGGTTGACGTGTTGGAAAAGGTCCTCCGCCGGAGACACCTCCGGGTGGAGCCCACCCAGTTCGAGGCCGCTAGCCGGCGAGATTGCGGAGATATCAGGCGCTGGAGAAGTCATCGCCTTGAAGCCTACGGGTGCTGGCTTGGCACGCACTGGGGGTAGCGTAGGCCGGTGGCCAGAAATCCTCTCGATCGGAAGATTTTCGCGCTGGCCGGACCCGCACTCGGTGCCCTCATCGCTGAGCCGCTGTTTCTGCTCACCGATACCGCCATGATTGGCCACCTCGGAGGAGAAGCCCTCGCGTCGCTGGGCCTGGCCGGAACGATCCTCCAAACCCTGGTGGGGCTCCTTATTTTCCTCGCCTACGCCACGACTCCTTTTGTTGCCAGACGACTCGGTGCGGGAGATCGAACAGGGGCCCTTGCCGCAGGGGTCGATGGGGTGTGGTTAGCCATCGGCTTGGGCATCATCGTCGCCATCGCAGGCGCCCTCTCCGGACCGACCCTCGTGTCCTGGTTCCAAGCCGAAGCCACCGTCTCAGCAGGGGCGAGCGATTACTTGTCCATCTCCTGGTGGGGGTTGCCCGGGATGCTCATCGTGTTGGCAGCCACCGGTGTGCTTCGCGGTCTTCAGGACACGGTGACACCCTTCGTGGTTTCGCTTGTCGGCTTTAGCGCGAACGCTCTGCTCAACGCCGTGTTTATCTACGGGCTGGGTTTTGGTCTCGTTGGCTCTGCAATCGGAACGGTCATCGCCCAGTGGCTGATGGCCATCTGGCTCGCCGTCGTTGTGGTGCGCGCTGCGCATCGGGCAGGAGCAGGGTTGCGACCGGGACGCGCTGGTGTTGTCCGCGCCGCCCGGTTGGGCGGTTGGCTGTTTATCCGCACCATTAGTCTTCGCGTGGCCTTTGTCGGGGCAACCGTTGTTGCGACGGGGCTGGGAACAAACGAGCTGGCTGCGTGGCATGTCGCCTTCACCCTGTTCACTCTCATCGCTCTCGCCCTTGACTCCCTCGCGATTGCCTCCCAAGCACTCGTCGGCCACCAACTAGGGGCAGGCGATATGGCGGGAACACGAAAAGTGGTTTCGCGCACAATCGGCTGGGGCATATGGTCCGGAGCCAGTCTCGGGGTAGTGCTCATTGCGCTATCTGCCGCCTTGCCGATGGTGATGACCTCCGATGAGGTCGTGCGTAGCTTGCTCACCCCCGCGTTGATCGTTTTGGGTCTTGCCATGCCCCTGGGTGGCTACGTCTTTGTCCTCGATGGGGTGTTGATGGGCTCAGGAGATGGTCGCTACCTCGCGATTACCGGCATTGCCAACGTCCTTGTCGTGTTGCCTCTGTTTGGCCTGACCCTCGAGTTGGCACAGGCCACTAGCGTGGAGTGGCTGGGTCTTGCTGCCCTACAGGCCAGTGTGGGTTTTGGTTATCTTGGGGCCAGGGCGGTGACGTTGGGACTTCGCGTGCGAACAGATCGGTGGATGGTCTCCGGTGTCAACGAGGTCTGACATTACTCCGGGCCTGAGGCGCAAGCGCCTGGGTGTGTACTGGATTTTTGCCATCAATGGCCTCGCCTTTGCCACCTGGATGGCCCGGCTTCCCGCCCTGCGCGACAACCTCGGTGTCAGCACTACCGAGGTGGGACTGTTCCTCCTGGGTGGAGCGCTGGGAGCCCTCACCGGCTTGAGCGTCTCGTCCCACATCATCGCCGCGCTGGGTGGACGTCGGACCATTTTCTGGTTTGCCTCTGGCGCCATTACGGCCATCGGTCTCGTCGGAGTTCTCAGCGTCGTAGTGCCCTCACTCATTGTCGCCATCGCGGCGATGTTTGTCTTTGGTTTTGGCGCGAGCACCACGGATGTGGCAATGAATGTCGAAGGGGCGCGCGTCGAACGTGAACTCGGCCGGACAATCATGCCCTGGTTCCACGCGCTATTTTCCCTCGGAACTGCTGTCGGTGGAGCCCTGGCAGCGCTGGCCAGCGCCACAGGCATCGGTGTGGAGTTCCACTTTGTTGCCCTGAGTCTTCTGTTGCTGGGCCCCACGGTCTACAGCGTCGCCTTGATGGGTGGGGTGGAATCCACTGCGCCATCGGGACGGTCAGCGCGGGAATCGGACGGGGGTGTGCGTGAGCGTCTAGCAGTATGGGGCGAAGGGCGAACCGCGCTGATTGGGCTCGTTGCGTTGAGCATGGCGTTTGCCGAAGGCTCCGCCAACGACTGGCTCGCGCTGGCAATGGTCGACGACCGTGGTTACACCAACGCGCAGGGCGCACTCTGGTTTGTGCTCTTCACCGGTGCGATGACTGTCGGCCGCGTCCTCGGGGTGCCCCTCATTGACCGCTTTGGTCGCGTCCCGATCCTGTTCGCCAGCGCAACAGCCGCCCTGGTCGGGTTGAGCGTTGTCATCCTCATCGACCATCCACTCGTCGTGATTGCCGCCGTTGCCGCGTGGGGTCTCGGCAGCGCTTTGGGCTTTCCCGTCGCGATGTCGGCCGCTGCCGATGACCCGCAGCGTGGCCCTGCGCGAGTCAGCGCTGTGGCGACAATTGCCTACGGCGCCTTCCTGGTTGGTCCGCCACTCATTGGCGGGCTTGCCGAATTTGGCTCGCTTCTCACCGCCCTGTGGGTCGTTGCCGCGGTCATCGCCATTGGGTTGCTTGCCACACCGGCAACGAAGAAGCCAGAGGCCTAAACTCGAGCAGGTGAGAGTCCTCCTGGCGGCCTGCAGCGTCGACTACGCGGGACGGCTCAACGCCCACCTTCCCCTGGCTAATCGGTTGATTATTGCCAAACAGGACGGCAGCGTGCTCATTCATTCCGATGGCGGCAGCTATAAGCCCCTGAATTGGATGGCACCGCCGTGTGACCTGCAGGTCATGGCCCCCGATGACAACGCCCGTGAAGCCGGTGTGGTTGAAATCTGGCGGGTTACCCATCAGAAGACCGCCGACCTGCTCATTGTGAGTATTCACGAGATTCACCATGACGTTCATCGTGAACTCGGCCAGGATCCAGGCTTGGTCAAACAGGGGGTCGAAGCCGACCTGCAGCGGCTTGTCGCAGAGCAGCTCGACGCTATCGGCGAGGGGTTGACGCTGGTGCGCCGCGAGTATCCCACCGCGATTGGGCCTGTTGATGTTCTCGCCCGCTCATCAGGCGGTGAGCACGTCGCCATTGAGATTAAACGCCGGGGCGATATTGACGGAATCGAACAACTCACCCGCTACCGTGAACTTCTCCACCGCGATCCCCACCTGCGGCCCGTCCGGGCCGTCTTTGCCGCCCAAGACATTTCGCCTCAAGCAAGGACGCTGGCTGCCGACCGCGACATCGACTGTGTGGTGCTCGACTACGACAGTCTCCTCGACTCGACCATCCCCGAGAACCGCCTGTTCTGATCAAGCGCTGCGATCTCGCTCAGTAGGCTGTATATCGTGACCTACCACGAGACCGTTCTGCTCGATCTCGACGGAACCCTCGTCGACAGCGCACCGGGCATCGTCCAATCCATCGCCTTCACCCTTCGCGAAATCGGAGCGCCCGTTCCCTCGATGGAGGAACTGCTCCACTGGGTTGGACCCCCACTGCCGCGATCGTTTCGAGACAGGGTGGGCCTGAGCGACGCGGAAGCCGACGAGGCCATTGCCATCTATCGCAAGCGCTACCTCGAAATGGGTGCCTACGACGCGAAACTCTTCGATGGCACCGGCGCGCTGCTGCGCGATCTGAAAAAACAGGGTCGCGCCCTCGCCATTGCCACCTCAAAGCCACGCACACCGGCTGTCTTAATGATGGAACATTTCACGATGGTTCCCTTTTTTGACGTCATCGCCGCGGCCGCCGACGATGAGTCACGCGGAGCAAAACACCTCATGATCGAGGATGCGATTGCGGGGCTGCACGAAAAAAACCTGCCCACGGACAACATCGTCATGGTCGGTGACCGCATTCACGACGTTGAGGGTGCACAGGCGCACGGAATCGACTCCATCATCGTCCAGTGGGGTTATGGCAACGCCGAGGAGTGGCAACAAGCCAAACATCAGGTGGCCACCCCCCGTCAGCTGCGAGAAAAACTGGGGCTGCCCACGAGTCGCACCGACGGCACCCACTAGCCCCCGGCACAGTACGCTCGGGCCATGACACCCAACTGGGACCGTCTCGAGGACCTGCCGCTGAGATTTGTCGTGCCCGATGGTTGGCGCCACCCCGACCCTCAGTGGGTTTCGCTCTACCAGGGCTTTAACCCCCCAACCGACTGGCAGCCCTATCCGGATGCTCCGCCGGTTCCGCCCAACTGGCCGTGGTGGGAAGAAAACGGTGCCTCGTGGTACACGTTTTTTCGCTACCACGCCCCGCCACCCAGCAGGGCGCTGGGCTGGTGGTTCGCCCTGGGAGCTTCTGGGCTTTTCACCCTCACGGTCTCACCGTTTGCCCTGGGCTTTCCCACGGCGTTCATCCCCGGGGCTCTGGCCATCATCGCGTTGGTTATCGGAGTGGTTGGAATTGTGCGCACCCTGCGTCGCTCCACCCACTGGGTGGGAAATGACCCGATGGACCGGGTGCGCCGCTGGGCCCACACCCGACGGGAAGAGTTTTTCCAGCGCAGTTATGACACCTACCGACTGCGCAGCTCAGAGGAGCAAACCCGTGCGCAATTTGAAGCGTCTATGTGGCAGAAGTGGTGGCGCGAAAACGGCGAAGCCGCAGCGAATTAGTCACCACGAAAACCGAGGAGAACGCCATCGCCGCCCCCGCGATGAGGGGGTTGAGCACCCCCGCAACGGCCAGGGGGATCGCAACGACGTTGTAGGCGAAAGCCCAGAAAAGGTTCACCCGAATCGTGCCGAGGGTTTTTCTGGCCAGCTCCAGGGCAGTAGGGATCTGTTCGATATCGCCGCGGGTAATCGTGATGTCACCAGCAGACATCGCCTGGTCAGTCCCACTTCCCAGCGCAATTCCCACATTCGCCGTTGCCAGCGCCGGTGCGTCGTTAATCCCATCACCGACCATCGCCACCCGGTGGCCCTCAGCCTGAAGGGCTTCAATCGCCTCAACTTTGCCCTCGGGCGTGACCCCCGAAATCACCCGGTCAATACCTAACCGGCCCGCCACGTGCTGCGCGGGTCCTTCAGCATCACCCGTGAGCATCACGACGTCGAGTCCGCGCTTGTGCAGGGCCGCAATCGTTGAGGCGGTCTGCGTTTTTGGCTCATCCGAGAGGAACACTCCTCCCCAGACAACACCCTCCACTGCCATCCAGACCGCGGTATAGGCACTCGGCGACTCGTCGTTGAAAACCTCACTCAACCCCTCAGGCACACTGACATTTCGCTCGCGCAACCAGTGGGCTTTGCCGACGACAACCTCGTGGCCGTCGATGGTGCCAGCAACTCCAAACCCAGCCTCCGCCCGGGCATCGACTAATTCGCGGCGGGGTGAGTCGGGGGCGTAGTTGACGAGGGCTTGGGCGATGGGGTGGCTTGATCCAGCCTCAACGCTCACGAGATAGGACCAAAAAAGCTGCTGATGAACCGGCTCCACCGTCTCGCGGCTGACGGTCATCTGTCCGGTGGTGAGGGTGCCGGTTTTATCCAAGACGACGGTATCCACGTGACGGGAATGCTCGAGTGCTTCGGGGCCAGAGAGCAAAATCCCCAACTCTGCCCCTCGACCGGTACCAGCCAACAGGGCTGTGGGCGTGGCTAAGCCCAGCGCGCAGGGACAGGCAATGATGAGGGTCGCCACTGCGGCGCGAAATGCCCACTCAGCCGAAGGCCCAAAGACCAGCCACCCCATCAGGGTGAGGATGGAGAGCACAATCACAATGGGGACAAACACCCCAGAAATCTGGTCGGCCAAGCGTTGGGCGCGGGCTTTCCCATTTTGAGCACGCTCAACGATGGTCGCCATTCGCGCCAGGTGGGTGTCACCGCCCACACGGCTCGCCTCAATCACTAACCGACCGTGGGCATTAATCGTTCCACCGATCACGGTTGATCCGGGTTGGACCTCGACGGGGACCGACTCTCCGGTAACCAGCGACTGGTCAACTGCTGAGGCACCCTCGATAACGACACCGTCGGTGGGGATGCGGTCTCCTGGTCGAACCACGCACCGCGAGCCAATTGCCAACTGATCAATGGCAACAACTGTTTCCACCGCGATGGGGCCATCCGGACCGGGAACCTCTCGCAGCACCCTCGCTTCGGCCACTCCGGCTTCCAGCAGCGAGGCCAGGGCTTGACCAGCGTCGCGCTTGGCGCGGGTTTCCAAATACCGACCCAGCAGGAGAAACGCGGTAACCGCGGCAGCGACTTCGAGATAAATCTCATTACCGACCTGATCCGGTGGGGCAAACAGGTGCATCGACATGGTCATGCCGATCTGCCCGGCCCCACCCAGAATCAAGGCATAAAGCGACCAGCCACTGGCGGCCAACACCCCCACCGAAACGAGGGTGTCCATTGTGGCTTGACGGTGTTTTGCGTTCACCCACGCCGAGCGGTGAAATGGCCACGCACCCCAGGTCGCCACGGGTGCTGCGAGCGCAAGGACCACCCACTGCCAGCCGGGGAACTGAAGTAGGGGAATCATGCTCAGCAGCACCACCGGAACGGTCAGCGCCCACGAGATCATCATCCGACGCCGCAGCGCCCGCAATTTGTCCGGCTTGGGCGGGGAACTCGCGTCGTGAGCGCTCGCGCGGTAACCAGATTTTTCGACCTGGGTCACGAGTTGGTCGAGTTCGGGAGCTTCGGCCCAAATGGTCGCCTTTTCGGTGGCGTAGTTGACCGTCGCGGTCACACCGGGAAGATCGTTGAGGCTTTTTTCAACCCGCTGTGCGCACGACGCACAGGTCATCCCCTCGATGTCGAGCTGGATGGAGTGGCTCGCGTCGGGAGTGGTGAGACTCACTGGTTTTCGACAACCGCCTCGAGCGTGTAGCCCTCGGAGGCAACCGCCTGAGCCACATCCGCAATGAGGTCACCACCGCTGTGGGTGATGGTGACCCGTGAGTTTCCGGTGGCATCAAGGTCGATGTCAACCGTTTCGACTCCCTCCAGGGCGCTCACGGCGCTGGTGACACTGCCCACACAGTGGTCGCAGGTCATTCCTGAAACGTCGATCGCGAGTGTGCTCATCAGAAGCCCCTTCAGACGTGTTGGTGTGCGCTTGTGACGGCGCTACTGTCTCTAACGCAGCATGAGGCGGCACTATTCCTGGTCATCACCACTTATTCAGCTGCTCCGTCCAGCATAGGGATATGGCCCTATCCATGGACACCCATTCTCCCGGTGCGAAACATCTGGAGTTTGTGCACGGAGCACTCGTCGCTGGCGGCCGCTCGACCTTATCCGTGGTCTCGCCCTTAACAGCCAACAGTTGGCTGGAACTGCCGCAGTCCCAGCCAAGTGATGTTCGTGAAGCTGCTCGGCGGGTCCGCCACGCCCAGCGCGCGTGGGCGGCCACCCCCCTGCACTATCGAACCCGCATCGCCTGGCGTCTACACGATCTGGTGTTGGATCGCGCCGAGATGCTCGCCGATGTGATCCAGTGGGAGACCGGCAAAGCCCGCCGAGGCGCGATTGAGGAAATCGTCGATGTGGCGATGACCGCGCGGTACTACGCGAGAAACGCCGGGCGCCACCTGGGTCCCCACCGACGTCGTTCCGGTTTTCCTCTGATTGTCTCAACGTGGGAAGACGCGGTTCCCAAGGGCCTCGTGGGGATGATTACGCCGTGGAACTATCCCTTCACGATTCCCGTCAGCGACGCGATCCCCGCGCTGCTCGCGGGAAACGGTGTACTGATCAAGCCAGACAGCCAGACGACGCTGTCAACGCTGTGGGGTATCACCCTGCTGCGGGAAGCGGGGCTGCCAGAGGATCTCTTCCTCGCTCTCAGCGGTGACCCGGCCGAGATTGGTGCGGCGCTTATTGCTGAATCCGACTACATGGCCTTCACCGGTTCCACCACCACGGGCACGCTGGTTGCCACCGAATGCGCGAAACGACTGATTGGCTGCAGCGTTGAACTCGGCGGGAAAAACCCGATGATTGTCTTGGACGATGCCCCGCTGGATCGAACCGTGAGAAGCGTCACTCAAGCGGCGTTTTCAAACGCCGGGCAATTGTGCATGAGTATTGAGCGCGTCTACGTTGAGCGCAGCATTTATGACACGTTTCTCAGCCGATTAGTCGACCACGTCAATTCGCTGAGTATCGGAGTTGGCCAGAGCTACGACTATGACGTGGGCTCGCTGGTCTCCGCTAGCCAGCTCGAACGCGTCCAGGCTCATATCGACGACGCCGTTAGTCACGGCGCCACCGTCCACGCCGGGGGCAAGCACCGTCCAGACGTCGGTCCCTACGTCTTTGAGCCCACCGTGTTAACCGGTGTCGATGAGTCGATGGTGCTCTGCCGCAGCGAAACCTTCGGGCCCGTTATTGCCGTCTACCCCGTGGATTCTGCCCACGAGGCCATCCAACTGGCCAATGACTCGGATTACGGCCTCAACGCCAGTGTCTGGGGCTCACCTGCTCGCGCGCGCGAGGTGGCCCGGGAGATTGAGGCCGGCAGCGTCAATATCAATGAGGGGTTCACGGCGACCTGGACCTCCCACGACGCCCCGATGGGTGGGTTTAAAAAATCCGGTATCGGACGTCGACACGGCCGCGAAGGAATCACCCGTTTTACCGAGCCGAGAACCATTTCGGAGGCCAGGTGGGTTTCCATTGACAAGCCCCCGGCAATGCCGACCGAGAAATTTGTCGGCCTGATGATTCGAGGCGTCAAACTGTTGAAGTATCTCCCCTCGTAGGGGGTATTAATGGTGCGCGAGGGGGGACTTGAACCCCCACGCCCTTGCGGGCACTGGCACCTGAAGCCAGCGCGTCTGCCAATTCCGCCACTCGCGCGTGAGGTCAACCACCGTGGTTAACAGGCTGAGAGTAGCACAGCGACACCATCGCCCACCGGGTCGCATTCGCCCGAGCCAGCTACCATCGAGGACACATCGGCGGTGGGGGGAGCGACAATGGGTTTTCTCGACAGTTTTGAACGCTCGCTGGAGCGCGCTGTCGGTGGAGCCTTCGCGAAAACGTTCCGCAGTGGTGTCCACCCCTTAGAAATCGCCGCGGCACTCAAACGCGAAATGGATGCCCGCGCCACCGTGGCATCTGCGGAACGAATGCTGGTGCCACGCGACTACTTCGCTTCCCTCTCACCGATCGATCACGAACGCTTCGAGCAACTGGGTGACGGGTTTCTCCAGGAACTGCGCGATGTCCTTGGTGACCACGTCACCGGACAGGGCTACTACATCACTGGCTCCCCCCGGGTGAGCCTGCGGGTTGATAACAGTCTCAGTGAAGGAATGGTCAGTGCTGAAGCCATCGTGACCAAACAGGCCGTGGTGTGGATTCCCACTCTCGAGTGGAACGAGCACCGCTACCCCCTCACGGGGCGCCAGACCATCATCGGCCGTGGCTCCAGCGCCCATATTGTCATCGACGCGCGCGGGGTTTCGCGCGAACACTGCGAAATTATTTGGGACGGTCGGCGGGCAGAAGTGCGCGACTTGGGGTCAACGAATGGCACCACGCTTGACGGTGTTGGCATTACCCGTCACCCCCTCTCCGACCGTGGTGTGCTGGGTATCGGCCAGGCGCGTATTGTGGTGGCAGTGGTTCCCCAGCTGCAGCAGGAATACCAAGCCCTCGTAGAGTCCACACGGGGATCTTTGTCGGAGGATGCACCGTGAGCGAACTGACGCTGTTCGTGCTTCAGCTGGCTTTTTTGGGTCTGCTGTGGGCGTTTATCTTCGCCATCGTCTACGCGCTGCGCACCGACCTTTTTGGTCCCCCCATGCGCCGCGGTGACCAGTCTTCAAGCTCACGAAGCCGGGGTGAGGACGCAGGAGAATCGGCATCAACACCCGCGGGTCCTCCCAGCGGTATTGCCAGTCGCCTCGTGGTGACCTCGGGGCCCAAAGAAGGCCTCGAAGTACCACTGGATCACGAAGAGCAGTTCACGATTGGCCGCTCCGCCGAATCCAGCCTCGTCATCCGTGACGATTTCACCTCAACCCACCACGCGCGGTTGATGCTCTGGAACGAGCAGTGGATGGTCCAAGACCTCGACTCGACCAACGGCACCATGCTGGCCGGCAAAAGAGTCAGTATCCCCACACCGATCCCCCTGGACACCCCGATCCAGGTCGGCGAAACGACATTCGAACTGCGGCGGTAACCAGCGTGGCCTCCCCTGTTCTCAGCGCTGCGTCGTCCCACATTGGAAAAATCCGCGCCAGCAATCAAGACTCCGGTTCGGTCGGTAATCACCTCTTTGTCGTCGCCGACGGGATGGGTGGTCACGCCGGTGGCGATGTGGCAAGCGCCATCGCCGTTCGTCACCTCGTCGATATTGACCGGTCCTACACCAGCACGGATGAGGCACGCGAAGAGCTCTACCGGGGAATATTGGGCGCCGGTGCGCAACTGACCGAGGCCGTTGCTGAACACCCCGAGCTCACCGGAATGGGGACCACGGTGAGCGCAATGATTCGCGTGGGTAATCAGATGGTGATCGCCCATATCGGCGACTCGCGAATCTACCGACTACGCGATGGAACACTGGAGCAAATCACCGCTGATCACACTTTTGTCCAACGGTTGGTTGACACTGGACGGATCACCGCGGAAGAGGCCGCTGTTCACCCTCGACGCAGTGTGTTGATGCGGGTGCTGGGCGACGTTGATGTTGACCCAGAAGTGGATACCCATATCGTCGACACCGCGCCGGGTGACCGGTGGCTGCTGTGTTCGGATGGCTTAAGCGGTTATGTCAGCGAGAGGGAAATCGCCGAAATCCTCCTCAGTATCGACGACCCTCAGGAAACCGTCGACAAGCTCATCATGGCGAGCCTCGCCGAAGGTGCTCCCGATAATGTCACCGTCGTCGTCGCCCACGTCGACGACACCAGCAACCTCTCTGCCCCGGCAGAACCATCCATCGTTGGCTCCGCGGCCGAGCCGCTGACCTATGAATCCGGGCCGATTGCCCGCGTCCAGCGCCTGCCCGCGCTCCTTCTCCACCCGCTTCGAGCGCAGCCCATCGCCGATGAGCATTTTGAACCAGAAGAGGGCTACCTCGATGAGCTCATCGAAGAGGACCGTCGGCGCCACCGGCGCCGCCGGATTGTCTGGTCGGTGGGTGTCGTGGTGGTTCTGGCGGGTATCGCGTGGGCGGTCGTGGCCAGCTACCAGTGGACCCAAACCAAGTTCTATGTCGGCCAAGACTCGGGCCAGGTGATTATCTACCGGGGTGTCCAGCAAAATGTTGGACCCTTTAGCCTCTCAACGCCCTACGAAGAAACCGGTATCGCGGTAGACGATTTACCCCTGTTTATCCAGCAGAGCGTTCGCGATACGGTGCCGGCGGATTCTCTGGATGAAGCGCGTGACGTCGTCGAGAGGCTCATTCGTGACTAACTCCGCCGCGCTTCCCCCCCTCGCCCCCGTCACCGGCCGGGTCGTGCTGAAGGTGCGCGTGCCCAAGCGACTTCGAAATCTTGAGTTGCTGCTCATTGTTTTTGCTCTGGTACTGAGCTCTACTGCCATGGCACTCGTGCAGTTTGGCGCCCAGGGGTCGCTCGATGTTCGGGTCTTGAGCTACACCGGTGGGTTAGCCGCACTGGTGCTGTTAGTCCACACGGCTGTGCGCTGGTTAGCTCCCGATGCTGACCCGTTTGTGGTTCCCATTGCCACGATGCTCAACGGTTTGGGCATCACCATGATCCACCGACTCGATATCGCCGATGCGATGACGGGCTGGCAGGCGATTGGCATCCGACAAATCGCCTGGAGTGCCGTGGCACTCGTCGCCGTCGTTGCGGTTTTGGCACTGGTGCGAAACCACCGTGTCCTCCAGCGCTATCGCTACGTGGCCATGGCGGTGGGGGTTGTTCTGCTTGCCCTTCCCCTGGTTCCCGCCATTGGCCGCACCGTGAACGGCGCAACACTGTGGGTGGAAATTGGTCAAATCTCGTTCCAGCCCGGTGAAGTCGCCAAAATCGCTCTGGCCATCTTTTTTGCCGGCTATCTCCTCACCGCGAAGGACTCGCTGCGTGTAGCCGGGAGAAAGTTCTTAGGGATGCGCTGGCCCCGGCTGCGCGACCTGGGGCCCATCGTGTTGATCTGGCTGCTATCGATGGGGGTGCTCGTCTTCCAACGGGATTTGGGGACGTCACTGCTGTATTTCGGCCTGTTTCTGGTGATGATCTTTATCGCAACACAACGGCTGATCTGGATTGTTGTCGGCGCGGGACTCTTTTTGGCCGGAGCGGCCATTGTCGGAAGCCAAATCGGTTACGTCCAAGGGCGCATCGCCGGGTGGTTGAACTCGTTTGATCAGTCCATCTATGAAGCCCAGGGCGGCAGTTACCAACTCGTTCAGGGCCTGTTTGGCTTTGCCGAAGGGGGCTTTATCGGTCAAGGCTGGGGCCAGGGTCAACCCGACCTGGTTCCCCTCGCCCACAGTGACTACATCGTTGCCGCGTTGGGCGAAGAACTGGGGCTAATTGGCATTTTTGCCATCCTGGCGCTCTATTTACTCCTGGTCAGTCGCGGATTCCGGGTGGGCTACCTGGGCACCGAAGATTTCGGCCGACTCCTCGCCTCCGGTCTGGCTTTCGTCATTGCCCTCCAGGTGTTCATCGTCATTGGCGGGCTCACGCGAATCATTCCCGTGACCGGGTTGACCACCCCGTTTCTCGCCGCCGGGGGCTCATCCCTTGTCGCCAACTGGATGATTGTGGCACTGATTTTGCGCCTGAGCGATGACGCCACTAAACGCGACCGTCACCTGGCAGGAGGTGGGTCATGATTCGCTCGCTGCGGGTAACCGGGCTTGCTGTCCTCGTGCTCTTTATCGCCCTGTTCGTCTCGACCTCGGTCGTCCAGGTTCTCGCCGCGCCGTCGTTGACCAACGACGATCGCAACGTGAGAAACCTCTTCGAGAGTTTCTCGGCTGAACGCGGCGCGATTTTCGCCGGCAACGAACTCGTCGCCTCCTCCACCCCGGTTGATACCCAATACCGCTACCTGCGCGACTACCCCCACCCCGAGCTCTACGCACCGGTCGTTGGCTACTACACCCTCACCCAGGGCAACGCCGGAATCGAAAGTGAACTAAACCCCTTCCTCACCGGCCGCTCCAACCAGCAGTTTCTCGAACAGGTGAACTCCCTGGTCACCGGAACCAATCCGACCGGAGCGACAGTGGTGTTGAGCATCGACCACGAACTTCAAACCACCGCCTGGCAGGCGCTGGGCGATCGCACCGGCGCGGTGGTCGCCATCGAACCCTCGACCGGGCGCATCCTCGCGATGGTCTCCAGCCCCTCATTTGATCCCAACCAACTGGCCACCCACGCCACAGCCGATGTCATTGACTACTACGAAAGCCTCGAGGCCAACCCCGCCAATCCTCTGGCCAACCGAGCAATCGCCGGTGACCAGTATTTCCCGGGCAGTGTGTTCAAAGTTTTGGTAGCCGCAGCGGCCTTCGAGTCGCAGTCTTTCGTCGCGGGCAGCCGTTTTGACAATCTCCCCGAGCTGCAACTGCCACTCTCAGAGAGCATCATCACCAACTTTGGCGGTCGGCTGTGTGGACCCGACGAGAGCGTGAGTATTGAAACGGCGCTGATCCAGTCGTGCAACATACCGTTTGCAGAACTGGGTCTCGCCCTCGGGGAGGGAACAATCGGTTCTATGGCCGACGATTTCGGATTCGAGGCAACACTCGAAATTCCGATGCCCGTCACCCCGTCTCGCTACCCCCGGGGTATGGACCAAGCACAACTAATGCTCAGCTCATTTGGCCAGTTCGATGTCCGCGTCACCCCCCTTCAGGTGGCCATGATGAGTGCAGCAATCGCCAATGAGGGAGAGCTCATGACACCGAGCCTGGTCGATACGGTCCTCGCAGACGATCTGCGCGTGCTCCAAGAATCAGAACCCAGCGTGTATTCCACACCGCTCTCGCCGCGCACGGCCCGAGAGCTCGAACGCATCCTCATTGACGCGGTGGAGGAGGGCACCGGTTCGGGCGCATCAGTACCGGGCGTCGATGTTGCCGGTAAGACGGGGACGGCAGAGACGGGTATCGGCGAGGGCCGCTCATTCTGGTTTACCGGCTTTGTTCCCGCCGATCAGGGCGATATTGCCCTCGCTGTTGTTGTCGAGGGAGAAGCCGGCGAGGGCACCGGAAATAGCCTGGCGGCACCGATCGCCCGGGCCGTGATTGACAAGGCGGTAACACGATGAGACCCAGTACGGGCCAGATTTACGGCGGCCGTTATGAACTGGTTTCCCGCATCGCCATCGGTGGGATGGGGGAAGTGTGGAAAGCCACCGATACGGTCATCGGGCGCACGGTCGCGATCAAAATCCTCAAAGAGGAGTATTTCGGCGACCCGGGATTTCGGGAGCGCTTTCGGGCCGAAGCCCGGCACGCGGCACTGGTCAACCACGAGGGCATTGCCAACGTCTTTGACTACGGAGAAGAAGACGGAAACGCCTACCTCGTCATGGAGATGGTCCCCGGTGAAGCCCTCTCAACCATTCTTGAGCGCGAAAAAGTGCTCGCCCCAGAGCGTGTTCTCTCCATCGTCCAACAGACCGCCCTGGCACTCCATCAGGCCCACCAGGCCGGGCTCGTCCACCGCGACGTCAAACCAGGAAACCTCCTGATCACCCCGGACGGGTCAGTCAAGATCACCGATTTTGGTATCGCCCGCGTCGCCGACCAAGTTCCGCTCACAGCGACCGGCCAAGTCATGGGCACGGTGCAGTACTTAGCTCCCGAGCAGGCCAGTGGGAAACCGGCCTCACCGTCGACGGATATTTACTCGCTGGGCATTGTTGCCTATGAGGCACTCTCGGGACGTCGACCCTTCCGCGGTGAATCGCAAGTGTCGATTGCCATGGCACACATCAAAGAAGCCCCACCCGAGCTGCCGGGCACGATTCCCGAGCCGGTAAGAAAACTGGTGATGTCGTGTATTGCCAAGAAGCCTGAGGGGCGACCGGCGAGCGCTGAAGCACTCGCGAGGGCAGCCAAGGCTCTCGCCATTGGCCACATCGACGAGGGCTTGGCCTATTTGCCCCAACCGGGAGCGTCCGGCTCGTCGGGGTCTGGCTCCAGCGGGGGCTCGGGGGCAAAGGGCACGGGGACCCAGCCCATTCCGATTGTCGACGAGGGCATCCCGAAGAAAGTGTGGGCGATCGCCATCGGGGGTGGCGTGGGAGTGATCGCCCTGGTCATTGGCGCAATTGCACTGCTGAATTCCCAACTGGAACCAACCAGCTCGGTCGATTCGCCCGATACCGCCATTGTCGAGGAATCGGAAACACCCGATCCCCTGCCCGAGCCGACACCCACCCCGGAGCCTAATGTGGAGCCTGACCCGGCTCCCACACCGGTTCCCGAACCCACCCCGGAGCCAGAAATCAGCACGGTCACGGTCGTCGAGGCTGACATTCTCGGCAAAACTGAGGCGCAGGTCACCGAGCTTCTTCGTGCTCTCGGGCTGCGACTCGATGCCATTACGGGCAATATTGCTCCCTCTCCCGACGCGATCGGCCAGGCCTACCGGGTTAATCCGAAGGGAACAGTGGCTGCCAACACGCTCATTGCGGTGTATTTCCACGCCGCTATTCCTAATCCGCCGGCACCCTCGGCGATTGTTGCCAACCCGGCCGAAGGTCCCTACGCACCGGATGATGCGGTGACGCTTAGCTGGCCGTCGTATTCGCAGTGTCCCAGTGGGTTCCCGGTGACGGAGTATCGCCTGGAGATTGTCGGGGGGACGCTGGTCGATCGTGACAATCCAGTCGTCGGCCCGGAGCTCACGAGTGTGGCGGTCACCCTGGGTGACCCGGGGACACTCCAGGCAAGCTACGTGGTCAGTTGTTCGGGAATTAATAGCCCGAAGTCCGCGGCGCTCAGCCTCACGATCGCCGACCCGAACGCCCCGGACGAGCCCGACACAGAGCCCAGTGAGACCGAGTAACTAGACTGTCGTTTCGTGCCATCAGCCATCCCCGGCGGGGCACGTCGAGGAGTGACCCAACGTGAGCAACCGAACCCGCGGGCCGTGGACTGGCCGCATACTCGGTGGTCGCTACGAGGTCACTGACCTCGTTGGCCGCGGTGGTATGGCCGATGTCTACCACGGCCGCGATGGCCGCCTCGGTCGCGACGTCGCCATCAAGGTCCTCAAATCCACTCTCTCGACCGATCAGTCAGCCCGGGAGCGTTTTCGGCGTGAGGCGATGTCGGTTTCGCAGATTACTCACCCAACGATTGTTCGGGTTTTCGACGCGGGTGATGAAACAGACAGTGACCCAGACGGTCTGCCCGGGGCAACAACGCCCTATATCGTCATGGAATACGTCCAGGGCCGACTCCTCAGCGACATCATCCACCGCGGCATCATCGACGAAGCAGCCGCTTTGGGAATTATCGACGGAATGCTCACCGCCCTTGAAGCCTCCCACGGTGCGGGTATTATCCACCGCGACATCAAACCCGCCAATGTGATGATCACTGCCAACGGCGGGGTGAAGGTGATGGACTTTGGTATCGCCCGCGCGATTGCCGACACCGTAGCCGGCGCAGATCAGACCTCATCGATCCTCGGCACCGCCCTCTACCTCTCACCAGAGCAGGCCCGAGGCCAGGAAGCCACCGAGCGCAGCGACCTCTACGCCCTCGGCGTTGTCGCATACGAAATGCTCGCCGGTCGGCCCCCCTTCCAGGCAGATTCGCCCGTCGCGGTCGCCTTCCAACACATCAATGACGAGGTCCCCCCGCTTCGACTGCAGAATCCCGGCATCTCTCGGGCAACGCGAGAGATTGTCCACCGTCTGCTCCAGAAGGAGCCGGCGGAGCGTTTTGACTCCGCCACGCAGGTGCGACAGGCGCTTCTGGCCCTGCCCGAGCCGGGGAGCGAACCCGACGAGCCAGAACCCACCGCTGCCGAGATTCCGGTGACCCAAACCCCGATCGTGACGGGCAATATTCCACAGCCAACCTGGCAGTCCTCGGCAGAGCCGGAAGTCGCACTAAACCTGCCCACCAGCCAAACCTCGCAGCAGGCCAGTGTGCCGCGTCTCGCGATTGCCTTAGGGTCGGTCCTGGCCATTTCGATGCTGGCCGCGATTGTCATCTGGCTCTTTACCTTGAACCCGGCCACCATCTCGACCGCTTCTGCTCCGATGGTTCCCGACCTTCGCGGCCAGGGCCAGGTTGTCGCCGTCACGACGATTGAATCCCTGGGCCTTAGTCCCGCAGTCGTCGAGGAAGTCAGTGGTGAATTTGATGAGGGGTTGGTGATTCGCACTGAGCCAGGACCTGGTTTGCGTGTTGCCCAGGGTGAGCGGGTGCGCATTTTCGTCTCCGCTGGAGCCGATCAGGTTCGCCTTCCCGACCTCATCAACCAGCCGGTTGCCGACGCCCGACAACGATTGACCACACTGGGCCTTGGTCTCACCGAGGACCGGATGGACTATTCGCCCAATATCCCCGAGGGAACAGTCTTGGGCATGGTTCCCGAACCCGGTGAGCTCCTCAACCCCGGTGACCCGGTAACGCTGACTGTCTCCAACGGTCTCGTGCTCGTTCCCGATGTTCGAGGAATCACCGTTGGTGAGGCCAATCCATTACTCAGTGGCCCCGATATTCAACTAACGGTCCGACTCCAGCCAGATACGACCTGCCAGGGCCAGACTGTTCAGGCGCAATCGCTGTTACCCGGTGAACACGAACAGCGCTCCGAAATTACGTTGCGATATTGCGCCGGATTTGACCCGCAGAATCCGTTTGTCCCCGAAGAGGGCGACGGCTAGGCGGGGCCAACCCGCGGGCTTAAGCCCCTGGCAGTATCGGCCGCACCGAGCAGTCCGGTTTTTTCCAACCAGTTGCCAAGCATTTGGTAGCCACCCTCGGTGACGACCGACTCTGGGTGGAATTGAACACCAAAGACGGGC
>CBFHWA010000004.1:0-37494 GCA_965659525.1 Pontimonas sp.
CCGCACTGACCAGTGACAGGGCGAAGACTTGAGAAAACTCCAGCAGCGCAAGGATCCCGCCAGCGCCTTCACCCAAGATGTCGGTAATGACACCTTCGAGGGCTCCCAAAATTCCCGTCGCATTCAAAATCGCCCACACCGCGATGTTCAACACCAGCACGGCCACGGACACGACCACGGCAATCATGGCGGAGACTTTCACCGCTGACCACAGGTCGATATAGACCAGGCGCAGGCGCACCTGCTTCACCGGTGCAGGCGCCGGCTTGGTCTGGCGCATGTTTTGGGCGGGTGCGTCGCTCACTCGGGCGTCTCCTCTGCAGGCTCACTGCCTGTCTCCTCGAGGGTACTATCTCCCACTTGCTGCTCGATTTCCTGCTCACTACTGCGGGCAATGGCGAGGACCTTGTCGTCGTCAGCCAGGCGGCAAAAGACGACACCCATCGTGTCTCTGCCCTTGGCGGGAACCTCGGAGACGACACTGCGAACGACTTTGCCGCTTTCTAGAACGACGAGGACTTCGTCATCTTCGCCAACAATCAATCCCCCGGCGAGGTGTCCTCGAGTGTCGGTGAGTTTGGCGACCTTGATGCCCATACCGCCACGGCCCTGCTGGCGGTACTGGTCAACGGCTGTGCGTTTGGCATAGCCACCCTCGGTGACGACGAAGACATACCAATCGTCAGTGACGACATCGGCGCTCAACAACTCGTCATCGCCTCGAAACTGCATGCCCTTGACACCAGCAGTTGCCCGGCCCATCGGACGAAGTGCCTCATCGGTTGCGCTAAAGCGAACCGACATCCCCGCCCGGGAGATCAACATGATGTCATCGCCGGCGTTGACGAGCAATGCCCGGACGACCTCATCACCTTCACGCAAGTTGATGGCAATCACCCCACCCTGCCGGGGGGTGTCATAGGCGGTCAGTGCGGTCTTTTTCACCATTCCGCTCTTGGTCGCCAGCACCAAATACTGCGCGACCTCGTAGTCGGGGATATCGATCACCTGGGCAACGTGCTCATCGGGTTGCAACGCCAAAACGTTGGCAACGTGTTGGCCCTTGGCATCGCGCCCAGCCTCAGCAATCTCGTATGCCTTTGCGCGGTAGATCCGGCCGAGGTTGGTAAAAAACAACAACCATCGGTGGGTGCTGGTCACAAAGAAGTGCTCCACAACATCGTCAGAGCGCAGTTGCGCGCCGCGAATACCGCGACCGCCGCGGTGTTGGCGGCGATACGAGTCAGCCCTGGTGCGTTTGATGTAACCGCCGCGAGTGAGCGTGATCACCATCTGCTCGTCGGGAATGAGATCTTCGTGGCGCATCTCGGAATCAAAGCCGGCCAAAATCTCGGTGCGTCGGTCATCACCGAATCGGTCGACCACATCAGTGAGCTCCTCGATGATGATCTCGCGCTGCTTGAGGGGGCTCTCAAGGATCGTCTTGTACTCGGCGATCTCTCGCTCCAACTCCGCCGCCTGGTCGAGGATTTTCTGCCGCTCCAAGGCGGCGAGGCGTCGCAGCTGGAGATTCAAAATCGCTGTGGCCTGCTCGTCGTCGACGCCGAGCAGTTTTTGCAAGCCAGCCTTGGCATCCTCAACGGTGGCCGATTGCCGGATGAGATCGATGACCGCATCGAGGGCATCAAGCGCGAGGAGGTAGCCCTTCAAAATGTGCCAGTCGGCCTCGGCTTTTGCCAGACGGAACTGGGTTCGCCGGACGATCACCTCTACCTGGTGTGCTGACCAGTGGCTAATGAACTGGTCGATGCGCAACGTACGCGGGATGCCATCGACGATGGCGAGCATGTTCGCGCCGAAGCTTTCCTGGAGTTGGGTGTGTTTGTAGAGGTTGTTTAAGACGACCTGGGCGATGGCGTCTCGTTTGAGGACAATCACGAGGCGCTGGCCGGTGCGCCCGGAGGTCTCATCACGGATATCGGCAATCCCGGAGAGTTTTCCGTCCTTGACCAGCTCGGCGATTTTCATCGCGAGGTTATCCGGGTTTACCTGGTAGGGAAGCTGCGTGACGACGAGAACAGTGCGCCCACCCTGCTCTTCAACACTGACCACAGAGCGCATCGTGATCGAACCCCGGCCGGTGCGGTAGGCATCATTGATGCCTTTGGTGCCGAGAATTTGTGCGCCGGTGGGGAAATCGGGCCCCTTAATGCGCTCAATGCACGCCTCGAGGAGTTCTTCTTGGGGTGCCTCAGGGTGTTGGAGATGCCAAATCGCTGCTTCAGAGATTTCGCGCAAATTGTGCGGGGGAATGTTTGTGGCCATACCCACGGCAATACCCACTGAGCCGTTGGCCAGGAGGTTGGGAAAACGGCTGGGAAGAATGGAGGGCTCTTCGGTGCGACCGTCATAGTTGCCCTGGAAGTCGACGGTGTTTTCGTCGATATCGCGGACCATCTCCAGGGCGAGCGGCGCCATCCTGGTTTCGGTGTACCGCGGAGCGGCTGCACCGTCGTTACCGGGTGAGCCAAAGTTTCCCTGACCGGATGCCAGGGGGTAGCGCATCGACCAGGGTTGGACGAGGCGAACCAGGGCGTCATAGATGGCCGAGTCACCGTGGGGGTGGTACTTACCCATCACATCACCGACCACCCGCGAGCATTTCGAAAACGCTTTATCCGGCCGGTAGCCACCATCGAACATGGCGTAGAGCACACGTCGGTGGACGGGTTTGAGGCCGTCGCGCACATCCGGCAGCGCCCGACCAACGATCACACTCATCGCATAGTCGAGATAAGACCTCTGCATCTCCAGCTGGAGGTCGACCTGGTCGATACGGTCGGTGGGTTGACCCACGCTGCTCTCTGCCACTGATTACCTCCCGGTTTGGTCTTAAATATCGAGGAATCGGACGTCTTTAGCGTTTTGTTGGATAAACGCTCGACGTGATTCGACGTCATCACCCATCAGGGTGCTAAAAATCGTGTCGGCAATGGCCGCATCGTCGAGGGTGACCTGGAGCAGGGTCCTCGATGCTGGGTTCATCGTGGTCTCCCACAACTCCTGGTGATTCATCTCCCCCAGACCCTTATACCGCTGGATGTAGTTGTCTTTGGGGAGTTTTTTACCCGCTGCCTGGCCCTCAGCCATCAACGCGTCACGTTCGCGGTCGCTAAAGACAAATTCGTGCTCCGCGTTGGACCATTTGATGCGATAGAGCGGTGGCTGGGCGAGGTAGACATAGCCCTGTTCAATCAGTGGGCGCATGTAGCGAAACAGAAGGGTTAAGAGCAACGTGGTGATGTGTTGGCCGTCAACATCGGCATCCGCCATCAGCACGATCTTGTGATACCGGGCTTTGCTGATGTCGAAATCTTCGCCGATCCCCGCGCCAAAGGCCGTGATCATGCCCTGGACTTCGGTATTACCCAACGCGCGGTCCAAGCGCGCCTTTTCAACGTTCAAGATTTTTCCGCGAATGGGCAAAATTGCCTGAGTTTCGGGGTCTCGACCCTGGACGGCGCTTCCCCCCGCAGAGTCACCCTCAACGATGAAGATTTCACTAATTGAGGGGTCTTTGCTCTGACAGTCCTTGAGCTTTCCGGGCATACCTCCCGACTCGAGCAATCCTTTACGACGGGTTTGTTCGCGAGCTTTTCTGGCGGCGATCCGGGCCTGCGAGGCGCTAATGGCTTTTCGAACAATGTCTTTTGCTGCCGCGGGGTTGCGCTCAAACCAATCACCCAACGCGTCGCTGGTGGTCTTTTGAACAAAAGACTTCGCTTCAGTGTTGCCCAGTTTTGTTTTGGTTTGACCCTCGAACTGCGGTTCGCCCAGCTTGATGGACACCACAGCGGTTAATCCCTCTCGAACGTCGTCACCGGTGAGATTTTCGTCCTTTTCACGCAGCAAATTGGTCGCCCGGGCGTAGCGGTTAATCAGCGATGTCAGTGCCGCGCGGAAACCCTCTTCGTGGGTTCCCCCCTCATGGGTGTTAATCGTGTTCGCATAGGTGTGCACACTCTCTGCATAACCGGCAGTCCACTGCATCGCGACTTCCAGGGCGATTGTCGCCTCGGTATCTTCTTTTTCAAACGAAATAATCTCGTCGTGAATCGTCTCGATCTTTTTTGACGAGTTCAAATGCAACACGTAGTCCATCAGACCGTTGTCGTAGCGGAACTCATCGTGGCGACCAGCCGCATTGGGCCGGTGGTCAGTCAGCGCGATGTGCAGGCCCTTATTGAGAAAGGCCATCTGCTGAAATCGTGTACGCAGTGTTTCGTAGTCGAAATCAACGGTTTCAAACACATCTGTACTGGGCCAGAAGGTAATCATCGTGCCGGTGTCATCGGCAGTTCCCGTCTGAGCCAGCGCGGCATCGGGAACACCACGGGTGTAGCGCTGAGTCCACACTTGACCTTGGCGTTTCACTTCGACGGTTAAGTGCTCGGATAAGGCGTTGACCACACTGGAGCCCACACCGTGGAGCCCACCAGAGACTGCGTAACCACCACCACCGAATTTTCCTCCCGCGTGCAACGTGGTTAAGACCACTTCAACAGTGGAGCGCTTTTCAACAGGATGTTCATCAACCGGAATACCCCGGCCATCGTCACTGACCTGCACGGCGCCATCAGCGAGGATCGTTACATCAATGCTGGTGCAGTATCCAGCCAACGCCTCGTCCACTGAGTTGTCGACAATTTCGTACACCAGGTGGTGTAAGCCGCGGGGACCGGTCGATCCGATGTACATTCCGGGGCGTTTGCGCACCGCCTCAAGGCCCTCAAGGACCTGAATGTCGCTGGCGCCGTAGGAGTTATCTGGTGTGCTCTTCTTCGGCGTTGACGACATCGTTGAGTTATCTCCTACGGTTTCGATTTTCCCGGCGCTGAGAGTGGAAAGAAATCACCCTCAAACCTCTTCTAGTGTAGTCGAGGCGGCCGAAAAACGAGGGACCTAAGGTCCCCTA
Organism: Pontimonas sp.; assembly: GCA_965659525.1. Classification (GTDB taxonomy): domain Bacteria; phylum Actinomycetota; class Actinomycetes; order Actinomycetales; family Microbacteriaceae; genus Pontimonas. The sequence goes on from CBFHWA010000004.1 coordinate 4,937, forward strand.
TGGGGAAAACCGTTTTTGGCCCTGAGAGCGGTTATCCGTACGTATCCCGCGGTCCACGTCCAGGGACGCTGCGCGGTCCCTTACGCCAACTAGGGCCACCGGGTGCTTTTACGTCAATACTCTCGATAAGCGCATCGGGTACTTCTTGGGCTAAGCGCGTGATGAGTTCATGGCGCATCAGACGCAATTGTGTCGCCCAGGCGGAGGAGTCACACACAACAGTGAGAACACCGTCTTCTACCGAGGACACTCGCGTGTGCTCGGCGACCGTCTCGCCAACAATCTCTGGCCAATCAATAAGTAAAGACGCTTGCGCCATCGGTGTGGTCCAGCCCATTTCGTTACTCAGTGTCGTCATCGCCCCCGATACCGATAGCGGGTCGCGCCCGGGGGTAAAGGGTTTGTCTTCATCGGCAATCGCCCGACGAGAACGCGGGCGGCCATCACCAAAAACATCCCGGAAATGCCGATACACCCGGGCGGGTTCTCCCGAGACGCGAGCTAGTCGTTTGCTACCCACCCGATACCACCTGACCTGATTGAACGTGGAAAACCCGTTCACGAAACGCTTCGGGGATATCTTCCCAAACCGCGGCGGTGACGAGGACCTGTTCGTAGTTAGAGACTAATTGCTCCAGTGTGGCCCGGCGAGAGCGATCAAGTTCAGCAAAAACGTCGTCCAAAATCATCACGGGGTCTCCCGATGGTGACTCTGCGCGGTATAACACCGCTTGAGCCATGCGAAGCGATAGCGCCAGTGACCACGCTTCACCCTGACTGGAGTGGGTCCGCGCTGGCAGGGTATTAAGAGCGATCACAAGATCATCCCGATGTGGACCAAAGAGAGTCATCCCGCGATCCCATTCATCCTTGCTCACACGGGAGAACTGTTCGCGATACCACTCACGAAGAGACGACTCATCGTCGAGGGGGATTACTCCCTGGGCTGACTCAAGTGCAAGGGAGACCTCATTTCCTGGAGCAATCACACGGTATGAATCCGCGACCGCTGTCCCAAGCAGTGATAACAAACTGGCTCGAGCGAGTGTGTAACCCGTGGAGAGGTCAATGAGTTGCTCCTCCCAGCCCGAAAGTGTTTCTTCTAATGCCGCGGTAGGTCGACCCCGGTGGGATTTCAACAACGCGTTTCTCTGTCTAATGACGCGGTCGTAATCGCTCACAATCTGGTGAAGTGACGGCCGGAGGACCACCATTGTTTGATCCAGGTAGCGACGACGTCCCGATGGTTCACCACGCACGAGTGTGAGGTCTTCTGGAGTGAACAAGACCGCTTTTAACCACCCGGAAAGCTGCGACACTGGTGTCGTGGCCGCATTAACTTTGGCCCGGTTGGCACCAGAGGCATTAATTTCACAAGCGATCTCAACGCTTCGGCCGTCGTGTTCAACAACGGCTCGAACCACCGCCTGGGGTTGATCAGACTCCACAAGGGCGCGGTCGATAGAAACGCGGTGGGACGACTGGTAAGCCAGGTATCCGATCGCTTCGATCAGGTTTGTTTTCCCCTGCCCGTTTGGGCCGACGAAAACGCTGACACCTTTGTCAAGGTTCAGCGACGTCGCTGTGTGGTTTCGAAAGTGGTGGAGGTCTAATTGACTAACCCGCACGACGGGGCACCGGTTATCGCATTAACAAATTAGGTTGCAGCAGGTAGCGGTAGGTCGCTTCCTGGTCGCCCTCGCGAGAAGTCTGCGCTGTGATTAACACCGGTCCGGGCTTATTGGGGTTATCCGTAGGGCTAAAGCCAATTCGAGCGAACTCACTACCAGTGTGGCTCAGTCCATCGATGAGGAACTGGGGCTTAAGCGAAACAACACATTCATTGCCCACGAGGTGACCATCAGTTGTCTCGGTGGCTTGTGCCTGTTCAGAACCCAAGGCCTCCAACAACACACCGTCTGCGGTAAAGCTGTAGCGCAGGGGGGCTTCACGCTCGACGACGAGCCCCACCCGACGAGTGGCCTCAATGAGTTCTGCTGTATTAACAACGGCGTAGTTGTCGATCGTTTCGGGAAACAGTCGTTGAACCGGGGGAAACGACCCTTTGATCAAAAGAGAGGTGACGGTTTTATCATCGGCGCTAAAAGCGACGAGTTCGCGCTCACCCCCGGTCATAATCGTGACGTTCACTTTTTCCGAGTGGTTAAACGTCTTGCCCACTTCAGCGAGGGTCTTTGCCGGTACGAGGGCGCTGACGTCCGTAGCAGGCTCACTACTCGACCAGCCGAGATCGCGCACTGCGACTCGATAACGGTCCGTTGCCATCAGCGACAGTGTTGAATCAGACAGTTGCAATAGCACCCCGGTGATGACCGGAGTGACATCATCACGAGAAGCAGCTGGTGATACCTGCGAAATTGCGGCACCAAAATCTTCGCCCGAGAGCTCGCCAGTGAGGCCAGACACTTCGGGAAGTTGCGGGTACTCCTCGATGGGCATCGTGAGCAGAGTGAATTTTGCTGTGCCACACACCACGCGAATGGATGAGCCATCAAGTTCGAGAGTCACATCGTGTTGTGGCAGACGCTGGGCAATATCGGATAGCAGCCGCCCAGACACGAGGACCTGACCGGGTTGTGCGACATCCGCGCTCACGCTGGTGCGTGCAGAGACTTCGTAGTCAAACGATGACAGTGTCAGTGACGAGTCGGAGGCGCTAAGCAGCACACCACTGAGGATCGGCAGGGTTGTGCGCTGTGGCAGGAGTTTTACGGCAAAACTCACCGCATCGGCGAATACGTCACGGTGCACAGTGAGCTTCACGGGCAAACACCTTTCTGCTGTGTCCGATGATTCTCGCACATCGGCTCGTTCGCACAACTGCCAATCGTTGGTGGACCTGGTTTCTTACTAAGACTAAGAGATAACAGTAATAACCACTGTGGACTTAGTGGATAACACGGCGGGTTTACCGAGAACGGTCCTAAACCACAAACGTGAAAGATGTGGAGTTCGTGCTGACAACCTGCCGACAACACGAGGGTTCTTGGCACCGCGTGTTTCTCGTTTTCCACAGGTGTCGGAGGTTATCCACAGATTGCCTCATTTATCCACAAGCACCGCTCAGATATGTGGGAATTAGTAGCTTTGTTGCTGCTTGATGCGGTGGGTGAGTTCGGTGACCTGGTTGTAGATACTGCGCCGCTCCTTCATCAGGTCGCTGATTTTTTTATTCGCATACATCACCGTGGTGTGGTCACGGTTACCAAAGAGCTGACCGATTTTTGGAAGCGACAGGTTCGTCAGTTCCCGACACAGATACATTGCAATCTGCCGGGCAAGGGCGATGGTTTGGGAACGAGATGACCCGTAAAGATCTTCCACGGTGAGTTCGAAGTATTGGGCGGTGTGGGAAATAATTTCCGTGGGCGCCACGACATTTGCCTCTTCGGTCAACATGAGATCTTTCATGACCGTCTGGACAAGGGACATGGTGATGTCTGAGCCATTGAGATTGGCAAAGGCCGTGACCCGGATCAGTGCGCCTTCTAGTTCACGAATATTGGTTGAGACTTTCGAGGCCATGTATTCGAGGATCTCGTCGTCAATTTGGAGAGCATCGCTGGCGGCTTTTTTGCGCAAGATCGCAATGCGGGTTTCGAGGTCGGGTGCTTGAACGTCGGTGATGAGTCCCCACTCGAAGCGGGTGCGCATTCGGTCTTCAAAACCGGTGAGTTGTTTGGGGGGCATATCGCTGGTGACAACGACCTGTTTGTTGTGGTCGTGCAGAGTGTTAAAGGTGTGGAAAAACGCCTCTTGAGTCGAGTCTTTCCCTTGTAAAAACTGGACATCGTCGATGAGGAGGACGTCGACTTCGCGGTAGCGATTTTGAAACTCGTGGGATCGGTTATTGGCAATCGCGTTAATGAAATCGTTGGTGAACTCCTCCGAGCTGACATAACGAACGCGGATGCCCTTGTAGAGATTTTGGGTGTAGTGGCCGATGGCGTGAAGGAGGTGGGTCTTGCCCAGACCACTGCCGCCATAAATAAAAAGAGGGTTGTACGCCTTGGCAGGCGCTTCAGCCACAGCAACAGCAGCAGCGTGGGAAAACCGGTTTGAGGGACCAATGACGAACGAGTCAAAACTGTATTTATCGTTTAGTCGAGTTTGAGGAACAGTGGCCACCGGTTGCGTTGCGGTGAGGTCGACCGGGGTGATATCCGGTTCAGGCTCACTGGGTCCGAGCGGATTGGGTGTTGGCAGGTTACTGGTTTCAATATCGGGGTTGACCACAATGGCGAAGTTTTGAACCTCGGAGGAGTCAACACTTTCCATGGCTGAGGTCAGCGGGAGTCGTACCCGTTGTTCCAGCATTCCTCGCGTCAGTTCATTCGGCACTTCGAGGTACAACACTCCGGCGAGCACACCGCGGGGTTGAACCAGGTCGAGGAAGCCGCGTAGTTGCGGAGTGATGCGATTATCGGTCGCGAGGTGGGCAAGAATGGATAGCCAATACGACTGAATATCGTCTTCCTCTGTGGCCATATCGGGTTGCCTCTCCTGTGGATAACCACGTCGTACTCTATTGCTGTGAGGTAACCAACGGCAATGGAAACCGGAAAAATATCCATCTTGTGGATAACTTTTATCCTGTCTGTTTGACCCGCTCAGCCGCGCGCCGTATCCTGAGGGGTCGGTTTCACACAGTTTTCCTGGCGGCAGTCAGGACCAGCCAGGAGTGGTGTCAATGTCCAAGAGAACGTTTCAGCCCAATAACCGCCGTCGGGCGAAGGTCCACGGATTCCGTGCTCGTATGCGTACCCGCGCCGGTCGCGCCATCATTGCGTCTCGCCGTCGGAAGGGCCGCGCCGAGCTGTCCGCCTAGATCGTCTGAGGACTGGTGCTGTCAAAGAGGCACCGCCTCAACCGCGGTGAAGATTTTCGCCGGGTGCTGTCAGGTGGAAAAAAACACCGCACACCCCTGGGGCTTGTCGCGGTGACCCCCAGTCCCGTTGGCGTAACCCGATTCGGGTTTGTTGTATCGAAAGCTGTGGGAAATGCGGTTGTGCGCAACCTCGTCAAGCGACGGCTTCGAGCCGCTGCGATGTCGCTATTGGATCTCAGCCCACCGGTCGATGTGGTCGTGCGATCACGTCCTGGTTCTGATCGAGTCAGTGTGGAACAGAACCGGCAGGTGCTCATTGACGCGGTTGGCCAGAGCCGATGACGGGTTCGGTTAAGGCCTCGTCTAATTCGGTTCGGATGTGGGGCCTCTGGGTGCTTCTGGTTCCAAGGAATATTTTTCTCGGCATTTTGTGGGCCTATCGAAAAGTGATTTCTCCGCTCTACGGCCAGGTGTGCCGGTATTACCCCAGCTGCTCGCTCTACGCCTTTCGGGCAATTCAGTATCATGGAGCGCTCAGGGGAACTGGCCTTGCTGCTTGGCGGGTGCTGCGGTGTAATCCGTTCACCAAAGGGGGCATTGATGATCCACCTGACGGGTTAAGACAGTACTTCGAAATCACCGAGCACGGTTTCGTGCGGCCACAGAAAGAGGACTAGACCATGGGTGTCATCGATACCATCCTCTGGCCGATTCGCTGGATTATTGAGGCGATTCTGGTCGGGTTCCACGCGTTGTTTGAGTCGTGGGGCCTGGAGGGCGCCTCAGGAGTTAGTTGGGTGCTCTCCATCACCGCACTCGTGCTCGTTGTGCGCGCTGCATTGATTCCGGTTTTTGTCCGCCAGATTAAGAGCCAGCGGCGGATGATGGAGATTGCCCCAGAACTGAAAAAAATTCAGGATAAATACAAGGGGAAAAAGGACCAGTTCTCCCGAGAGGCCATGTCGCGTGAAACAATGGGGCTGTATTCAAAGGCCGGGACCAACCCCTTTAGCTCCTGTCTTCCGCTTCTGCTGCAGATGCCCATTTTCTTTGGACTCTTCCGGGTATTGAGCGAAGCTGGCTTGGGAAACGCTGGTGTGTCATTTATGACCCAGGACCTGGCCGTCCAGTTTGCCAACGCTGAACTATTTGGACTTGCGCCACTGAGTGCCACGATGAGCAATGCCCTGAGCGGTGAAGCCGTCTTGGCTGAGGGGGGCACAACAGCGGTTGTCCTCATCGCGGCAGTCATGGTCATCCTCATGTCAGCCTCGCAGTTCATCACTCAGCTGCAGATCATGGCGAAGAACCAGTCAGCCGAGATGATGGCCAGCCCGATGTATCGCCAGCAGCGCATTCTGCTCTACGTCTTGCCGCTGGTATTCCTCTTTTCCGGAGTCTTCTTTCCCCTCGGCGTGATGTTCTACTGGCTGGTGTCGAACTTCTGGACGATGGGTCAGCAGTTCCTGGTGATTCGAAATATGCCCACCCCCGGCAGCCAGGCGGCCCAAGCCCGCGAGGAGCGCATCGCAAAACAGAGGGCGAAACGGGGTTTGCCACCGCTTGACGAGGTGGAACAAGATGACGAACCGGAGCCGTCTAAGCCGGCACAGCGTCAGCAACCAATGGGTAAGAACAGAGCGAAGAAAAAGGGTAAAAACCCGAAAAAGAATCCCGGTGACGACGACGGTAGTGCCGGTGAACCTGCCAAACCGAAGGGACGCTAGCTGTGGCTGAGACAAAAAACCAAGACCTCGATGAGGGTGATATCGGGGCTGACTATCTCGAAGCACTCCTGGATATCGCCGATCTCGATGGCGATATTGAAATCGAGTCCAGTAACGGCCGGACGTATCTCAGCGTCGCCAGCGAAGACACCAACGACTTGACCCGGCTGTCCAAGCCCGATGTCGTTCAGGCGCTGCAGGAGCTCACCCGGTTGGCGGTCCAACAAAAGACAGGCGAGTTTTCCCGCTTAATTCTTGATATCGAAGGATCGCGAGATAAACGGCTTGAGGAGCTGCGCGAGCTCGTCGATGCAGCGGTGGCGCGGATTGAAGAAGGCGCGTCCTCGGCAGCGCTACCGTCGATGAGTAGCTACGAGCGAAAATTGGTTCACGACCTCGTTTCCGAAAAAGGCTATACATCTGAGTCCCACGGCGAGGGAGCAGATCGCCACACGGTCATTACCGCGACCGATTAGGACGTTTCACGTGAAACATGCGGTGGAAGAGGAACCAGCGGTCGCCCCGAAAATCTTTGGTGAGCGCATCGACCTCGCACGGCAACTCGCCGCCGACCTGGTGACCTACGGCGAAGAGTTAGGTCTCATTGGGCCTCGCGAACTCGAGCGCCTGTGGACGCGCCACATCATCAACTCGGCCCTCGTCGGGACGCTGGTCACACCGGGGAGTTTGGCCGATATTGGCTCAGGCGCCGGGTTCCCCGGTCTTGTCGTAGCCATTATGCGCCCCGATGTTCAGTGCGTGTTGATCGAGCCCATGGAACGGCGGACCACCTGGTTACGCGATGAGGCAGACCGTCTCGGTTTAGAAAACGTCGAAGTGATGAGGGCCCGGGCACAAGATGTTCCCGCTGGCCGCACTTTCGATACCGTGACAGCCCGCGCGGTGAGCGCGCTGAAAAAGCTCATCCCGATGACACGAAAGCTCGTCACACCAGGCGGCCAGATGGTTTTTCTCAAAGGTCAGCGCATTGACGAGGAGATTACCCAAGCGAGTGCGGCCATCGAGGCCAGTGGCCTGCGCGGCGTTGAATCGCTCGTGGTCGGGCCGGAATATGACACGGAGGCTACACGGGTCTTTCGAGCTACGCTGGGCCAGTAACCACAGCAGTGTTGGATGATGTTTCACGTGAAACATGGGGAGGACCATCGCGGATGAGTGCGGATTCGACCCCGTTAGCCGACCAATTACAAGAAGTTGTTGCCCGTCGGGAGCGCCTTAAATCAGCGCGGTGGCCGTTGCCATCAACGACGCGAGTCATTACGGTGGCGAACCAAAAAGGTGGCGTTGGAAAAACAACGACTGCGGTGAATCTTGCTGCGAGTCTTGCTGGTGCGGGGGCCTCGGTGTTAGTCGTCGATCTTGACCCGCAGGGCAACGCCTCGACGGCGCTCGGGGTTGAGCACCACGCTGATGTTGTCGGCAGCTATGAAGTACTCCTCGGCGACGCCCCACTGGCAGAGGTTCTCGTCCCCAGTTCTGAGCACGAGACATTGTGGTGTGTCCCGGCCACGATTAACCTCGCCGGTGCCGATATTGAACTCGTGACCGAGGAAGGTCGGGAATTCCGGCTGAAAAAGGCCCTCGATTCCTACGCGGCACGCCCTGACGCGATCGGTTTTCACTACATCTTTATCGATACACCTCCCTCACTGGGATTACTGACGATTAACGCCTTTGCCGCCGCGAGTGAGGTTCTCATCCCAATTCAGTGCGAGTACTACGCACTCGAGGGGCTGAGCCAGCTTGTGGGAACCATTGAGCGCATTCGCGCTCATATCAATCCCGCCTTGGTGCACCAGACCATCGCGCTGACGATGTATGACGGTCGGACAAACCTCGCCCGTCAAGTCGCCGATGATGTCATCGAGCATTTCCCCGAACAGGTGCTTCACACCATCATTCCGCGCTCGGTGCGCATTAGTGAAGCACCCAGCTACGGGCAGTCCGTTATTACGTATGACCCGGGTTCACCGGGCGCACTGTCTTATGCTGAAGCTGCACTTGAGTTCGCATCGCGCGCGGAGGTCTAAATGGCAACAAAACGAGGCGGTTTGGGCCGGGGAATCGGGTCACTCATCCCCACGAGCACTCCAGCCAGCGACAGCGCAGTTGACGTCTTTTTCGGCACGGGCGCTGAGAATCTTGAACCTGTCCCGGGTATTGCCTTGCGCGAGATTCCCGTGGCAGATATCACTCCTAACCAGAAACAGCCCCGCCGTGAGTTTCGCAAAGAGGAACTCGATGAGCTGACCCACTCGGTGAAGCAGTTTGGTGTTCTCCAGCCCATCGTGGTGCGCCCTCGCGCCAGCGCAACCGCGGCGGACGCGCCCTTCGAGCTGATTATGGGTGAGCGCCGACTTCGGGCGGCAACGGCGGCGGGTTTGGCCGCTATCCCTGCGGTTATTCGCGACACCCGCGACGATGACATGTTGCGCGATGCTCTGCTGGAGAATCTTCATCGGGCGGATCTAAACCCCCTGGAAGAGGCGTCGGCGTATCAGCAGCTACTCGAGGACTTTGGCACCACACAGCAGGAGCTAGCCGACCGCCTGGGCCGCTCCAGGCCACAAGTGACGAACACGTTGCGACTGCTGAATCTGTCACCGGCTGTTCAACAGCAGGTTGCCTCCGGGGTGTTAAGCGCCGGACAGGCGCGTGCACTGCTGGCCGTCACCGATGCTGCTGCACAGGAAAAACTGGCTCGTGAGGCGGTGTCGCAGTCGTTGACGGTGCGCCAGCTTGAGGAGCGCGCCGGACTGGTGAAAAACGCGGGACCGAAGACTCGGACGTCCCGGCCGGGTGGGCGGGCGAGCCAGTTGGATGAACTAGCCGAGAGTCTGTCTGATCAGCTGAACACTCGGGTGCGAATTTCTCTTTCTCGCACGAAAGGCCAGTTGAGTGTCGATTTTGCGACCGTGGCTGATTTGAACCGAATTCTCGGGCAGATGGGTCTGGAGGGGTTTCCCCGGCAGGAGCGCTAGTTGCGCGAACCGGCGCGCTCAACAAGCGCCTGGTAGATCCCGGTGACGTCAAAACCGGCTTGATCGAGAGCCAGGGCAAGCGTTGATGTCTCGGTTAGACCCGGCATGACGCTGGCCTCAAGAAACCAGCATTCGCCGTCCTGATCGACGATGAAATCAATCCGCGAGATATCCCGCAGTCCGATTGTCGTATGAGCAATCAGGGCCTGTTTGGCGACGTGGTCGAGAACGGCCTGGTCCCGGCGCGGGGGAGAGTAGAAGCGGGTCTCACCGGCGGTGTAGCGGGCTTCGAAGGTGTAGTGGCCACTTACTGGCTCGATTTCTACCGCGGGAAGCGTTTGTGGCCCATCACCGGTGTCGATAATGCCGACGCATACCTCGGTGCCGATGATTTGGCGTTCAACCAGGGCGTCGTCGGAATAGGTGAAGGCGTGCACCATGGCCCGGCGCAGCTCTTCTTTATCTGACACCCAGCTCACTCCTTGAGCGGAACCACCACGAGAGGGTTTTGTCACCAGCGGAAAACCCAAGCTGTCGGCGACTAAATCCAGGACGCTTTCTGCTCCCAGTTCCCGAAAGGCATCTCTACTCAACCCGATCGAGGGAGGAGTTTTTACCCCAGCACGCGAGACGATGGTCTTGGCCGAGGGTTTATCCCACGCCAGTCGGGTCGCCTCTGACGACGAGCCGATATAGGCAATACCCATCATCTCTAACAGCGATCGCAGTGTTCCGTCTTCGCCACTGGCACCGTGGAGAACCGGCCAGACCACATCGGGCCGGTTATCGGCCAGACGGGTCATCAGCCCAGCATCCGGGTCGGCCAACTCGACGCTCATGCCCCGGTTAGCCAACCCATCGGCGACGAGGCGGCCCGATCGGAGGGAAATATCGCGCTCGTGGGAGATGCCGCCGGCGAGAACGAGAACAGACGGTGAGGTCATAGTGGGCAAGCCTTAGCTGAGGTTGGGCGGCGGTGATTGGACGTGGCTGTCGCGGTGGTGGTGCGAGCGTGGTTCGAAGGTTTCGATGAGTTCGATTTCCTCGCGAATGACCTTGGCCAGGCGGGTAATTCCTTCGGTGATGGCCTCGGGGGTGGGGTAACAAAACGCCAGGCGCATATGACCAGCACCGCGATCATCGGCGAAGAAAGCGGTTCCTGGCGTGTAGGCGACAAGCTCAGTGACAGCGCGGGGGAGCATCTCTTTAGAGTTCAAGCCCTCGGGCAGCGTGAGCCACAGGTAGAACCCACCGCTTGGCATCGTGTGGTCAATAGTGGGCAGTTCATGAGCCAACGCGCTGACCATCGCGTCTCGGCGCTCCCGGTAAAGGTCGCGGAAGGTGTCGATTTGACCCTTCCAGTCGGAGCGCTGGAAATAGTCAGCGACGACCAGCTGGGAAAAGGAGCTCGGAGAGAGAACAGCGGCTTCCGACGCTAAAATGAGCTTTTCTCGTATTCCGTGGGGGGCGACAACCCACCCCACCCGAAGCCCGGGGCCGAAAGTCTTCGAAAACGACCCCAGATAAATCACACCGTCAGAATCGGCGGCCCGAATAGCCGGTGGCGCTGGCTGGTCAAACCACAACAGACCATAGGGGTTGTCCTCAACGATAAGGATGCCCTCATTTTGGGCAATGTCGAGAACCTCAAGACGCCGGGACGCGGAGAGGGTGACCCCGGCTGGGTTGTGGAAGTTGGGGATGAGGTAAATCATCTTGATCGGCTTGGCTTCAGCGCGCGCTGTGGCAATCGCCTCGACAAGCTTCTGCGGAATAATCCCGTCGGCATCCATCTCGACGTGGCGAACATCGGCCTCGTAGGAGCGAAAAACACCCATCGCGCCCACATAACTGGGCGCTTCAGCGATGACGACGTCGCCGGGATTGACAAACAGCCGGGCAATGAGGTCTAACCCGTGCTGGGAGCCGGTGGTGACCACGACGTCGTCAGGCCGGGCGCTAATGCCCTCAAGGGCCATAATGTCGACAATTTGCTCGCGCAATTCAGGGTGGCCCTGACCCGATCCATACTGCAGAGCTTCTGGGCCCCGCTGGTCGATGACGCGGTTGAGCGTCTGCTTCATCATCTCGTCGGGAATGGCCCGAACGTAGGGCATCCCACCGGCAAGGGAGACGACTTCAGGGCGGCTAGCGACGGCAAAGAGCGAGCGCACCTCGGAGGCCGAGAGTCCGCTGGAGCGGTCGGCATAGTGGTCGACCCACGGGTCGAGTGAGATGCCGTGAGCAGGCGTCAGCGCCATGATGGGCCTCCCTGTCCGGATGTGCGCATCACACCAGGGTAGAGCAGGAGTGTGCCCGTTTCCTGGCTAAGCGAGAAATTCCTGAAGATCCTGTTCCAGGGCCGGTTTTGGCTTGGCGCCAATCACCGTCTTGACGACCTCGCCGGATTTGAACACCTTCATCGTCGGAATAGAGGTGACCTGGTATTTCATCGCCGTTTCCGGGTTGTGGTCGACGTTGAGTTTCACGACATCGATTTTTTCGGCGTACTCGGTCGCAATCTGGTCGAGAATCGGCGAAACGGCCCGACAGGGACCACACCATTCAGCCCAAAAATCCACCATGATGGGCTTGTCGCTTGCCAGAACGTCCTGGGCAAAGCTCTCATCGGTCACATCGCGTGCTGACATTATTCGCTCCTTTAATTTTCCGGGTGTTCTCGTGTGTCACTCTGGTCTACGCCGCGTGGGCCTCGAGGTAGTGCTGGGCGTCCAGCGCAGCGACCGTTCCCGAACCGGCCGCTGTGACGGCCTGTCGGTAGGTGGGGTCGATCACGTCTCCGGCGGCAAAAACCCCGTCAACGGACGTGCGCGAGGTGCGCCCGTCAACCCAAATTGTTCCCGCATCGGTGAGCTGGAGTTTGTCGTGGACGATGTGGGTACGAGGGTCGGAACCGATGGCGACAAACAGCCCGTCGAGATCCAGGGTGGTTTCTTCGCCGGTTTCGGTGTGAACCAGCCCCACCCCGGTAACCTGTTCGTCCCCGTAAATATGTGCCACGCGCTGGTGGAGCAGAAACTCGATTTTTGGGTCATTGTCTGCTCGCTCTTTCATCACTGCGGAAGCGCGGAGGTTGTCGGAGCGGTGGATGATGTAGACCTTGTCGGCAAAGCGGGTTAAGAACGTCGCCTCCTCCATGGCGGAGTCACCACCACCGACAACGGCGACTGTTTTCTCCCGGAAAAACGCCCCATCACAGGTGGCGCACCAGGACAAACCGTGACCGCTCAGGCGCTCTTCCTCGTCAAGACCCAGTTTGCGATAGGCCGAACCGGTCGCGTAGATCACCGATTTGGCTTCTAAGACGTCGCCGTTTCCCAGCGTCACCGTCTTCACCGGACCCTCTAGCTGCAAATCGGCAACATCGTCAAAAATCACCGTGGTGCCAAACCGCTCAGCTTGGGCCTGCATTTTCATCATCAAATCCGGACCCATGATGCCGTCGGGAAAGCCCGGGAAGTTATCGACATCGGTGGTGTTCATCAGGTCGCCGCCAAACTCCACCGAGGAAGCCACCACGACCGGGTTGAGGTTGGCGCGAGCGGCGTAAATCGCGGCGGTGTATCCGGCTGGTCCGGATCCGATAATGACAACCTCATGCATGGACTAACAACCCTTCACTCTGTGCGTGTAATGGTGCTAACGCAGTCTACGAGTCAGCTATTCCCGACCGGTAAACACTCTCACGACGAGGCGTTTCACGCCCCGGACTATCGCGCGAATGTCGTCATTTCCCACCAGCCACAGCAGCCCGACGTAGATCATGGTCATCACCAGCCCGACCCCGAGGATGATCGCCCCAGCAGCAAACGCCCCAGAGCGAACAAAGCCCTCGGGGATTAGCCCACCGGCAGCGACGACCAATAGCCCCCCGGCGATGACGGCGGGAATTGCGGCGAGTAAAAATCCCCCCAGCCGGGCCAGGATTGGCGTCAGGGATAACGTCGGTAGTCGACGACGCAGCAAAACCAGGGCAAAGATGAGCTGGGCAATCGACGCGATGGCCGCCGATAGCGCTAAACCAACCGCGAGTTGTTGGCTGGCCAATACTGATGTGACAAGAGCCAGTGCGATAAACACCCCAGTATTGACCAGCTGGAAAACAAACGGTGTCCGGGTGTCATCCAGGGAGTAGAACACCCGCTGGATAACGAACACGAGGCTAAACGCGAGCAGGCCCACGCTATAGGCCGAGATGACGCCGGCCATTCCGGTAATCGCCTCAGCAGAGCCGCCAAATAGTGTCGCGAAGGGCACCGAGAGGACCATCAAACCAGCGGCGGCTAGCACCATCATCGCTCCGATATGCCTCAGCGAGCGTGACACGTCGACCACGACAGAAGCCTCATCGCCGTCTCGGGCGTGAGTGGCCATCCTGGTGAAATACGCCGTTGCCAGCGAAACGGTGATGATCGAATGGGGCACCATGAATAACAGCCAGGAAAAACGCAAAACAGCAAGACCGGGCTGGCCCTCGCTTGTGGCGAGGGTGGCGACATTTGCTTGGACGACACCGGCGACCTGGGTGAGCAAAATCATGCCAAAAAGCCAGCCGGCCGCGCGGCCCGTTTTGGCTAAACCCACACCCCGCCAGCGGAAGTCGGGCCGGTAACGAAGGCCCGCAAATCGCCAAAACACCAACAAAATCAGTGCCTGAGCGGCAATCCCGGCTGTTGCCCCGCCACCCAGAACCGCGACCATTTCCGGCGTCCACTCGAGAGCATTACTGGTGTCTTGGCGCGAAAACAGTGCATTAAAAACCAGTAATCCGCTGATGAATACCAGATTGTTGACCACCGGCGCCCAGGTGAAGGGTCCGAATACTTTGCGAGCGTTGAGCACCTCGCCGAGGAGACTGTAGAGCGCGTAGAAGAGCACTTGCGGTAGTGCCCAGTAGGCCAGGGCTGTCGCGAGGGCCATATCGGCTGAGCTAAAACCCCGAGACCCGCCGCCGCCCTGCTGGGCGTAGAGGCTCACGAGCGCGGGAGCAAAAATGGTGGCCAGTGCCGCGATGGCGAAAAAGATGACAAACCCGAGGGTGACGATTTTGTTGATGTAGCCCGCACCGCCGTCATCGTCGGTTCCGGCGCGAACGATATGGGGAACCAGGATGGCAGTGAGAATCCCCCCGGCGACAAGCGCGTAGACGTTATTGGGGATTTGGTTGGCCAGGGCAAACGCGTCGGCACCGGAGCCGATGGTCCCCAGTGTGCGTGCCAGCAAAATCGCGGCAATAAAGCCAAGGATTCGCGAGACGATGGTGCCCGATGCGAGTAACACACCGGCGCGGCCGATACTGTCGCCATTACTCGCGGTGGGTTTAGTCACGCCCGCCACCTTGTTGGCGCATTCGGCGCTGGATTGCCCGATAAATTCCCGCGGCAAAGACCAGCCCGATGGCGGCGGCTAGGCCGATGGTGATGACGCTCTCCCAGCCTGCTCTAATCGTGATGGGGATGGTGACGGTCTCCCCCAGCGGCGAGCCGACACTGTTGGTCAAACCAATCTCGACGGGAACCGTCCCGTTGGCTAGCGACCGCACCGGGACACTGACGCGCTGGAACGACTCCGCCGGCACGACGACACTGGTGGTCGGGGTTTCAACCCGGAGGATCCCGCGAGTCGGGCTGACCACGAGTTGGACGGTGACCGGGGAGGGCAACTGGTTGCGAATCGTGACGGGAAGCTCGGTTCGATCAGCCAGCACAGTGATCGCGCTTCCCTGCTCGACGTAAACCGAGTCCTGAAATTCGGCGGAGTCTGCTTGAGCGCGCTCCCATTCCGCCTGCTGGGCGGGCGGGCTTGAAAGCCAGGTTGAGGAAAACAGCGCGAGGTAGCGATTCCAGCGTTGAATGACGACGGATTCTGGATTTGAGGCGATTGTCGCGTAGCGCACATCCGACTGCCACAGCTCGCGCACGCCGGCGACGAATTCGTTCCAGTCTCGGGCCGTACTGGTCTCGTTGATCCCGAGGGCGAGTTCACTGGCCTCCTGTTCCAGGGGAACGCCAACGATGTCGACAAACTCAACATCGCCGAGTCGGTCTAAAACGTTTTCTAGCCGCAAAGAAATGGCGGTCGCCGGCAGCCGACCGGTATCAACGACGAGTGCTTCACCGGTTTGACTAAACGCCCGTTTTGCAACGAGGCCCTGAACGCGCTGCAGGGCTGCTTCTGCTTCGACCTCACTGGCCGCAACGGTGGCATCGCGCAGGGCGTTGGAGAGTTCTTCGTCGACACGAATCATGCGCGCGCCGCCGTATTGGACGACAGTGCGATCGCTTTCAACAACAGAACTGGGAACTAAGACGGCCTCGGCTGAGCGCTGGGCGAGGGATTCGAGTTGACTGCCCGTAATGGCCGGGGTGTGCAGCCAAGGGTATTGACCCAGTCGGGCATAGAGCAGAGTGTCGATGGCTTGGGTGGCGAGGGGGTCACTATCGGCCCAGGGCAGAGCGAATTGGGCGAAGCCCAAATCGGCTAAATCATCCGCCCATTTTTGTGCCGACTCTGGAGCACTTTCGCCTAAGGCTTGGATGGACAGGGTGATTCGCGAGTCCACCGCGATTGTCGCGGGATATCGGCGTAAGACTCCGGCGACGATGTCGAGCGCCCCGCCCGGTGCGGTGTAGGCGGCAAGTTCGGTGGCGCTTAGTGGCTGGCCACCCGTGGGCGGTACTGACAGGGTGACAATCGGGGCAACGGGTGTGGCGGGTATTTGGGCATCAGCGGGAACCACGGTGACCAGCTGCCGCTGGGTCAAAAGGGCCTCACCGTCTGGCTGTTCAACATTGTCAATGAGGTCGGCTTGAAGACCGAAGAGCACGGGGTCGACTCCCTCGGCTTCTGGGTCTCCGGGAATGACGATGGGAATGCGAACATCACCGGTTTCTAGTTCGAGAACTTCCGGGGAGAGTGTCACCTGCAGGGTTTGCAGGGCGGGGTCTGCTTGGCGATCGAGGAATCGACGCAGGGCTGTTTCGGTCGCCAGTGGCTGCTCTGTAATGGATAGCCGTACCGCCTGCTGTTTAATGTCACGCGCTTCGGCAGCACGCAGGGTGACGCGAACGGTGACAACCTGACCGGGCTCAACGATGGAGCCCTCCTGGAGAAACAGATCAATGGTTCCCTGGTCGGAACTGGAGGGCGCGGAGGCCACAGCGGTGCTGGACAGGCCAGGCAGAACCAGGGAGGTGAGAAGGGCGAGCGCCAGGAGGACTCGGCCACGGGCCCACCTGGTCTTGCGGGGTGGCCTGAAATTCGTCATTTACCGCGCTGTGGAGTCCATTCGGCTGGCACCCTCCGAGTCTAGACTCGAAACACGATGACACGCGTTGCCGAGGCCCTCGACACACTGGCGAGCCTGGTGGGCTCATCCCCCGTCGCCGGTATTGCCCAGGCGTTTGAGGCGTCTGGCCACGAGCTGGCCCTCGTCGGCGGTCCCGTTCGCGACGCGTTTCTCGGTCAACCCGTCCACGATCTTGACTTCACAACCTCGGCCCGACCCGATGAGATTGAAAAGATTCTTCGGCCCCTAGCCGATGCGATCTGGGATGTCGGCCGGGAGTTTGGCACCATCGCCGCCCAATTTGGCGAAGCTACTATCGAGATCACCACCTACCGCGCCGATAGTTACGACGGGGTGAGTCGTAAGCCGACTGTCGCTTTTGGTTCGTCGCTTGACGAGGACCTCATTCGGCGAGATTTCACCGTCAACGCCATGGCTCTGCGGGTTCCCGGGCTTGTCCTGGTCGACCCGCACGGGGGGCTCGATGACCTGATGGCCGGAGTTCTTCGCACTCCCAGTGCGCCGGAAGTGTCTTTTGCGGATGACCCGCTGCGGATGATGCGCGCGTGTCGGTTTGTCGCGCAGCTGGGCGCTCGCATTGAACCGAAAACTTTGGCAGCGCTTGTCGACATGGCTTCTCGTATCGAGACGATTTCGGCTGAACGCGTGCGCGATGAAATTGTCAAGCTGCTCTCCACAGACCATCCGCGTGAGGGCATCGAAGTGTTCGTCGACTGCGGCCTCGCTCACCTGGTGCTGCCGGAGCTAGCTTTGCTGCGCGAGGAGCGTGATGAGCACCGGCGACACAAGGATGTGTATCAGCACAGCCTGACCGTGCTTGACCAGGCCATCGATTTGGAGGCCTCACGCCACCCGGGCGAGCAGCCCGATGTTGCGTTGCGCATCGCCGCGCTGCTGCACGACATCGGAAAACCCGTCACGAAGAAGTTCGAGCCAGGCGGGGTCGTCACTTTCCACCATCACGATGTTGTCGGCGCAAAGATGGCCAAAAGGCGACTTAAACAGCTGCGTTTTGACAACAACACCATTAGCTCAGTTGCCCAGCTCATCGAGCTACATTTGCGATTTTTCGGCTACGCCGACCAGGGATGGTCGGATTCTGCCGTGCGTCGCTACGTCCGCGACGCCGGGGACGAGTTGGAGCGGCTGCATATTCTCACCCGAGCCGATGTGACCACCCGGAATCGGCAAAAAGCCGACCGGCTCGCTTTTGCCTATGACGATCTCGAATCCCGAATCGCTCAACTGTCCGAACAGGAGGAGCTCCAGGCAATTCGCCCCGACCTCGACGGCGATCAGATCATGGCCATCCTGGGGGTAGGCCCGTCGAAAACCGTCGGTCAGGCGTATCGGTTTTTGCTCGAACTGCGAATGGAACACGGCCCGCTAGGCGAAGAGGAGGCCACCGAGCGGCTGAAACAGTGGTGGTCACAGCAGTGAGGGTTTGCCCTCGTGTGGTTTAGCTGACTAGTCTTATCTGTTGGCCCGCTGGGTCAGCAAGCACTAACCCTCCTGCTGCAGAAATCCTGTAGCCGTTCTAGTCCGAAGGAGGTCGGGTACACGTGCATAAATACGAACTCATGGTGATCATGGATCCCGAGTTGGATGAGCGAACCGTCGAGCCCAGTCTCGATCAGTTCCTCAAAGTCATCCGCGACGACGGAGGCTCCATTGACTCGGTTGACATGTGGGGCAAGCGTCGCTTGGCCTACGAAATCCAGAAAAAGAATGAAGGCATCTACGCCGTGGTGAACTTCACGGCGAGCCCTGCTGCGACTGCGGAGCTGGATCGCCAGCTGCGACTCAACGAATCGGTGATGCGCACCAAGGTGCTGCGCGCTGAGGATGTGTCGTTCCGCGTCGGTCAGGATGCCCCGGCGGAGAGCAAAGCGAGCTAGCAATGGCCGGCGAAACCCCGATTACTGTTGTCGGCAACCTCACCGCCGACCCCGAGTTGCGCTACACCCAAAACGGTGTGGCCGTGGCGAACTTCACGATCGCCTCAACTCCGCGCACCTACGACCGCCAGAGCGGCGAGTGGAAAGACGGCGATGCGCTGTTCATGCGCGCCAGCGTGTGGCGCGACTTCGCTGAGCACGTCGCAAACTCCCTGACGAAAGGCGCTCGCGTCGTGGCAACGGGACGGCTGCGCCAGCGCTCGTATGAGACCAAAGAGGGTGAAAAGCGCACCAGCATCGAGATGGAGGTCGACGAGATTGGCCCCAGCTTGCGCTATGCCACCGCCGCGGTGACTAAGCAGAGCTCCGGTGGCGGGAACCGCCAGGTGGCCAATGACGACCAGTGGGCTGCGCCCGCGGCCGGCGGCCAAACCCAGGACCCCTGGGCTACCCCTGGTGTGAGCGCACCAGCCAGCGACGACGTGCCCTTCTAGGCACTCACCACGTTTTAGAGAGAAGGAAAAACTCATGGCAGGAAAATCCAGCGGAGACCGCCGGAAGACCCGTGGGCCAAAGGGCGGAAAGCCCCAAGCTCCGGTCAAGAACATCACAGTGGGCGTCATTGACTACAAGGACGTCCAGACGCTGAAGCGCTTCATTTCCGAGCGGGGCAAGATTCGTGCCCGCCGCATCACCGGAGTGTCTGTTCAGGAGCAGCGCCTCCTGGCCAAGGCCATCAAGAACGCCCGCGAAATGGCCCTGTTGCCCTACGCCGGCGCGGGGAGGTCATAACCCATGGCGAAAGTGATTCTCACCCACGAAGTAACGGGACTCGGTCGCGCGGGCGACATCGTCGAGGTCAAAGAGGGCTACGCCCGCAACTACCTGCTGCCCCAGGGTTATGCCACCGCGTGGACTAGGGGCGGCCAAAAGCAGGTCGACCAGATTCGTCAGGCCCGTGAAGCCAAGGCGGTTGCCAGCCACGAAGACGCTGTCGCCCTGCGCGACAAGCTCGAGGCTGGCCCGATCCGTATCACCGTGAAAGCGGGCAAAGAGGGCAAACTCTTTGGCTCGGTAACCCGTGCTGATATTGAACAGGCTGTGGCCGATCAGGGCCTCGGCGCTATTGATCACCGCACGATTGATATTCCCCAGGCGATTAAGACCCTGGGTGAGCACCAGGCGACGGTGTCTCTTGCCGATGGCGTGGTTGCGGGGCTGACCCTCGCGGTTGCCGCCGAAAAGTAGCCGACTCAACACGTCGTTCGAAGACGGGTGTGCCCCACGGGACACCCGTCTTCGGCGTGTCGCGCGGATAAAACCCCGGGGGGCTTTTTCCACATAACGGCGTGGAGCCACTAACCCTCAAGTACATGTTTATACAGGTTTTGCGCCACGCCGGTGTGAATTTTTAATCTCGCTCAATCGGCGTTTTTGGGACATATTGGTCGTCCTGACGGACCGTTATCCCCACCTTATCCCCAGGTGTGCCGGCGTTAGTCCCCAACTACTCCACAGAGTTATCCACAGGCCTGGTTGAACCACGGAGCACGGCTACCTAGGGTGAGAGCGCACCTGCGCGCAAGCCACGACGGGCTTTCTGGCGAAGGGCACCCGTGCTGTCAGTAGTGGCTGCTAGAACTAGCTAGTAGATGCCGTTCGGTGTGTGAAAAGGAGAGCAATGTCGATTCCCCAGCTCGGTATTGTCTCTGACCTGCCAGAGGAGTACCAACGCTCGGGTGAGCGCACACCTCCCCACGATTTGCTCGCCGAACAGAGCGCGCTGGGCGGGATGCTCCTGAGCAAAGACGCCGTTGCCGACGTTATTGAGGTTCTCCGGGGGCGTGACTTCTACCACCCCAAGCACGAGATTATTTTTGACGCCGTCTTGTCGCTCTACTCTCACGGTGAACCCACTGACGTGATCACCGTGTCTGATGAGCTGACAAAGACCGGTCTGCTCCAGCGAGCAGGCGGCGTTGACTACCTTCACTCCATCGTTTCAATGGTCCCGACAGCGGCCAGCGCTGGCCACTACGCGCAGATCGTCGCGGATAAGGCAGTGCTGCGCCGGCTGGTTGACGCCGGAACACGCATTGCGAACCTCGGCTATGCCAGCGAGGGCGAAGTCGCCGACCTCGTCAATGTTGCCCAGACCGAGATCTATCAAGTCTCGGGTGGCGTGGAGGCCGAAGACTACGTGCCCCTCACCGACGCGGTGAGCGAAGCGGTCGACGAAATTGAGGCCGCCCGCGGCTCCAGTGGCGAAATGCTGGGAGTTCCCACGGGATTTGCCGACCTTGACCAGCTCACAAACGGATTCCACCGCGGTCAACTCATCCTGGTAGCGGCCCGCCCCGCACTGGGTAAGTCCACGCTGGCGCTCGACTTTGCTCGGGCCTCCGCGATTAAACACAACCTGCCCTCGATTGTGTTTAGCCTGGAAATGAGCCGCTCGGAAATTGCGATGCGGCTGTTGGCTGCTGAAGCGTCGGTGCCGTTGCAAAAAATGCGCAAAGGCATGATTGAACAGCGCGACTGGACGACGATTGCCCAGACCCGAGGCCGGATCGACGAAGCGCCGCTCTACATCGACGACAGCCCCAATATGAGCCTGGTGGAAATTCGAGCCAAATGTCGACGACTCAAGCAGCGTGTGGGTTTGAAGATGATCGTTATTGACTACCTCCAGCTGATGAGTGCGGGAAAGAAAGTCGAATCCCGACAGCAGGAAGTCAGCGAGTTTTCTCGAGCCCTGAAGTTGCTTGCCAAAGAACTCCAGGTACCCGTGATCGCCCTTTCCCAGCTCAACCGTGGACCGGAGCAACGAGCCGATCGCAAACCCCAACTATCGGACCTGCGTGAGTCGGGCTCCCTCGAACAAGACGCAGACCTGGTCATCATGCTCCACCGCGAAAGCGCTTACGAAAAAGACAACCCTCGCGCAGGAGAAGCCGACTTCATCGTGGCAAAGCACCGAAACGGCCCCACCGACACCATTACGGTCGGCTTCCAAGGCCACTACTCCCGCTTCGCGGATATGCCGAAGGTCTAAACGCCGTCCACGCCGTAGAGCCGGTCGATATCGGTCAGGTAATCCTCAGTGCTGAGCTCCACGACCGCGCGGCCATCGGCATCAAAGCTGATTGCTCCGGCCTGAGCGAGGAGGCCCATCAGAGTGTGGTGGGCGCTGAGATGGTGGCCCGAAAATGACAGGCAGCGCTCAAAGGCCATACCGGTACTTCCGCGCTGGTCAGTATGTCCGCCACGTTCGTGCTTGAGCCGAACGTCGTGTGGGGTGTATGCCGTAGCGGAGGCGAAAAACGTTGTCCCGGCAATCTTGAGCGTTACCCCCGGAACATGCAGGACATCCCAGGCGATCAGCGGCACCATATTGGTTTTATCAAAAGGCATCGGCAGCAGCCGCTTGTGGTGCCAGGCGGTACGAGCGTTACTCAAGCCAAGGCCCTGCCAGGCCTCGGTTCGAAAAGACGCAAATTCGACCTGGTCAAACACGGTGCGCTCACCGTGGCGAACAAACCACTTCGCCGAATCACTATTGGCGTAGCTGAGGTCAATTCGTCCGCCCACGACGTCGTCTGGCCAACTCGTGACACCCGGGGCGACGACGCGGGCCACAAGAGCATCAGCCAGGCCCGATGGCCCCAGCGTGGTCGGCGCAGGACCCAGCGCCAGAATGAGTCGACCCTCGAGGAGGTCTCGCCAGGCACTCACCGGTGCGATACGCCGCTCACCCTCCGCTCCTGAGGTGACAAGCCAGAGCAGTTGGCCGGCGTCGGCCCAGAATTGCGCGGTGTCCCCACGCGGTGTTCTCGTGTGCCATACCTGTGTGGCGCCCTCAACGTCGCGTTCGTAGAGGTGAGCCAGGAATTGCGCGGTGCGTTCGCGGTCGGTCCGAGGCGGACGCGAGAGTATGCGCTGACGGCCGTGTTGACCAAAAGCGGTTGATGCGGCGAAACAGCCAATCGCGCGGGAGAGGTTTTCTAAGACAAACCACCCGACGGGGTGAAGACGGGTGGCGGCGAGAGTCTCGGATAGGAAGACGAATTCCTCGCTGGCCTGGCTGTGCTCGAGTTGCCCACGCATCCGCCCGGTAATGATGTCACCGAGCGTCCTGGCAGCAAGAGGGCCACCAATGACCGGGCGAGAGCGTGCCAGGGCGTCGCGAACCGCCTCGTCAGACTGGGTGTCAATTCCCGCCTTCACCTCATCGAGAAGCCGTCGGGCATTTCGTAATCGCAGGCTCTGGGAGATGCCGCCCAGGGTGTAGGCCATTAGAGCCGGTCCTTCCCGTAGAGCTCATCGAGACGGTGCAGGTAGTCCAGTAGCGACATCTTCGCCACGGTCGAAGTTTCAGTGTCGGCTTTGATCGCGCCCGAGGCGATGAGGTTCGCCACCAGGGTGAGGTTTTCTGTGACGTTGTGTCGGGCGAATGTGGGGCACCTCTCAAAAAGTTCCCCCGTGCTGCCCGTAGCATCCGTGTCTTTGCCGGTTGTGTGTTTGAGCCGGCGGTTGCCTTCCGTGTAGGCGGTGCGGGAGGCAAAAAAGGTTGTCCCCCCCAGGGTGATGTCAGTATCGGCGACGCGGGAGAGGTCCCAAATCATCAGCGGGACCATATTGGGTGATGAGCCACCGGGCATTAATCGGCGAGGATCGTGCGCGTGGCGTAACAGAGCCGGGGAGGGAGGAAATGCGTCGGTCTTCCCATCCAGCCGGAAACTAGCGGCCTGAAACACCATCAACTGCTCCCAGCGGGAGGTGTCGCGAATCCAGTTCCTCGTCTCCCTGCTGGCATAGGCCAAGTCACAGTGACCGCCGAGGGGATCCTTCGCTTCGTCCCAGGAGAGGACCTCCTGCATGATCACCCGCGCGACAAGCGACCGCGGCCCCAGTACGTCGCGTCCGAGGCCTGTCGGTGCTGGGCCCAATACGGTGACGCTGTGGCCGCGCACAATCTCGACAAAAGCCTGGTCGGGGCTGTTGTAAAAGCGCCCCGACTCACCCCGAGACCACCACCAGAGGTAGTGCCCCGCCTCCTGCCAGAAGGGCTCGTTGTTGGCCCCACGGTTCCACACCTGACGTGCACCGGTTTGGTCTCCGGAGTGTAAGTGGGCCAGAAACTGCTGTTGGGGTGACCGAGAGTCACGCATGCGCGACTGGGCGTGGCGGGTAAACGAGTAGCTGGCAACAAAACAGCCAACACTTCGAGCGAGGTTCTCAAGAGTCAGCCATGTCGTCGCGCTGAGCGCTCGGGCCGGCAAGGATGCCGCGAGCGCGCTGAGAGCCTCGCTGGCCTGCTCATGGGTGAGCGAATCGTCGAGGCGTCCAACGAGGGCCTTCGTCAGGACGTCCGCGTGGTCGTTGCTGAGCCGAAGCCGGCGGCGAGAGGAGGCAATGAGCCGGCTCATCGCAGCTGTGTCGCCGGCGCGAAGTGCGGACTTGAACCCGGTAATGAGCCTGGTGTGGGGGTCGCGCAGGGCTCGGAGAGAACGAGGTAAGCCCATGTCGTCCTCCTCGGGGGGCTCGCGCTAGATTGGACGGGTGCCAGAGCCCCACGTCATTATTCCAGCACGGCTGGCCTCGACGCGGTTTCCCCGAAAAGTTCTGGCCGATGTCGGCGGAGTTCCCATGATTCATCGGGTGTGGCAAGCCGCCACAGACGCTGTCGGCCAGGAGCGTGTCCACATCAGTACCGACTCAGACGAGGTCGCCGACGTCGCCCGGTCATTTGGTGCCACCGTCCACCGTTCCTCTGACCAGGCCCGCTGTGGCACCGAACGTGTCGCCGAAGTCTCGCGTGAGGTCGACGCATCAGCGCTGGTGAACGTTCAAGCCGATGACCCGTTTATTACCCCAGCGCTCATCAGCGACTCCATCGAGGCTTTTTTCGACCGCGGCCTGGCGGTGTGCACACCAATTTTTCGGCTACCGCTCGATGAGGGAAATACTCCCCACATCGTGAAAGCTGTGCGCGGCCATTCAGGTCGGGCGCTCTACTTTTCTCGCTCCGTAATTCCCCACGACCGCGATGGGGTAACCGAGGGGGACCAACTCTGGGGCCATATTGGACTGTATGTTTACAGCCCCGAGGCCGTCGAAGCCTTCGCGTCATTTGGTGAAAGCGAGTTGGAGCGTCGGGAGAAACTCGAACAGCTGCGCTTCTTGGAAAACGATATTCCCATCGCCACCTTCGTTACCGACTATCGACCTCGAGCCGTTGATGTGCCCGAAGATTTAGAGCGCATGCTGAAAGAGGGTGTCTATGACCAGTGACCCGCTGATTGATCGAGCACGCGCTGTGTTAAGCACCGAGGCTGCCGCCCTCGAAGCGGCTTCTGGCCGCAGCGCCGAAGGGGTGGCCGCGGCGGCGAGATTGATTTTGGAGCGCGAGCCAGCCGATGTGATTCTCACCGGGGTGGGAAAGTCGGGACATATCGGCCATAAGCTCGCCGCGACGATGAGCAGTGTGGGCACCCGCGCCCATTTTTACTGGACCTCGGAGATGTTTCACGGCGACCTAGGCGCTGTTGATAAAGCCGGTGTCGTGATCGTCATCTCGAAGAGCGGATCAGGCGCAGACCTTGCGCAGTTGGCTGACTTCGCCAACCGCCGAGGCATCGCGCTGATTGGGATTATCGGCGATCGGCACAGTCCCCTGGTGTCCAAACTCGACGTGTTCATCGACGCGTCTGTTCATCAAGAAGCTGACCCCGAAGGGTTCGTCCCGACGACCTCGACCACCCTTGCCCTTGCCCTGGGCGACGCGCTCGCGGTGTGTCTGATGGAAGCTCGCGGCTTCACCAGTGCCGATTTCGCCCAGTTCCACCCCAACGGTGCTCTGGGCGCGAGGCTCAATCGAGTGGTCGACGAGATTATGGCCGGACACTCCGATATTCCAATCCTTCAGCCGGGTCAGAGTGTGCGCGACCTCGCCATTGAAATGAGTAAGCACCCCACGGGACTCGCGGTTGTGCTGGGCGCTGCCGGTGAGCTCACCGGTGTGGTCAGTGATGGTGACCTGCGTCGCGCCCTCACCGAAGTCAGCGACCTCTCCGATGTGACGGTAGCGGAGGTGATGACGACACAACCGACCACGATTGGACCGAAGGTTTTGTTGGCTCACGCTCTTGCGGTGATGGAAGGCCATCAGCCCGGCGCGATTTCTGCCCTGCCCGTTGTCGAGGACGACCGGGTTTTGGGTGTTGTGACCATCCACCAGCTACATAGGGAGATCCCCGCATGATGCCCACCCGTGCCCCGTCGATTGCGATCACCGACGCGATTCAGCTAGGCGGTGACCGGCTGGTGATTTTCGCCGGCCCCTGCGCTATCGAATCAGAAGAGCTCACCCTTCAGGTCGCTGAAGAGGTCAAAGCCATCGGCCAGCGACTCGACATTGATGTCGTGTTTAAGTCCTCCTACGACAAGGCCAACCGAACGTCGATTACGTCCTACCGATCGGCGGGCCTCGAGGAGGGTCTGCGAATTCTCCAGCGCGTCAAGGACGAATTCAACATGCCCGTCATCACCGACGTCCACGAATCGGGCCAACTGCCCGCGGTGGCAGAAGTGGCCGACGTCGTCCAGATCCCCGCTTTCTTGTGTCGCCAAACCGACCTACTGGTCGCAGCCGGAGAGTCTGGTCGGGCGGTCAACATTAAGCGCGGTCAGTTCATGGCGGCCAAGGACATGCGCTTTGCCGTAGAGAAGGTCCGACAGACCGGAAACCCGAACGCTTTTCTCACTGAACGCGGTGTGACCTTTGGGTACCACGACCTCGTTGTCGATATGCGATCGTTTCCCATCATGCGGGAGTTTTCCCCCGTGGTCTACGACGTGACCCACAGTATCCAGCAGCCAGGCGCCATGGACGGAAGCTCCGGAGGCGCTCGCTGGCTCGCTGCGCCCTTGGCCCGCGGGGCGGTCGCCGTGGGTGTTGATGGGTTGTTCCTAGAAACTCACCCCGACCCGGATAACGCGCTCAGTGACGGGCCCAACATGATCCCCACCGGTGAACTCGAGAGCGTGCTGGCAACACTAAAAGCCATTTGGGAACTCGCTCGGTGAGCCCAATCGACCCCCGTCGCTTCGGAGCCATTCGCCTCATCGCTCTCGATATTGACGGAGTCCTCAGCGATGGCACTGTTTCGCTGGACGAGGCTGGCTCGCAGAGGCGAGTATTCGATATTAAAGACGGGTTGGGTATCGTCCGTCTGGTCCAGTCGGGACGGGCCGTGGTGGTGATTTCGTCGTCAACATCCACGGCGGGGGTGGCCAGGCTTGAGCGGCTAGGAATTGACCCCGTCCACGTGGGGGTCGCCAATAAGGCCTCCGTGTTGACCAACGAAGTCACGACGCGCCAACTGGATTGGTCAGAAGTGGCTTATATGGGCGATGACTTACCCGATCGCGAATGTTTAGCCCTCGCGGGGTTATCCGTCGCACCGGCAGACGCGGTCGCAGCAATCCGGGCCGTTGTTGACCTGACAACGAGTGCTCCCGGTGGCCGCGGTGCCGTGCGCGAACTCTCCGACCTCATCGTCGATGGCCCCGGCGCGGCAGAATAGGCCTCGTGGTTAAGCCGTTTCCGTGGACCCACCAGTCAATTGCCCTGGTGGGTAATGCTTCGAGCCTCTGGCAGGGCAACTTCGGTGACGCGATCGACCGGGCCGACTGCGTGATTCGAATCAACCAGGGAGCCTTTATTGAACTTCGACCGGCCTCGACCGGTGTTCGAACAGATGTGTTGTTGATGTCGCTGTCGGGTTATGCCTGGGATAAAGCGTGGATGTATAGCCGCGGTCGGCTGCGCGCATCCATGGTGGTGGCGATGACCCCGCGGGCGAGGAGCGTGTTGGGAATTGACCTCAAACACGTCATCCCGGTTTACCCCATCGAGTGGCACCGCGAGCTCCAGGAGAGGCTGGGAGCCAGGCCCTCCACCGGGGCGATGGCGGTCGATCTGCTGCGACGCACGGTTGCGGATGTGTCGCAAATTAGTATCTACGGCTTCGACTTCTGGGGCTCACCCACCACCTACACCGGGATTATCAAAGCGGCGCCGCACAACCCTGTGGCCGAAGAAGAGTTCGTCCGTGGTGCGCTACTGCCCGGTCGGGTCTTTCAAGTGACAACCCGGGAGAGCGATGGCTAACCCGCAACGCTTTGCCTGGTTTCAGCAGACCGTGGCGCTGGTAGGCAGCGCCGAGAGTTTGTTGTGGTCAGAGTTTGGCCCCGACATTGACGCCCACGATGTGGTTGTGCGGCTCAACCAGGGTGCCTTCGCGGCCCTCCAACCCGAGAGCACGGGGGTGCGCACCGACTATGTCTTTCTCACCCTCACCGGGGGAAACCCGCGGGCGAAGGCCTCCTTTTTGTGGCGGGCCAGCCGGGTTGCCCGCCGCGGTGTGGTGCTGATGTCTCAAAAGGGCCGAACGCTCATGCGCGTGGACCTGTCGCGGTTTTTTCTGCACTACCCCTCCTCCTGGCAAGACGAACTCATCGAGACCCTCGGTCATCGCCCGTCAACGGGGGCCATGGCGGTGGACTTCCTGCTGCGCACTCTCGCCTCTGCCGACCAGCTTGACCTGTACGGGTTTGATTTTTTCCGCACCCCCGATATCGCCCACGGAAGAAACCATGTCGTCGCGCACGACCCCACGGCAGAAGAGGCGTATATCCGCCGGGTGGTTGCCCCCGAGCGGTTCCACGCGTCACCGCAGAGTCCGTGAGCGACTAGCCTGGGGTGCTGGTGACTCCGAGAGAGGATACGGCCCTGGCCCAGAGCAATGGCACCATCGTGGTGCTCAATGACACCGCGGCAATTGCCCACTACGGCTGCAAAGTCGTGATGATGCGTGTTGTCGACGTTCTGGCTTCTGCCGGCTACGCCGTGAAAACCGTCTCGGTCTATTCCACCTGGCGGGTCCATCAAAAACTCATCAACCAGGCGCGCGCCGTGATCGTCAACGGTGAGGGCACGCTTCACCATTCGGCCCAGCGCGCTCAGGGACTTGTCGCCGTTGCCCCCTACTGCCGCCAACGCGGTATCCCCGTTTTTCTCATCAACTCCGTCTGGCAGGACAATAGCGACGAGATGGCTCGAGCAGCCCAGGACTTTGTGTTGCGCTTTGTTCGAGAAAGTCGCAGTGAGCGTCAGTGTGCCCACCAGGGGCTGAAGGCGAAAACGGTCCCCGATCTCACGCTGGGGTGGAACTATCACGCCCCTAAACCGGCGCCCACTCGCAGCGGCCGGGTCTATACCGACGCCGTGGGTATGCCTGCCACTGATCTGCTCTACCGCCTGTTTCGTGAAGATCCCGGTTCGCGCTATGTCACCATGACACCGCCTCGAGGCCACCGCGGTGACTACTCAGACGAAGTCTTCGAACGCCTTGCCCCACCGCTGGATGGCACCTGGTTGATCAGCGCACGGCTGCGGTTGCGCCACCTGTTTAAGCGCACGCTTCTGGTTCGCTCCAAGACCAAGAACGCCCTGCGCCAGTTGCGTGGTGAGTTGGAGATGTTGCCGCTGGATGAGTTCATGGGTGCTCTCAACTCGGCGCAGCTTGTGGTGACCGGGCGGTTCCACGGAGTGTGCTTATGCCTGCTCACCGGTACGCCGTTTTTGGCACTGACGTCAAATAGCCACAAGGTCGAGGGCATGCTCGAAGACGCCGGTCTCTCACACCGCATCGTCCGCCCCGCAGACGCCAGGGGTGTTCTGGCCCACCCCCCCGAGTGGACACCGGAGGACGCGAAAAAAGCCAAAGCGTTTGTCCAAAAAGCCCGGCGCTCTCAAAAAGCTATGTTTGCCAGTATTTTTTCTGCCATCGACCAGGCACAGCAGTGACGATGAATCGCGACGTGTTGCGAATGTCGATTCGCCTGCAGATTGTTATGGCCGCGGCGTCCGCAGTGCTCGCAGTGGTCAGTATCTTTAGCCGGATTGAGGATGCCACCCTCGGATTGCTGGTCTGGGGTGTCTACCTGGTCGCCGTGGGTCTTGCCCACACGGTTGTGCTCATCTCTAGCGGCCGACGGGCTGGATGGTGGACGTGGTGGATTGGCCACGCGTTGGTGGCCGTGGTGATCGGTGTTTTTACCCTCTCGTTTCAGGCCACGGGGTCGGTGGCACTGTTGACCTGGTCAATCGCCGTGTGGTCAGTTATTGCCGGTGGCTCCAGCCTCGTCCAGGGTTTTCGCCAGCCCCGCCAGACAAGTCTGCGCAGTGATTGGGCAACAGTGGGTGGTGGAACGCTCTTCCTCGGTGGCTTGGTGATGGTTGTTCCTGCTGAGGTGTATTGGTACCTGGGCCTTGCCGGGGTCTGGGCGGCAATGGTGAGCGTGTTTTTGGTGATTGCCGTTCTCAGCGCGCGCACGGCGATGGCCGACGAGAATGGGGAGCAGGAGGGTAATTCGTGACAAAAGACCGCCCGCGCCGGATGATGGCGCCGATGGAGTTTGTCGCCATCGCCGGGACGCTCTCCCTGTTTGCTCTGCTCGTGGTGTTGATGGTGACGAGAGACTGGTCAAACGCGTTTATCGCCTCCGGCGCGACGTTCGTGCTGGTGATTATGGTGATCGCCATGTTGCTCCTGGCGATGAAGCCCAACGCCACCCCAGAGGGACAGCGCGATAAACCCGAATCGGGAAACGACTAACGACCGAGGTAGTCGACGAGCGAGTCGGCTAACCCGGTGTAGGTCTGTGGCCTCAGCGCAAGCAAGCGCTCCTTGGCGTCACTACTGATGTCGAGTCCGTCAATAAATTCCCGGAATGCCTCTGGTGTGACGCGCTGACCGCGGGTGAGGCCCTTAACGACGTCATAGGGGTCGCTGATCGGTGATTTTCCGGCGACAATTTCTGCCCGGATGATTGTCTGGATTGCTTCGGCGAGGACTTCCTGGTTGGACTCCAGGTCCCGATCCATGGCCTCGGCGTCGATATCCACCTCGCCGAGACCTCGCAGAATGTTTTTCCAGGCCACGAGTTGGTGGCCGAGTGCCATGCCGATCGTGCGCTGCATACTCGAATCGGTGAGGTCGCGTTGAAGACGCGATGTCGACAGTGTCGAACTGAGGGTGTCAAACAGTCCCGATGCGACTTCGAGGTTTGCTTCGGCGTTTTCGAACTTAATGGGGTTGACCTTATGCGGCATTGTCGATGACCCCGTCGCGCCTTCGACCGGGGTTTGGCGCAAGTAGCCAAGAGAAATGTAGGTCCAGATATCCGTGCAGAGATTATGCGCGATACGCCCCGTGTGCTGCAGGGCCTGAAAGAGGGCAATTTGTCCGTCGTGGGATTCGATTTGCGTGGTCAGCGGGTTCCAGCGAAGCCCGAGCCCCTCGACGAAGTGTTGCGAAATCTCTGGCCAGTTTGCCTCCGGCCAGCCGGCGATATGTGCGGAATATGTTCCCGTGGCGCCGTTAAATTTCCCGGGATATTCCATCACGTCGATACGACCGAGGACGCCGGCCAAGCGATGGGCGAATACGGCGAGTTCTTTGCCGAAGGTTGTCGGGGTGGCCGCCTGACCGTGGGTGCGTGCCAGCATTGGCACGGCTCGCCACTGGCGCGCTCGGTCGGCCAGTTCGTCGTAGATGGCTTGAATTGCCGGGCGCCAGACGCGCGTGACGCTGCGTTGAACCATCAATGCATAGGAGAGGTTGTTGATGTCTTCGCTGGTGGCCGCGAAGTGGGTGAGTTCGGCGATATGGCCCAGGCCCAGGCGTTCGAGTTTTTCGCGCAGGTAATACTCGACAGCTTTCACATCGTGTTGGGTGCGCGCCTCGATGGCGGCCATGGCTTCGCGCTCCCCCTGGTCGAACTGGGTGACGAGATCACGCAGTGACTGCACCTGATTTTCTGGCAGGGCCGTTGTCGTGCCGACACCGTTGTCGCAAAGGGTAATGAGCCACTCGATTTCTACTTCGAGACGAGCCTTGTTCAGCGCATCTTCGGAGAAGACCTCGGCGAGGTCGGCCACCAGGTGGGCATAGCGACCATCCAGCGGAGAGAGTGCGGGGTTAGAGCGCGCCACGGTGAGACTCCCTGATGTCATCCACTATCCCTATTCTGTCGCATTCGCCTCTGCGGTGTCGGATCAGCTTTTCTGGTGAGTCATAGAAATCTCATAGAGTTCACTCAGAAAAGGGGAGTGGACTGGCGTCATGGCTTCCGAAACACACAGCAGTGACCCCATTCGCGTCCTCGTCGTGGACGACGAAGAGCCACTGGCCGACCTCGTCGCCATGGCCCTTCGCCACGAAGGATGGACTCCGACTGTTGCCTACAGCGTTGGTGAGGCCCTCGGCAAAGCCCGCGAAATTCCCCACGACATCGCCGTATTGGACATCATGTTGCCTGACGGTGATGGCCTCGGGCTGATGAAAAAACTGCGCGAGGCACAGCCGGAGCTTCCCGTGTTGTTTCTCACCGCAAAAGACGCTGTCGAAGACCGCGTCCAAGGACTGACCCTCGGCGGTGATGACTATGTGACCAAGCCGTTTAGTCTCGACGAACTCGTCGCCCGACTGCGCGGCATTCTTCGACGCGTTGGTCAGGACGGCCAAGACGACGCCCATATTTTGCGCGTCGGAGACCTTTCGCTCAACGAAGACTCTTATGAGGTCACCCGCGGTGAGACCCCCATCGAGCTGACCCAGACCGAATTTGAGTTGCTGCGCTATTTGATGAGTAACCCCCGCCGGGTGCTCTCCAAAGCACATA
>CBFHWA010000005.1:0-37432 GCA_965659525.1 Pontimonas sp.
GCGACGGGGTATCCGAACTACTCGACCGGGTCGTCGGGTCGGTCCCCCCGCCGACAGGGGACGCCACCGGCCCCACGCGCGCGATGATTTTTGACTCCGTCTATGACGCCTACCGCGGCGTGGTGACCTATGTGCGAATGATTGACGGGGCTCTTCACCCCAAAGATCGCATCGAAATGATGTCCACGGGCGCCCAGCACGAGTTACTCGAAATCGGGGTGATCTCCCCAGAGCCGGTGCCCACCAAAGGTCTCGCGGTCGGCGAAGTGGGGTACTTGATTACGGGGGTTAAGGACGTACGCCAATCCAAAGTGGGAGATACCGTCACGCTGGCCAAGGCCCGCGCAACGACGGCCCTTGATGGCTACGTCGAGCCCAAACCGATGGTGTTTTCCGGGCTGTACCCGCTAGATGGTAGCGACTATCCCGACCTTCGCGAAGCCCTCGACCGACTCAAGCTCTCCGATGCGGCCCTGGTCTACGAGCCAGAAACGTCTGTGGCGTTGGGTTTTGGTTTCCGCTGTGGCTTCCTCGGTCTGCTGCATCTAGAAATTGTTCGCGAGCGGCTCGAGCGCGAGTTTGGTATCGAACTCATTGCCACCGCCCCGTCGGTGGTTTACC
Organism: Pontimonas sp.; assembly: GCA_965659525.1. GTDB lineage: Bacteria > Actinomycetota > Actinomycetes > Actinomycetales > Microbacteriaceae > Pontimonas. The sequence goes on from CBFHWA010000005.1 coordinate 622, forward strand.
AGGTGACACTGGACACCGGCGAGCACATTGAGGTGACTAACCCGTCAGAATTTCCCACCGGCAAAACAGCGTCGATTGAAGAGCCGGTGGTCAACGCCGCCATTTTGGCCCCAAAGGACTACGTCGGGACGATTATGGAGCTGTGCCAGTCGCGCCGCGGAGCACTACAGGGCATGGAGTATCTGGGTGAAGACCGGGTTGAAATCCGCTACGCGATCCCCCTGGCGGAAATCGTGTTCGACTTTTTTGACCAACTCAAGTCAAAAACCGCCGGCTACGCCTCGCTCGACTATGAGCCCTCCGGTCATCAGGATTCCGACCTCGTGAAGGTCGATATTTTGCTCCAAGGCGAGCGGGTCGACGCGTTTAGCGCGATTGTTCACCGGGATAAGGCCTACGCCTACGGCGTGATGATGACCGGGAGGCTTGGCAATCTCATCCCCCGGCAACAGTTCGAAGTGCCCATCCAGGCGGCCATTGGCGCTCGAATTATTGCCCGCGAGACGATTCGAGCGGTCCGAAAGGACGTGCTCGCCAAATGTTACGGCGGTGACATCACCAGGAAGCGCAAACTGCTGGAGAAACAAAAAGAAGGCAAGAAGCGTATGAAAATGGTGGGACGAGTCGAAGTGCCCCAAGAGGCATTCATTCAGGCGCTCTCGGGTGAGACCGAGAAGAAGAAGGATTAAGTGACCGACCAAGCCACTGAGCAACGCGGCGGGGTGTTTACCGCGCTGGTGTCGGTCTATGTCATTTTGACCCTCGCTGCGGTCGGTCGCTCGGGTTATCAAATTGCCACCAAATTTGACCAAGCCCCCTTGGCCTACAGCTTGAGCGCTGTTGCGGCCGGGGTCTACCTGGTGGCCACGATCGCCCTGATTCAATCCGCCCGGCGCAGCAGGCGCTTGGTGGCCATTGCGGCACTGGGTTTTGAAGCTCTCGGTGTTGTGGGCATTGGCACCCTGAGCCTGTTTCGGCCCGATTTATTTCCCGCTGACACTGTGTGGTCAGCTTTTGGCCAGGGCTATCTCTTCATCCCCCTGGTGCTGCCGTTTATTGGACTGTGGTGGTTGTTTCGCATTCGGGGGCCGCAGTGACCTCCCTTCACCCCACTGTGTCCTGGAGTCTCGCTGACCTTCCGGGGGCCAATCGCCCCCGGGCGGTCACCATTGGAAAATTTGATGGCGTTCATATCGGGCATCGTGAAGTCATCGCCGAGTTGGGCAGAATTTCTCCCGAGGCCGAAGTGACCGTGTTGACGTTTGATCGCCACCCCCGAGCACTACTCACCCCCGATGCCGCGCCGCGCCCCCTGGTGAGTGTTGAGCAGAAAGTGGAATTCCTCGGCGGGGCCGGAGCAGACCGTGTCGCGGTCATTCCGTTTACTCGGGAGTTTGCCGATTTAACCCCCGAGCAGTTTGCCCGCGGGGTTCTCGCCGAAGGCTTGGGTGCGGTGGATGTCTTGGTGGGCCAGGATTTTCGATACGGCCATTTGGGCGCCGGGCAGATCGATTCGCTGCGCGAAGCCGGGAAACAACTGGGCTTTCGGGTCCACACCGTTGCTGATGTTCTCCACGACGAGGGCGAGCGGATTTCTTCCACGCGTATCCGCAGGCTCCTCGAGGAAGGCAAGCCCGCACGGGCTGCCCAACTACTGGGCCGATTCCACCAGGTGCGAAGCACCGTCGTTCAAGGCTTCCAGCGCGGCCGCCAGTTGGGCTACCCCACGGCGAATCTCGAAAATCCCCCAGAGGGGTTCATCCCCCGCGATGGTGTCTACGCGACATGGGTTGACGTTGACGGAGTTCGCTACCAGGCAGCCACATCCATCGGCGTCAACCCCACTTTCGGCGACGTTTCCGACCGCATGATCGAATCCCACCTTTTCGACTTTGATGGTCTGCTCTATGGTTCCCGTGTCACCGTTCACTTCGTCGACTACATCCGAGCGATGAACAAATTCTCCGACGCGACGGCGCTGGCAGACCAGATGGCGGCTGACGCCGCGACTATTCGATCGATTCTTAGCCGATGAACAATCCAGGAAAGGGGGGCTTTGGCCCCCGAACACTGATGTGGCTGGGAATTGCGGGGGTGTTGATTCTCGCTCTGGGTGCACGCACCGGTGTGGCAGCGATTTCTCCCCTGGCTGGCACCGTAGAACTCGACATTCCCCTCACCGGACTCTGGCTGGGACTGTTGGGAATGATTCCCCCCATTGGCTATGCGCTCTCGGGCTTGTTTACCCCGTGGCTTGCCCGCTCGCTCTCCCTGGAAGGTGTCGCCATCGCGGTGTCGATTGTCACCGCCGGGGCCCATATCGCTCGAGGCTTCACACCGACCTACCTTGGTCTCTTCGCCTCCACTGTCGTGTTGATGCTCGGCGTTGGGGCGATTAACGTGATCCTGCCGGGCCTGGTGAAGCTCTATGCCCCCCGGCATATCGGCCCGGTGACCTCGTTGTATTCAACGGCGATGGCGATTTCGACCGCCTCTCCGGCCGCGATTGGCCTCTGGATTGCCGAGGCCTACGACTGGCGATGGTCCCTGGCGAGCTGGTCACTTGTCAGCATGATTGCGGTGGTTCCCTGGGCGATTCTGCTGCCTCTGGCCTGGTCCAAGCGCACCGCCGAGCGCCAAGCCCTGGCCGAGTTACCCGCGGTGGTGAAGTTTGGGCAACTTGCCTCCTCACCCACGGCCCGCTCAATTATGGTGATCTTCTCGGTTTCGGGGCTGATGGCCTACTCGATTTTTGCGCTTCTGCCCCAGGTGCTCATTGAGTTGGCCGGATCGAGCGTCGAACAGGCAGCAATCGCGGTGGCGCTGTTTTCGATTATGGGCCTGCCGATGTCTCTCACGATTCCGCTCCTGGCGGTCCGGCGCGGTTGGGCCCCACGCCTGGTCGTGCTTGCCGCCGCGTCAGGGGTGAGCGGTTTTGCCGGACTGGCTTTTGTCGCTGAACTCGCACCTTTGGTGTGGACGGTGTTGGCGGCACTGGGGACACTATCTTTTTCGATGTCCCTTACTCTTATTGGTGCGCGCACCCTCAGCCACACCATGGCGACCCACCTCTCCGGTTTTGTTAACACCGCGGGCTACAGCGTTGCCGCTCTTGGACCGGTCCTCACCGGCTTACTTCACGAAATCACCGGCAGTTGGGTTCCCAGCCTGCTGCTGTTGGCTCTCGCTTCCCTGGCAGCCCTTCCCACCGCCGTGGTTTTTGCGAGGGAAAACACGGTTGAGCACGAACTCGACACCGCGGGGTCCTAGCGGGGAGTACTACGCTCGAATGGCATCAATCGCGCGCAACAAGAAGGGGTAACGAGATGGCACTATCGAGCGCTCTGGCTCCGACCCGCCGCGCCGAAGCCCTCCTCGGTGGCGAACTGAGCGACGTTGCCCTCAGGCGCTACCTCACCGGCTTACCCGCTGTTGACACGGTGGGCGCGACAGCCCGGGCTGCCCATTTTCAATCGCGGTCGATTAAGAACGAGTCCAAGAAGTGGGGGCTCGATACCGCCATTTCTCTGGTGGATTTGACGACACTGGAGGGCGCTGACACCCCCGGCAAAGTCCGCACGCTGGCGCATAAAGCACTCCACACCGACCCCAACGACCCGAGTGCTCCCCGCGTGGCGGCAGTGTGTGTTTACGGCGACATGGTCGAACACGTTATCGACGCCCTCGGCCCACACCATGTCGCTAAAGACCCGGGTGGCGTGGCGGTTGCCGCCGTGGCCACAGCCTTTCCCAGTGGTCGGGCAAGCCTTCGGGTGAAGCTCGCCGATACCCAAGACGCGGTCGCTGCCGGCGCCGACGAAATCGACATGGTGATTGACCGGGGAGCGTTTCTCTCCGGCCGACTCGGTGAGGTCTTCGACCAGATTGTCCAGGTGAAGGCGGCCTGTCAGCGAAGCGATGGCAGCTCTGCCCACCTCAAAGTGATTTTGGAGACCGGCGAGCTACACACTCTCGACAATGTCCGCCAGGCCAGCCAGCTGGCAATTTTGGCCGGGGCGGATTTCATTAAGACCTCGACGGGCAAAGTCTCGCCCGCGGCGACCATGCCGGTATCAGTTGTCATGCTCGAAGCCGTTCGCGACTGGTATCTCGCCACGGGAGAATACGTGGGCTTTAAGCCGGCCGGAGGAATCAGGACGGCCAAGGATGCCCTTCGCTACCTGGTGGCGGTGGCAGAAATCGCCGGTGAGGCGTGGCTCGATCCCACACTGTTTCGCTTCGGCGCCTCCAGTTTGCTCAACGATTTGGTAATGCAGCGCCAAAAGATGGCGACGGGTCATTACCGTGGCCCCAACTATGTGAGCGTGGACTAAATGAGTTTTCTCGACTATTCACCAGCGCCCGAATCGACGTCCATCGTCGACCTGAAAGACCACTACGGGTTGTTTATCGATGGGGCATTTCGTCCGGGGACGGGAGGTGATTTCGCCACCGTGTCACCCTCGACCGAGGCGGAACTGACCCGTGTGTCCAATGCCAGCAGCGATGATGTTGACCAGGCCGTGGCGGCAGCCAGGAAGGCCTACGACAAGACCTGGTCACGCATGGACGGTCGCGAGCGAGCGAAGTATCTTTTTCGCATCGCGCGGATTATCCAAGAGCGCTCACGCGAGCTCGCCGTGGCCGAAACGATGGACAACGGTAAGCCCATTAAGGAAACCCGGGATGTCGATATTCCCCTCGTCGCCGCCTGGTTTTTCTACTACGCCGGCTGGGCGGACAAACTAGACCACGCCACCGCAGGCGCCACTGCGCACAGTTACGGCGTTATCGGTCAGGTCATTCCGTGGAATTTCCCACTGATGATGCTCGCCTGGAAGATTGCCCCGGCGCTTGCTGCAGGCAACACCGTGGTGTTGAAGCCGGCTGAAACCACCCCGGTGACGGCTCTACTCTTTGCCGAAATCTGCCAGCAGGCAGAGCTCCCGGCGGGGGTGGTCAACATCATTACCGGAGCGGGGGAGACCGGTCGGACCCTGGTGACCCACACCGGTATTGACAAGGTCGCCTTCACCGGCTCGACTCCGGTGGGCCGCGAAATTGCCCGAAGCCTCGCCGGTCGTTCCACTGCCCTGACTCTCGAGTTGGGGGGTAAAGGGGCGAATATCGTTTTCGACGATGCCGCACTCGATGAGGCCGTTGAGGGAATTATTTCGGGAATCTTCTTCAACCAGGGCCACGTGTGCTGCGCCGGTTCGAGGCTGCTGGTGCAAGAAAACATCCACGACGAACTGCTGGGACGTCTCACCCGGCGAATCGACACTCTGCGTTTAGGCGATCCGCTCGATAAGAACACCGATATCGGGGCAATCAACTCCAAGGCTCAGTTGGACAAAATTTCCGGGCTGGCCCAGGCGGGAATTGATGAGGGCGCCACCCAGTGGCAGGCCAATTGCGCCCTGCCCGATAAGGGTTACTGGTTCCCCCCGACAGTGTTCACCGATGTCGCCACCAGCCACCGGATCGCCCAGGAAGAAATTTTTGGCCCCGTTTTGTCGGTGTTGACCTTCCGCACCCCCGATGAGGCCGTCGCCAAGGCCAATAACACCCCCTATGGCTTAAGTGCTGGTGTGTGGACAGAAAAAGCCAGTCGAATGTTGGCGGTGGTTGACAAACTGCGCGCCGGTGTCGTGTGGTCCAACACATTCAATAAATTCGACCCCACCAGTCCATTCGGGGGATACCAAGAATCCGGTTACGGCCGGGAAGGGGGCCTACCGGGTTTGCTCAGTTACCTGAAAACCCCTGTGCTGAAAGGCGGTCGATGATGAGTCGGGTTGAAGTCAAAAAAACCTACAAGCTCTATATCGGCGGAGCCTTTCCGCGCAGCGAATCGGGTCACACCCTCGCGGTTGAAACCCCCAAAGGCGAACACCTTGCTCATGTCGCACAGGCGAGCCGAAAAGATGCTCGGGATGCGGTGAGTGCGGCGAGAAAAGCCCAGTCCGGGTGGGCGGGGGCGACGAGTTATAACCGCGGTCAAGTCCTCTACCGCAGTGCCGAAATGCTCGAGGGCCGTCGCGACCAGTTTGTTACCGAGATCCGCCAGAGCGAGGGGGTGTCAGCCCGTACTGCCGCAGCGCAGGTCGACGAGGCGATTGATTCCTGGGTTTGGTACGCGGGGTGGGCTGATAAGTACGCCCAAGTCCTCGGTCACGCTAATCCCGTCGCGGGGCCCTACTTCAACCTCAGTGTGCCCGACCCCACCGGTGTTGTCGCGGCCTGGGCGCCCGCCTCGCAGACCGGGTCGAGTCTGGTGGGACTTGTCCAGACCATCGCTCCGGTTGTGGTCTCGGGTAATGCGGTCGTGGTTCTTGCCCACCCCACTCAACCTCTTCCCGCGATGAGTTTTGCCGAGGTGCTCCACTCCAGCGATGTACCCGGCGGGGTGGTCAATATTCTCACCGGCCAGCGCGACGCCATCGGGCCGTGGGTGGCAGGACACCACGATGTCAACGCGCTGGATCTGATGGGCGCCAGTGACGTTGACTGGACGGGGTTAGAAGCAGAGGGCGCCCAGACGCTCAAACGCGTTGTGACACCGGTTAAAAGTGTTTCGCCGCAGAGTCTCGAGCGGATTCGAGCGTTTACCGAGATGAAAACCATTTGGCACACAAAGGCGCTTGGATAGGTGCTCGCCGGTATCGCGCTTGTCGATAAGCCACAGGGTCCGACAAGTCATGGCATTGTCGGAATGGCTCGAAAATCACTCGGGCTGAAAAAAGTGGGCCATGCCGGCACTCTGGACCCGATGGCAACCGGCCTTCTCGTTCTGGGCATCGGCCCGGGGACAAAACTGCTGACGTACCTGGTGGGCCTCGATAAGACCTATGAGGCGACCATTCGCCTCGGAATGGCCACGACTACCGATGACGCCGAAGGGCAGCCGCTGGGTGATCAAGCCTCTGCCACGCTGCTCGATGGGCTGGGCGCTGATCAGATCAGTGCGAGCCTTCATCGGTTTAACGGCCCGATTGATCAGGTTCCCTCATCGGTTAGCGCCATCAAAGTCGACGGGAAACGCGCCTACGACCGGGTTCGAGCCGGTGAAAATGTTGAGCTTGCCGCCCGGCGCGTGACGATCCATCAGATCACCATTGCCGATATCCGGCGCGAGTCAGGGCTGTGGGATGTCGATGTGCGCATCGAGTGCTCGTCGGGCACCTATATCCGCGCCATCGCCCGCGACCTCGGTGCCGCACTGGGTGTTGGCGGCCACCTCACCGCCCTTCGCCGCAGCGCGGTCGGCCCCTTCGACGTTGCCGACGCGGTGGTCCCGGACAACCTCGGCGCGCGGGACCTAATCCCCCTCGGTGAGGCCGCTAGCCGGGTGCTATCGGTCGTTCGCCTCAGTCACGCCCAGAGTGTCGACATGTCTCACGGGAAGCAGGTTTTTCTCAGCCGGCCGGATGGTGTTGACCCGGACGCCCCGGTTGCCTGCCTGTCACCAGAGGGGCACTTGGTGGCCATCTGCAGAATTCCCGACACGAGCGCCCGTATTCTGGTGGGGTTTCCAACCGAAGGGTGAGGCCGTGATCGAGTGGGTGAGCTTCTCCATCATCGCGCTCGCGATTGCCGCCGCACTCGTCTCCGTCGGTTTCGCGATAGCCGGCTCACCGCCCAACGACTACACCCTTGGCCTCACGGCGTTGCTGGCGGTGGGCATTATTGCCCAGATTGTCATCACGATTGTGCTCCAGTTAGGCGGCAGCAGCCCCACGGGGGACATTGTCGAGTTTTGGGCCTACCTGGGCACGGCGGTGGTGCTCGCTCCAGCAGCAATCGCCTGGGGTCTCATTGAGCGATCGCGCTGGTCAACAGTGGCGCTCTCGGTGGTGGGTTTTTCCCTGGCGGTCATGGTTTACCGGATGTACGAAATCTGGTTTATCCAGGTGGCGTAGGTGGCCCCCAACCTGCCAGAAGGTGATACGCCGCCCGTTGACGGCGCGCTGCCCGCATCGGCGGGCGTCGCTGCGGACACTCGTGACTTTGGCGTCTATCTGCACGTGCCGTTTTGTTCGGTTCGCTGCGGCTACTGCGATTTCAACACCTACACCCAGGCGGATATGCCCGGCGTTAGCCACCAACAGTTTCCCAATTTAGTCATCGACGAATTACGCCTTGCCAGCCGGGCCCTCGACTTCTCCCGGGTTCCCCCGCGTCCCGCGGCCACGGTGTTCTTCGGTGGCGGTACCCCCACTCTGCTGGAGCCCTCCGAGATCGGCCGCATGCTTGACCACGTGCGACAGGAGTGGGGGCTAACCGACGGCGCCGAAGTGACGGTGGAGGCCAATCCCGACACGTTGGATGCCCGACGGGTCAATGCGCTCGCCGAGGTTGGGGTGACCCGCCTGTCACTGGGGGTGCAATCTTTCGTCCCCCACGTATTGGCCACGCTCGAGCGAACGCATAGCCCGGAGATGATCGCCCCAGCTGTCAGATGGGCCCAACAGGCGGGGCTGCAGGTATCCGTTGACCTCATTTACGGGACACCGGGAGAAAGCGCCACCGACTGGCAACATAGCCTCAGCCGCGCCCTGGAGTTACAACCAGACCACGTTTCGGCCTATTCACTCATCGTCGAGCCCGGCACCGCGTTAGCCAGACAGATTCGACGCGGTGAGCTTGAGACGATTGACGATGACACCCAGGCGGAGTTCTACGACCTCGCCGATGAGGCTTTGCTCGCCGCCGGATACCAGTGGTACGAGGTGAGTAATTGGGCCAGAAGCGCGAGCAGCGTCTCCCGACACAATCTGGGCTATTGGCGAAGTCAGGACTGGTGGGGCATTGGACCAGGAGCCCATTCCCACATCGGTGGCCTGCGGTGGTGGAACGTCAAGCACCCGGCAGCGTGGGCACAGCGCATTCGGGGCGGTCTCTCGCCGGCATTCTCTCGCGAGCAACCAGATGATGACGCCCGCCGCCTGGAGCGCATCATGCTGGGTCTGCGGCTGCGAGAGGGTATTGGCCGTCACGAGCTACCCGACGTGGCCGCCACTATTGACGAAGCGGTTGATCTGGGGTGGCTCGATCGAGAGGCCTATCGCCGCGGTCGGGTTGTCCTGACTCGCCTTGGCCGGTTGATGGCCGATGGTTTGGCGCTGCGCCTTGCCTCACCCTAAGTCCGTGCTCAGTCGAGTAATGGCAAGCGGGCGTATCATTGGCAGACGCAATAGGTGACTGCTAATCGAGGAGGTGACACGTGGTTTCTGAGCGCGCACTCAATGTGCTGCGAGTCATTGTTCAAGACTTCATTGACTCCAGCGAACCCGTTGCCTCAAAGGCGATAGCCGAACGCCCCGGCTTTGGTGTTTCGGCCGCGACGATCCGCAACGATATGGCGCTACTGGAAGACGAACAACTCATCACCGCTCCGCACACCTCGGCGGGGAGAATCCCCACGGATAAGGGCTACCGCGTTTTTGTTGACACGTTGACCGAACACCGGCCGCTCACACCCGCCCAGCGCTCCGCCATTCAACGCTTTCTCGATCAGTCGGTCGACCTCGATGACACCCTCACCAGAACGGTGCGGCTGCTATCGCAGCTGACCAACCAGGTGGCGATGATTCAGTACCCGAGCTTTGGAACCGCCCGGGTGCGTCACGTGGAGCTGCTGCCGATGGATTCTGACCGGGTCATGGTCATCCTCATCACCGATTCGGGACATGTTGACCAGAGTGTCGTTGATTGGACCGACAGCCCCGACGATGCCGTCGTCGGGGAGATTCGCGCCACGATCAACGAAGCCGTGGTGGGCAAACCCCTCGACGATGTCCAACTCGCCCTCCAGGCCCTGCCCGGCAAAGCCAGCCCGGAGCGACGCGAAGTGTTGGAGCGGCTCGTCGACGGAGTGTGTCGCACACTCGAAGCCCATCGGACAAACCGCCTCCTGGTCGCTGGTGCGGCGAACTTGGTCAGAACAGAGACCGACTTCTCTGCCAGCGTGTACCCAGTACTGGAGGCGATTGAAGAGCAGGTGACCGTGCTGAAGCTGTTTTCGCAGATGCAGGAATCGGATTCGGATATTTTTGCCCGCATTGGTCGAGAAATGGGTGATCCCCTCTCGGAAACCGCGGTGGTAGCCGGTTCGTACCAGTCCGGTACGGCCGAATCGGGTGTTGTGGGCGTGTTGGGGCCCACGCGAATGGATTATCCCGGCAACATGGCCGCTGTTCACGCCGTAGCGAGGTACCTCACGCGGCTGCTCGATACCCCCTCTGGAAGCGGTGATAGTTAGCGTGGCTGTTGATCACTACGACGTATTGGGTGTGGCGCGCGACGCCTCTGCCGATGACATTCGCAAGGCCTATCGAAAGCTTGCCCGCCAACTCCACCCCGATGTCAACCACGAAGAGGGTGCTGAAGAGCGCTTCAAACAGGTGACCCACGCCTATGAAATCCTCTCCGACCCCGATCAGCGTCAGCGCTACGACCGCGGCGGCGACGATATGGGTGGGTTCGGGCCCTTTGGCGATATTTTCGAAACATTCTTTGGTGGTGGCGGTCAGACTCGGGGTCCACGCTCGCGCACTGAGAGGGGTCAAGACGCCCTCCTGCGCGTTGATATTGACCTCACCGACGTGATTTTTGGCACCACGATGAGTATCGATATCGACACCGCCGTTGTCTGTGACAGCTGCGAGGGCTCCTGCTGCGCGCCCGGTACCTCGCCGCGAACCTGCGATATCTGTCAGGGCACCGGTCAGGTCCAGCGCACGGTGCGAAGCCTGCTGGGCAATATGGTCACCCAAAGCCCGTGTGGGTCATGCCGCGGCTTTGGTTCGGTTATCGACCAGCCCTGTCCCAGCTGTGCGGGGCAAGGCCGCGTGCGGGCGAATAAGAACCTGGACATCACTATCCCCGCAGGCATCGACTCCGGACAGCGCATCCACATGGCTGGTGCGGGGGAGGTTGGCCACGGTGGGGGACCGGCGGGCGATTTATATATTGAAATCCAGGTTCGCCCGCACGAGACCTTCGAACGCCACGGTGATGACCTGGTGGCCACGATTGATGTCGACCTAATCGACGCGATTCTGGGAACTGAGGCGACGATTGAGGCCCTCGATGGCCCCGTCGACGTGACGATTCGTCCCGGCGTTCAAAGCGAAGATGTGTTGACGATTAAAGGTCGCGGGGTCACCAAACTGCGCGGCGCTGGTCGCGGTGATGTGAAATTCCCCGTTCACGTGGTCACGCCAACCAAACTCGGGGCAAAAGAAATTGACCTGGTGAAGAAGCTTCGAGACCTTCGAAAGCCGACACCTCCGAGCTTGAAGGCGAGCCAGTCGGGGACATTCCAGCGTCTTCGTGAACGCTTCTTTGGCGGCTAGGCCGTGGCCCACCTCTACCTCGTCGAGTCAGACCAGCGCCTCATCGCCGGGGGGAGCGTTCGGCTCTCCGGAGACGAGGCAAGACATGCGGCGAAAGCAGCCCGGCTGCGAGAGTCTGAAGAGGTGCTCCTGGGTGATGGACGCGGCACGATCGCCCGCGCCCAAGCCACCCGGGTTGAATCCGACCGGGTGGATTTGGTGGTCGTCCACGCTGAGCTTTCTGAGGCTCACGCCCCACCGCTCTGGCTGGTGCAATCCTTAGCCAAATCCGGTCGGGACGAGCAGGCCATCGAGCAGGCCACCGAGGTGGGGGTGGCTCGAATCTTCCCGCTGCAGGCAGCGCGCAGTGTGGTTCGCTGGTCGGCTGATAAAGCCGATAAGGCCCAGGCCCGTTGGCAAAAAATCGTGACCGAAGCGACAAAACAGTCCCTCCAGGCTTTTATTCCCGAGATTGCTCCGGTGTGCACCATCGCGGGTTTTGTTCGCGATCACACCGGTGTGCAGATCATCGCCCTGGACCACCGCGCGGAATCGAGCCTGCTCGATATTGCGGTGGATGACCCGCTGGGGCCCCGGCCGATTGCTTTGCTGGTCGGGCCAGAGGGTGGCTGGTCGGATGACGAGCGCGATGTCCTGGAGCGCGGGGGCGCCACCTGGGCGCGATTGGGCTCAGGGGTGTTGCGAACCTCGAGCGCCGGGCCCATTGGACTCGCTCTGCTCCATGCCCGGCTGCGGCATTGGTGATTACCCTGACAGGTCACATCCAGGATTTGTAGACTGAGGATATGAGCAACTTCGAACCGACGGTGTTTAGCAAAATCGTCGACGGCGACATTCCCGCCGATATTGTTCGAGACACCCCGCGGGTGTTGGCGTTCCGGGATATTCAACCCCAAGCCCCGGTGCACATTGTGGTCATTCCCAAATCCCCCGCCTACCGAAACGTCGTGGAGTTAGCCGCCGCCGACCCCGGGCTTCTGGCCGAAATGGTCGCGGTGGCCCGGGACGTCGCTGACGAGTTTGCCAACGGCGAGTTTCGTTTAGTGTTTAATTCGGGCGAGCAGGCGGGCCAAACCGTGTTCCACGCCCACGCGCACGTTCTCGCTGGTGGTCTTACTGAGGGGTCCCTTGCCTCCGGATAACTCTGCCGCACCCGATGAGTCGGTGTCACTCGTCGTCGAACTCGACGACGTCGCCATGATTCGCGTCCTGGGTGTTCACGACCGGGTCTTAGCCGAGGTCGAAAAAGAATTCCCTGACCTGTCCATTCACGCCCGGGGTAACCGAGTCACGATTGAGGGTGGCTCGACCCGGGCCCATCAGGCGTTAGAACTGGTCAACCAGTTGGTGGAACTGGCCAGGCGGGGTGTTGACCTGTCCCAGACGGAAGTGGTCCAGAGTGCTCGAATCTCGAAAGAAAGCAACCAGGGCGTGACCGATATTTTGGCCCACCCGATTCTCACCCGGCAGGGGCGCACAATTCGACCCAAAACGTTGGGTCAAAAACACTACGTCGACGCGATCGATTCACACACCATCGTCTTCGGTATCGGCCCGGCTGGAACCGGGAAAACCTATCTGGCGATGGCTCAAGCGGTAGCAGCGCTGGAGCGCGGTGAGGTCGATCGAATCATTTTGACCAGGCCCGCCGTGGAGGCGGGGGAGCGTTTGGGGTTTTTGCCGGGGACACTCTCAGAGAAAATTGACCCCTACCTGCGGCCGCTTTTTGATGCGCTGCACGAAATGATGAACCCAGAATTGGTTCCCAAACTGGTCGCCAGCGGGACCGTGGAGGTCGCTCCACTGGCCTATATGCGCGGGCGCACGCTCAATAAGTCTTTTATCGTTCTCGATGAGGCGCAAAACACCACCCCCGAGCAGATGAAGATGTTTCTCACCCGTTTGGGCTTTGATTCGAAGATGGTCATCACCGGAGATATCACTCAAGTCGATGTTCCGGGAGGGCAGTCTGGGCTTCGTACCGTGGTCGACATCCTCTCCGATGTGGACGGGATTCGCTTTGAGCGTCTGGGCGCCCAGGATATTGTCCGACACCGCCTCGTGAGCGACATCGTGGATGCCTATGACCGCTACGACCAGGCGAGGACCACACGATGAGTGTCGAAGTCACCAACGAATCGGGGATGGACCTCGCCCTGGAGGGTCTTCAGGAGCTGGTGCGCTTTAGTTTGGCCACCCTGAGGGTTAACCCCGAAGCGGATGTGGCGATTATTGCTGTGGACGAGGCGACGATGTCTGAACTGCACGTGCAGTGGATGGATGAGCCGGGGCCCACCGATGTGTTGAGCTTCCCGATGGACGAGCTTCGGCCTCCCCGGCCGGGAGATGACCCCGTGACGGGAATTCTGGGCGACATTGTGCTCTGCCCCTCTTTTGCCGCGGTGCAGGCAGAAAAAGCCGGACACAGTCTGGAGGCGGAACTGCAGCTGTTGACCGTTCACGGCCTGCTTCACCTTTTGGGTTTCGACCACGCGCAGCCAGACGAGGAACGTGAAATGTTTGGTCTCCAAGACAGTTTGCTCGGAACATTTCGAGCAGAGCGGGGCAGTACCCGATGACCGTTGTGTTCATCATCACCGCTGCGGTGTTGATTATCATCGGCGGGCTTCTCACCGCCCTCGATGGTGCTCTTCACGTGCTCTCACGGGGGGATTTACTCGACGAGGCGGAAGCGTCCAAACGCAAACTTCTCATCCAGCGAATTGCCACCGATATTGCCGCCCACATCACGGCGCTGGGGTTCATCCGCGTCATCGTCGACACGGTGGCGGCGATTCTCATCACCCTGGCGGTGGTGAGCCTGTTTGATCAGTGGTGGCAGGTTCTTCTCATTGCCGGGGCAATTCTCGTTGGAGTGTCTTTTGTGGTCGTGGGGTCCTCCCCGCGCAGTGTGGGGATGACCCACCCGCGGGTGCTGATTCGAACCTTTGCTCCGCTCGTGCGGGGCATCCGAGTGTTCCTGGGCCCGGTGGCCGAAGCGCTAATCGTCGTGGGTCGCGTGGTGACCCCCGGACGCCCGGTGGGCGGGCCGCTCACCAGTGAAGAACAGTTGCGCAGTCTGGTCGACGAAGCCGCTCAGCACGACATGCTCGATACCGAGGATCGTGAACTGCTCCACTCAGTTTTTGAATTTGGCGACACAATCGTCCGCGAGGTGATGGTCGCGAGGACCGATATGGTCACCGCAGAGTCCGATGCCACCCTGCGCGATACGCTCGCGCTGTTTCTCGAGCGGGGAGTTTCTCGCATGCCCGTGGTGGGCGAGGACGTCGACGACGTTGTCGGGGTTGTCTACCTGCGCGACGTGGTCGCCTTCCAACAGCAAAGCCCCCGCAAACTGGCCAGCACCACCGTTGGCGAGGTGGCAAAACCGGCAGTGTTTGTCCCTGAAACGAAAAAAGCCGATGACACGCTGCGCTACCTGCAGATTCAGCGAAATCACCTGGCGCTCGTTGTTGACGAATACGGCGGTATCGCTGGTTTGGTGACCCTCGAGGACCTCATTGAGGAGCTCGTGGGTGACATTACCGATGAGTACGACACCGAATCCAGCGATGTCTCCACTCTTGGTCCCGATCGCTACCGCGTCTCCACCCGGCTTCCCCTCGATGACCTTGCCGACCTGTTCGACATCGACATCAACGAAGACGATGTCGACACGGTGGGCGGGCTGGTGACGAAGTATCTGGGCCGCCTGCCCGAGGCTGATAGCCAGACCGAAGCCCACCAGTTGCTCTTTGTTGCCGAAGCCCCCCTGAGTCAGAAAGCCGGAGTCGAGTGGGTTGTGGTGGAGCCCACTGAGGCGCTACAGCAGTCGCTTACCGAGCGTCGTGCGCTAGAGCGGGCGATAACCGGCGAAATCAGCCTGCCGTGAGCACGGAGGGTTTTCGTGCCGGTTTTGTGAGCTTGGTGGGCCGGCCCAATGTGGGCAAGTCCACGCTGACAAACGCGCTGGTTGGCCATAAAGTCGCCATCACTTCCTCGAAGCCGCAAACGACGAGGCGAGCGATTCGGGGAATTGTTCACCGACCCCACGGTCAAATCGTTCTGGTTGATACTCCCGGTGTCCACCGCCCGCGCACGCTGCTGGGTAAACGCCTCAACGAACTCGTCGAGGCGACATTGGCCGATGTTGACCTCATCGCTCAGCTCATTCCCGCCAGTGACAAAGTTGGTCCCGGCGATCGCTATATCCGCGAGGCTATTGACTCGTTTCCTCGCGCCGTTAAAGTCGCCATCGTCACCAAAACCGATCAGGCCACCACGGACCAGATCGGTGAGCGTCTGATTGAAGTCGACCAGATGGGATCCTGGGATCTGATTATTCCCATCTCGGCGGTGACCGGTGACCAGCTTGAGGTGTTGGTCGACGAACTCATCGCCCTGTTACCAGTCTCGCCCCCGCTCTACCCCGAAAGCGACCTCACCGACGACGATCCCGACACCCGGATTGCCGAGTTAATCCGGGAGGCCGCCTTGGAGGATAGCCGGGAAGAGCTTCCCCACTCGCTGGCGGTAACGATCGACGAGAGGGTCCGCGAGGAGGGGGCCGTGGAGAAGATTTACGCCAGCCTCGTCGTCGAGCGAGATAGCCAAAAAGGAATCATCATCGGTGCCGGTGGTGACCGGCTCAAGCGCATCGGCATCGCCGCGCGCCACGAAATAGAGGCCGAACTGGGCCATAAAGTCTTTCTGTCGCTGCACGTGCGGGTGGAAAAAGAGTGGCAGCGAGATGCGAAGAAACTCGGCAAGCTGGGTTTTTAGCCCGCCTGGCTACAACCGCAGCACAGTGTTACTCTAAGCACGTGGGTAACACGCTCCTTCTTCCCAGCCGCGGTGGGGTCTCGCTCTAAGGCCACCCTCCCCGCGGAGTCTCGTTCTGGCCTTTTTACCCACCAACCCGAACTCCGGGAGAAGAAGGACTAGCTCATGGAAAATCGTCAACAACCCAGCGGTCTGCCCATCCACCGCTATCGGCCCTACCACGAGCAATTTGCCGTGGCCCTTCCTGACCGCACCTGGCCCGATACCAGGATTAGCCAGGCCCCACGCTGGTGCGCCGTCGACCTGCGCGATGGCAACCAAGCACTGATCGACCCGATGAGCCCAGAGCGCAAACGGGTCATGTTCGACATGTTGGTGCGCATGGGTTTCAAAGAAATTGAGGTGGGGTTCCCCTCTGCCAGCCAGACAGACTTCGATTTCGTTCGCCACCTCATCGAGGATGACCTCATTCCCGATGACGTCACCATCCAGGTGCTCACCCAAGCCCGGGAGCACCTGATCAATCGCACCTACGAGTCACTCAAGGGCGCCAAGAGGGCGATTGTCCACCTCTACAACTCCACCAGTGTTCTCCAGCGGGAAGTCGTTTTTAATACCGACAAACAGGGCATTATCGATATCGCCCTCCAGGGTGCCAGGTGGTGTGTTGAGGCCGAGTCGCTGGTGGCTGGCACCGAAATCTTCTACGAATACTCCCCGGAGAGCTACACCGGAACCGAGCTCGAATTCGCCGCCGAAGTGTGTAACCGGGTGATGGAGGTTCTCACCCCCCGAGCCGACCGCAAGCTGATTATCAACCTGCCTGCGACTGTCGAGATGGCAACGCCGAACCTCTACGCCGACTCGATTGAGTGGATGTCGCGCAATCTCGACCACCGCGAGAACGTCATCTTGAGCCTGCACCCCCACAATGACCGCGGCACCGCGATTGCCGCCGCTGAGTTGGGGTATATGGCCGGAGCCGACCGCATTGAAGGGTGCCTGTTTGGTAACGGTGAGCGCACCGGAAACGTGGACCTTGTTGCATTGGGGATGAACCTCTTCAGTCAGGGAATTGACCCCCAAATTGACCTGTCTGATCTTGATGAGCTCAAGCGCACCGCCGAGTACTGCAATCAGCTGGCTGTCCACGAGCGCAGTCCCTGGGCTGGAGACCTCGTCTACACGGCATTCTCCGGATCCCACCAAGACGCAATCAAAAAAGGGTTCGAGGCCATGGAACGCCGCGCCGAACAGGAGGGTGTGGCCGTGGAGGCGCTGGAATGGGCGGTCCCGTATCTGCCGATTGACCCCAAAGATGTGGGGCGTAACTACGAGGCCGTGATTCGTGTGAACTCGCAGTCGGGTAAAGGTGGGGTGTCCTACCTGATGAAGACCGATCACCACCTCGATTTGCCCCGTCGGCTGCAAATCGAGTTCAGCCAGGTCGTCCAGGCCCGCACCGATATCGAAGGCGGCGAGGTCTCCAGTGACGATATTTGGCAGATCTTCCAAGACGAATACCTCCCCGTCGAGGATGATCTGGCCAAATGGGGTCGATTCGAACTGTTTTCCACCGCCACCAAAAGCGACCTCGACGGCGACGTTTCGCTCACCGTGAGGATGCGAGACGGTGACCACATCGAGGAGTACCACGGCTCCGGCAACGGGCCAATTGCGGCGTTCCTCGGGATTGTGGGCAGCGAGTCGGTCGATATTCGACTCTTTGACTACGTCGAGCACACCATGGCGGCCAGCGGTGACGCCCGCGCGGCCGCCTATGTTGAACTCGAGGTCAACGGTCGCACGCTCTGGGGGGTGGGTATCGACCCCGATATCTCCACCGCCTCACTCAAGGCAATCGTCTCGGCGGTAAACCGTGCGCTTCGCCTCGAAATGGGCGCTCCAGAGAAAGTGGCCGCCAGCGCATAAGCGCGTCGCTGGGCCGGGTCACTAAAGCGGTCATGAGCCGAGCCTCGCCATACTGGTAGCTATGCCCAGTGTTCGCGACCATGCCGTGGTGTTACGCAACCAACTGCTAGGCGAATCTGACCGCATCGTGACGCTGCTGTGTCGAGACGAGGGCAAAGTTCGCGCCGTGGCGAAGGGCGTGCGAAAAACAACCAGTCGAATCGGCTCCAGGCTGGCACCGTTCATGGTTGTCGACGTGCAGTGGTCCACGGGTAAAAGCCTCGGAATTATTCAACAGGTTGAGACAGTCTCTGCCCATGCGTCATCCCTCGCCACTGACTACGAGGCCTACACGGCAGCCTCATCGATGGTCGAAACAGCCGACCAGCTCACCCACCACGACGCTCCGCGCTCGCAGTTTTTGCTGCTGGTGGGCGGTTTGCGAGCTTTGGCCGAGCGCGCTCACCCCACTTCGCTCATTCTCGATAGTTACCTCCTGCGGGCACTAAGCCTCGCCGGGTGGTCGCCCAGTATTGAAAACTGCGCCCAAAGCGGGGTCCCCGGTCCCCACCGCCACTTTGTGCCCGCAATGGGGGGAATGGTTGCCGCAGAGCTGGCCCCACCGGGGTCACTGAGCGTCTCGCCGCAGACGGTGACGCTCCTTGGCGCCCTGCTGGATGGTAATTGGCCTCTCGCCCAGTCCAGCACGGATGCCTCACGCGATGAAGCCTCGGCGATTGTCGCTGCTTTTGCCCAGTACCACCTGGAGCGAGGAATCCGTTCGTTGGGTGAGAGCGCGCGGTTACGCAATGAACGCGCCGCCGAGGCTCGGGCATGACCGAGTTCTTGCCCCTCGACTGGACGGGTCAGCAGCCGCCGGAGTTTTCCTCCGAGAAAACTCCCCAACACGTGGCGATTGTGATGGACGGCAATGGCCGGTGGGCCAACCGCCAGGGTCTCGCGCGGGTAGAAGGCCACCGCGCCGGTGAGGCAGCGCTCTTGGACGTGGTGGCGGGGGCGATTCAGGCGGGGGTGCGGTATTTATCGGTGTATGCCTTTTCGACCGAGAACTGGAGTCGATCGCCCGAAGAGGTGCGGTTTTTGATGGGCTTCAACCGGGAGGTTCTTCGTCGACGTCGAGACCAGTTGAATGCCTGGGACGTGCGCATTCGGTGGTCGGGGCGAGCACCCAAACTGTGGACCAGCGTGATTTCTGACCTGACCGAAGCGCAGCGTCGCACCGCGACGAACCGGGGCCTCACACTATCGATGTGCGTCAACTATGGAGGCCGCGCAGAACTCGTTGACGCGGTCCGCGCGGTGGCCAACGAGGTTCAGGCCGGCCGGTTAAAACCCTCAGGGATTCGAGAAACGACCATCCAGCGCCACCTCTACGTCCCCGATGCTCCCGATGTTGACCTTTTTGTCCGTACCTCCGGCGAGCAGCGAACCAGCAATTTCCAACTCTGGCAGTCGGCTTACGCAGAGATGGTTTTCCTCGAGACGCTGTGGCCAGATATGACCCGCGTTGAGTTGTGGGAGGCCATTGGTGAATACCAGCGTCGGCAACGCCGCTTTGGCGGCGCAGTCGATACCCCGGCTGAGGGAGCCCCACCCCCGGCCAGCTAGGCTAGGGGGCTGGAGATTGACCCGCCGCTTTCGAAAGTAGGACCATGGCCGCCTCGTCGACGCTCGATAAAGTCATCGCGCTGGCAAAGCGCCGCGGTTTCGTTTTTCAGGCCGGGGAAATTTATGGTGGCTCCCGTTCTGCCTGGGATTACGGTCCGTTGGGAACAGCGCTGAAGGACAACATCAAGCGCCAGTGGTGGCGGTCCATGGTTCAGCTGCGCGAGGACGTGGTGGGAATCGACTCGTCGGTGATTTTGCCCAAACAGGTCTGGGAGGCCTCCGGCCACGTGGAGGTCTTTAGTGACCCCCTGGTCGAGTGCACCAGTTGCCATAAGCGTTTTCGCGAAGACCACCTGATTGAAGAGTACGAGGAGAAAAAAGGCCGCTCGCCCGAGGGTGGCCTGGCGGGAATTAACTGCCCGCACTGCGGGGCCAAAGGTCAGTGGACTGAACCGCGGGCGTTTAGTGGATTGTTGAAGACCTATCTGGGCCCGGTGGATGATGAGGCGGGGCTGCACTACTTACGCCCGGAAACCGCTCAGGGTATTTTCGTGAACTTCGCGAACGTGATGCAGGCGGGTCGAATGAAACCACCTTTTGGAATTGCTCAGGTGGGAAAAAGTTTTCGCAACGAAATCACGCCCGGTAACTTCATTTTCCGCACCCGCGAATTTGAGCAAATGGAGATGGAGTTTTTTGTTGAGCCCGGTTCTGATGAAACCTGGCACCAGTACTGGATTGACCAGCGCCACCGCTGGTATACCGATCTGGGGATTAATCCCGAGAATTTGCGCCTCTACGAGCACCCCCCGGAGAAGCTCTCGCACTATTCCAAACGCACCGTCGACATTGAGTACCGTTTTGGCTTCTCCTCTGGTGAATTTGGTGAACTGGAGGGTGTGGCAAACCGCACCGATTTTGACCTCTCGACCCACTCAAAGCACTCCGGCGAAGACCTGTCCTATTTTGACCAGGCCAAGGATTCGCGCTGGACGCCCTACGTCATCGAGCCCGCTGCGGGACTAACCCGCTCACTGATGGCCTTTCTCGTCGATGCCTACACCGAAGATGAGGCCCCCAACTCGAAGGGAGGGGTGGATACCAGGACGGTCCTGAAGCTCGACCGGCGGTTGGCGCCGATCAAAGTCGCAGTCTTACCGCTGTCGCGAGATGAAAAACTCTCCCCGGTCGCCAAAGAGCTCGCCCAAACCTTGCGCGAGAACTGGATGGTCGACTTCGACGACGCTGGTGCGATCGGGCGGCGCTATCGGCGACACGACGAGATTGGCACTCCCTTTGCGGTGACGGTGGATTTTGATTCACTCGACGACAAGGCCGTCACCGTCCGTGAGCGAGACACGATGGCCCAGGAGCGGATTGCCATTGCTGACCTCCCCGGTTACCTCTTTGACGCACTGGCAGGGGCTTAGGAGCGATGTCGGCGACGCCCCCGACACTGGAGCAACCGCCGGTGGCCACACCGGCGGTGACGATCGGGGATATTCCGCTGTCGGTGCCCGTTGTTCTCGCGCCGATGGCCGGTATTACCAACACCGCTTTTCGTCGCCTCTGTCGTGAGTACGGAGCGGGGCTGTATGTCAGTGAGATGATCACCTCGCGGGCTCTCGTCGAGCGCACCGAGGCGAGTATGCGACTGATCACCCATCACCCGTCGGAGCAGCCGCGCAGTATCCAGCTCTACGGTGTTGACCCCGCCACCATCGGCGAGGCCGTGACCATGCTCGTTGCCGAAGATCGCGCCGACCATATTGATCTCAACTTTGGCTGCCCGGTCCCGAAAGTCACCCGCAAGGGAGGCGGTGCCGCACTGCCCTGGAAACTGGAGCTTTTTCGCGCCATCGTGGAGCGAGCCGTGAAGGCCGCCGGGGATATTCCCGTGACCGTGAAAATGCGAAAGGGTATCGACTCAGATCACCTGACCTATCTTGAGGCAGGCCGAGCCGCCGAGGGTGCCGGGATTTCGGCGGTTGCGCTACACGCGCGAACGGCGGACCAGTTTTATTCCGGACACGCAGACTGGGATGCCATCGGGACGCTCAAAGCCGCGATTACCTCCATCCCCGTATTGGGAAACGGCGATATTTGGTCAGCCGAGGATGCCTTAGAGATGGTCGCACGCACCGACTGCGATGGGGTCGTCGTGGGTCGTGGATGCTTGGGAAAACCGTGGTTATTTGGTGACCTTGCCGCGGGGTTCCGCGGTGAGCCGCTTCGACACCGACCCGGTCTGCGGGAGGTCGCTGGTGCTTTTTACCGCCACGCCCAACTACTGGTCGAGTTTTTCGGTGGCGACGAACTGCGCGCCTGTCGGGATATCCGCAAACACGTCGCGTGGTATTTCAAGGGCTACCCGGTTGGCGGTGACCTGCGGGCACAACTGGCGATGGTGGAGTCTCTGCAGCAGCTCGATGATCTCCTGGGGACTCTGGATCTGGATCAGGAGTATCCGGGAGATTCCGCTGAGGGGCCCCGCGGGCGTGCAGGTTCCCCGAAGCGCACTGCGTTGCCCGAGGGGTGGCTCGACTCGCAGCAGTTAAGCCCCACCCAGCGATCGGGTCTTGTCGACGCGGAGCTGGATACCAGTGGGGGGTAGCAGCAGCGGTGAGTATTGACTATGGCCCGGGCGACCGGGAACGGTTCGTCGATGAGGCCCACTCATCAACCCGGGGCGATTTTCAGCGCGATCGGGGTCGAATTATTCACTCCTCGGGGTTTCGCCGACTATCCCAAAAGACTCAGGTGCTCAGCCCCACAGCTGGTGTTGACTTTGCCAGAAACCGCCTGACTCACTCGCTTGAGGTTGCTCAGGTCGGCCGAGAAATCGGACAACGCCTCGGGCTCGACCCCGATGTGGTGGACACCGCCTGTTTGGCCCACGATCTTGGCCACCCCCCCTTTGGCCACAACGGCGAGACCGCGATTGCCGGCTGGGCAGCCCACTGGGGTGGATTCGAGGGCAACGCCCAGACTTTTCGGGTGGTGACCCGACTGGAGCCCAAAGTGTTCGATCAGGCCGGGTATCCGCGGGGCCTCAACTTAACCCGGGCTAGTTTGGATGCGGCCAGTAAGTATCCGTGGCCGAGAAATCACGCCGTCGTTGAGGCAGATGGACGTGAAAAGTTTGGTTTCTACGACGACGATGCCGACGTATTTGCCTGGCTTCGAGCCGGCATCCCCGATCAGGCGGTATCGCTGGAGGCCCAGGTGATGGACCTCGCTGACGATATTGCCTACTCGGTTCACGATTTTGAAGACGCCATCGTCGGTGGGTTTATCGAGCCGGGAGCGCTGGCCAGCACTCAACTCGCCGACGGGTCGATCGGTGTTGACACCTCCTGGGTGGGTGGACAACTCGATAGTGCCGCGATTGACGACGCGTTTTCACGGCTGCGTGCATGGGAGAACTGGCCGACGTCTTTTGACGGAAGCAGACAGGCCTATGCCCAGTTAAAAAACTTCACCAGTAGCGCCATTGGGCGCTTCGCCTCGAGTGTCTCGTTGGCGAACTCCACCCTCGGTGAGGAAGTTTCCTACCGCTATCGCTATCAGCTGGCCGTTCCGGAGGATACCCGCGGGGAAATCGCCCTATTGAAGGGGTTGGTCGCGACCGCCGTGATGCGACACGAAACGCGGCAGCCGGTTTATCTCCAGCAACGCCAGCTACTTGTCGAACTGCTCGATGCCGTCTGGGCAGACCCTGAGGCCCATCTGGAGCCTGTTTTTTGGCAGGACTTCGCCTCGTGTGACTCTGAGGCCCAGCGCCGCCGAGTCGTCATCGACCAGGTAGCGTCGCTCACCGACGCGGCGGCTCTGGCCTGGCATGAGCTTCTCGCCGGAGGTGGTCTGGGGATAGCCCGGGGCGTGGAGGGGTCGGCCAACTAGACTGACGCCGTGGCTGGACGGATACGACGCACCGATATCGATGAGGTGCGCCAGCGTGTCAACATCGCCGATGTGGTCGGTGAATACGTTTCGTTGAAATCGGCCGGCGTCGGCTCCATGAAGGGGCTCTGTCCCTTCCATGATGAGCGCAGCCCCAGTTTTCACGTGAGGCCTCAGGCGGGGTTTTATCACTGCTTTGGTTGTGGCGAGGGCGGAGACGTGTACACCTTTGTCCAGAAGCTCGACGCGCTGAGCTTCACCGAAGCCGTTGAGCGCCTTGCCGACAAAGTCGGCTACACCCTCCAGTATGAAGATGGTGGTCAGGCTGAAGACGGCCAGAAGCGCTCGCGTCTGCTACAGGTCAATAAAGAGGCTGAGGAATTTTTTCGCGCGCAGATCCATCGTCCCGAAGCGGAGCAGGCGCGGGCATTCCTGGCGGAAAAAGGCTTCGATCAACTCGCAGCAGAGCAGTTTTCGGTCGGCTATGCCCCCCAATCGTTTGATGCGCTCTCCAAGTACCTCACGGCGAAGGGTTTTCGCATCCCTGAACTCGTCGAGGCGGGTGTGGTGAGTCAGGGTGATCGGGGCGTTTATGACCGCTTTCGCCACCGCGTCATCTGGCCCATCCGCGATGTCACCGGCCAGACGGTCGGCTTTGGCGCCCGCCGTTTGGGAGATGACGACAAGGGCCCGAAGTACCTGAACACCCCAGAAACCCCGGTGTATCACAAATCCCGCGTCCTCTACGGGCTCGATCTGGCCAAGCGCCAGATTGCGAAAAAGCATCAGGTGGTCATTGTGGAGGGTTATACCGACGTTATGGCCTGCCACCTCGCTGGTATTGACACGGCGGTGGCCACCTGTGGGACGGCCTTTGGCGCCGACCACATTCCGCTGATCCGCCGAGTGATGGGCGACTCGGAGCTCAGTGTTGATCGAGCCCAAGGCGAGGTCATTTTTACCTTCGATCCTGATGAGGCCGGCCAAAAAGCCGCCTCGAAGGCGTTTGCTGATCAGGAGAAGTTCTCCGCTGGCACCTACGTCGCGGTGCCGCCCGAGGGCCTTGACCCGTGTGATGTTCGGGTCCAGCGCGGTGACGGTGCGCTGCGCGAGGTGATCGAGGCGAGGCGTCCGATGTACGAGTTCATGATCAAGCGCGTTCTCGAAGGAATGGACCTTCAGACTGTCGAGGGGCGCGCTTATGCGCTGCGTCAAGCACTCCAGGTGGTCAAAACCATCCGCGACAGTATTGTGCGCCAGGGCTATGTTCGTGAATTGGCGGGCTGGCTGGGCATGGAGCCCTCGGAGGTCTCTCGTGAATTGGCTCAGGCTAGCCGCAGTCAACCGGCCACAGCCGGGCCCGTCGCCGTTTCTGACGACGCACCGGTCTACCAGCTGGGTTCGCTGTCTAAGGACCCGGTGACGATGATCGAGCGAGACGCCCTGATGGCTCTTTTGCAGCACCCCGACACGGTCCCGGTGGAGCGGGCCAGCCAGGTCCTCCAAGCTCATTTCTCCCACGGGGCACTGGCTCTGGTTCGTGACGCGATCCTTGCGGTGTTCGACCACTACGGCCAGCCGGGCTGGGTCAATAAAGTGCAGGATGAAATTCCCGACAGTCTGCAGGTATTCGTCCAACAAATGGCGGTTCACCCGCTGCCCGAGCGAGACGATGACGTGGGTCGCTACGCCCTGGGGGTGACCGCCACGCTGTTGGATAAGGATTTGCTGCGTCGAAAAGGCGAGCTGCTGTCAACGCTTCAACGCAGCGAGGCGGGCACAGAGACGTATTCGACAATTCAGCGCCAGCTTGTCGATATTGAGGCAATTCGACGGCGTCTTCGAGAAGGGGAGTAGCTCGTGGAGCGGATGAGTCAACACCGCGAGGATCGATTCCTCGCTGCCCAAGCACCCCACCGAACCCTTCAGTCGGGAGTGATCTCCGTCGAGCCCACCCCGGGTGAGGCTTTCGTTGAGGCGGTAACGGCAGCGGGAGGCGTTGTCGGACCTCTCGGGCCCGAGACCCGAGGTCTGGTGTGGTTATCGGAAAAACGCGCTGACGAGCTGCAGGCCATCCTCGATGAGCACCCCGACATCGAGTGGCTGCAGTTGCCCTGGGCTGGTGTTGACGCATTCTCCGCGGTACTGGCCGGGCTTGCCACGCGTCCGGAGCACCTGCGCCCAGTTGTCACCAGTGCGAAGGGGGCGTATTCCGAGCCGGTTGCCGAGCACGCTTTGGCTCTCACCCTGGGGTGTTTGCGGCAGTTACCGGAAAAATCTCGCGCGGCGCACTGGCAGCCTGAGCGTACCGGGCTGTCGCTCTATGAAAACCGGGTGCTGCTGGTGGGTGCCGGAGGAGTTGGACAGGCCATTATTGACGTCTTGGCGCCGTTTCGCTGCGACATCACGGTTGTCCGCCGCGACGCCTCCCAAGCGGTTGCCGGTGCGAGTCAGACAGTGGGTCCTGATGACTGGCGGGGGCTCCTGGGTGATATCGATGTCGTCATCCTTGCCGCAGCGCAGACGCATGAGACCGCGTCGTTGTTTGGACGTGCTGAGCTCGAGGCACTGCCAGCCCACGCCGTGGTCGTCAATATCGCTCGCGGTCCCCTCATTGATACTCAAGCGCTCGTTTGGGGACTCGAAGCGGGTGAAATTTTTGGCGCCGGCCTTGACGTGACCGACCCGGAGCCACTCCCGGAGGGCCACCGTCTTTTTGACATACCCCAGTGCGTGATCACATCCCATTCAGCTGATACACCGGAGATGACCCGACCGCTCCTTGCCGAGCGGGTTCGCCACAACACAGCGGCGTTTTTGGCCGGTTCACCGCTGCGCGGGGTGGTCTCGGTCGATGCCGGCTACTAGGTGGCCTCAGCGGCTGCGGGCAGGCATACCGCCTGCTCTGCTACGCTGTGTGCTCGTCAATCCTCGATAGCTCAATTGGCAGAGCGACCGGCTGTTAACCGGTAGGTTCTTGGTTCGAGTCCAAGTCGAGGAGCCATTGTCACCCTCTCCCGGTAGTCTGCCGGGACACACCCGAGTGGCTCGATTGAATGGATGACTATGCCCGATGCCGGCCTGCTGCTGCCCTCGTGGGCGCTCTGGTTTGGTGCTGCCGTAGCTGTTGTTGCGCTCATTTTTGCTGTCATTTCGGGGTTGTTGTGGTGGCGACAGCGCGGCGCAATCGTGCAACAAAAGCGCGCTCGGGTTGCCGCTGAAGACCAGCGCATCGACAGTGAGCTCGCTCTTGCCGAACTGCGCGATCGACTGAGGGTCATGACCGACATTCATGATGCAGCGGCGGTGACAATCACCTCGATTATTTCTCAGGCAGAGGGCGCCAAAGTGGCTGCCGAAATTGACGCCGGGGTCGCCACGCGGGTCGCTGGCTCGATAGCTGACCAGGCCCGAGGGGCTCTGGCTGATTTGCGCCGAGTGACCAATGTGGGGCGTCAGGGCGATGCCAGTGGCCAACCGATGCCGACTTTAGGCTCGATTGATGAGCTCTTTCAGGGGATTAACGACTCCGGGCTGATCATCCGTTTTGAGGAGTCGGGCACAGCTTTTGGGGTCAGCTCGAGCGCGGAGATTGCGGTTTACCGCATCGTTCAGGAGGCGCTCAATAATGCTCGTCAGCACGGTGGCCCGGGGACCACCGTGAAAGTGTCGATGAGTTGGAGTGGCAACGGCCTGCAAGTTCGCATCGATGATGATGGCATCCGGGTTCGAAACCTGCAGCGCGAACAGTGGGGCTCGGGGCACAACGACGTGATCGCAGAGGATCAAAAAGCTCTCGTGGAGGCCCTCGATGGCCGTGGGATGAAAGAAATGCGCACCCGCACCGAGGCTTTTGGCGGGGTCTTTTCGGCTCACCGTGTCCCCGGTGTGGGCTTTAGTGTCTCTGCTGCATTCCCAACGCTACGCTTCCACACGGCAGTGACACCGATGGGCTTGGGGCCGCGCATTACCTCTCCGGTCTCCGACGAGCGTGATGCGAGCTAACGACACCGGCATCCGCCAGGCGCGCACTCAAGGTCTTCAGGTCGCCCTCGCGGTGTCGCTCTACGGAGTGTCGTTTGGTGCCCTCGCGGTGACCTCCGGGTTTAGTGTTGCCCAAACAATGGTGCTCAGCCTGGTGATGTTTTCCGGGGCCTCACAGTTTGCCCTTATTGGCATTATTGCCTCCGGTGGTGCCGCGGCCGGCCTGGCGGCCGTTTTATCCGCAGCGTTGCTGGGGATGAGAAACGGCCTCTATGCACTTCGTATGTCACCGGTATTAGAAGCCCGGTGGCCCCTGAAAATCCTCGCCGCCCATCTGACCATTGACGAGTCGACCGCGGTGGGCAGTGCCCAAACCGGTGTTTCTGCTGCCCGGGTGGGGTTTTGGACAACCGGGGTCTGGCTGTTTCTTGGCTGGAACGCAATGACACTCGCTGGAGCGCTGTTGGGCGATGTCCTGGGTGATGTGCGCAGTTATGGCCTTGATGCCGCAGCAGCGGCGGCTTTTTTGGGCTTGGTCTGGCCGTGGTTGACTCGCGGTGAGCCGATGGTCATCGCGGTTGCCGCGGCGATCCTCACCGTGGTTTTCGTTCCTCTGCTCCCGGCTGGGGTTCCGGTACTCATCGTTGCTGTCTTGGCCATTGTTTTCGGCCTCTACCGTCACAGGGTCGCCCCCCAGGCGCCGCCGCGGGAAGAAGTCGGCCCATGAGTGCCATCTGGTGGAGTGTGATCGCCGCCTCAGCCCTGGTCTATCTGCTGAAGCTTTCTGGCTACCTTGTGCCCCAGAAGCTCGTGGCAGGACCCGCTGTCTCGCGGGTGGCGGCCCTCGTCACTATTGGTTTGCTCAGTTCGCTCGTTGCCTCTCAAACCTTCGCCGGTGACGGCGCAGTCGTCCTCGATGCCCGTTTGCCCGCCGTCATGGTCGCGGGGCTCCTGCTGTGGCTGCGAGCGCCGTTTATCGTCGTCATTATCGCCGCGGCAGTGGTTGCAGCCGGTTTGCGGGCGTTTGGCTGGATGGCCTAGCCGGCCACAAAATCTGATTCGAGGCCATCCTGGCCGGGGGTCCAACTGCTCGACGTGCGCAGCCACGTCGACTGAGCAATCTCCTCATCTGCTTCAGCTCTCCAACGCCTCGAGAGGCGGTCACGGTAGACAATGCCCTTCAGGTGGTCCATTTCGTGTTGGAAGATTCTGGCCAACCAGCCTGTGGCGTGAATGTTGATGGGCTCGCCGTCGAGGTCCCGGCCGGTGAGAAATGCCCTCCGCGCGCGAGCCAGGGGGTAGCGAAGCCCGGGAATCGACAGGCAGCCCTCCTCGTCTGGCTCTCCGCGGAAACGGTTTGGCCAGGGCCCGCGCAGGCGCAGCGTGGGATTGATCACGACCCCCTGAGAGATGTGCCCATCCTCGTCGAAGTGCCACACAAAGAGTTGACGGCTCACACCGACCTGGGGCGCGGCTAAGCCAACGCCAGGAGCCTCATGCATTGTCTCGACCATGTCAGCAACGAGGGCTCGCAACTCATCGGTGACCTCCTCCACGGGTGAGGCGGGGCGGTGGAGTACAGGATTGCCGGTAATCGCGATCGGCAAGATGGCCACGCCACCAGGTTAGTCGTTAGTGCGTGCCAGACTAGGCGTTGACTCTGGCAATGACCGGACCAAAGGATGTGCCATGACTACACGTGCTCTCGCTGCCCAGGAGGCAGGAGCGGACCTCGTTTCCTATGACCTTGAACGCCGAGAGGTGGGTCCAGGTGATGTGAAAATCGAGATTTCTCATGCGGGAGTGTGCCACTCCGATATTCACTTGGTCCGTGGCGACTGGGGCGACAAGCCTTTTCCGGTGGTTCCCGGACACGAAATTGTGGGTCGCGTGGTCGAGGTGGGCCAGCAGGTCACCGACTTCGCGGTGGGTGATGCGGCAGGTGTCGGCGTCTATGTTGATTCCTGTCGCGAATGTGACAACTGTCTCGCGGGAGAGTCAAACTTTTGCCAGCGCGGAATGACGGGCACCTATGCCGCTCCCGACCATCGTTACGGCGGCTATACCCAGGGTGGCTATGCCACGGATATCGTCGTCGACCAAGGCTATGTGGTTCACCTACCAGAATCCCTCGACCCTGCCGGTGCGGCACCCCTGCTGTGTGCGGGAATCACCCTCTACGCCCCACTGCGCCGCTTTGAGGCTGGGCCGGGGAAACGGGTGGGCATTATCGGTTTAGGCGGCTTGGGTCATATGGGTGTGAAGTTTGCCCACGCCATGGGCGCCGAGGTGACTGTCATCTCCCACAGCCCGGCTAAACAGGCCGATGCCAAGAAACTGGGCGCCGACCATTTCCTCCTGTCCACCGATGAGGAGCAGATGTCGGCCCACCGGTTTGGCTTTGATCTGCTCATCAGTACCGTCTCCGTGCCCATCAACATGAATGCCTACCTCGAACTGTTGGGTTTTCGCGGCACGCTCGTCGTCGTGGGTCTTCCCGGTGAGCCCTACAGCTTTGATGGGCCGGTTATTCTCTACCAGGGCCGGTCGATAACCGGAAGCATGATTGGACCGGTGTATCAACTCCAAGAAATGTTGGACTTTTCGGCCGAGCACGGGATTCATTCCGATATCGAGGTTATTCCTGCCGACTACATCAATACCGCCTATCAGCGAGTGGTTGATTCGGACGTGCGCTACCGCTTTGTCATTGACGCGTCGACGATTTAGCACCAGCGCCGCCCGGGGTAGCCTTCCTGCGCTAGGAGGCTGTTGATGCCTTCTCGTCCCCGCGGCGCGGTTGGATAATCTCCGGGCTGTCGTGTCGAATCGGCAGGACTTCATACTGGGTGAGTTCCCCACTGGGCCCATCGGAGGCGGCTACGGCCTGGTCAAGGAATTCCTGGGTTCCCCGAACCCGGGGATCAAGCCAGGAATCCCAGGAATCGGCCGGCAGCACCACCGGGGAGCGCGAGTGGATCCACTCCAGTGACGGGGGTGCCGGGCGGGTGAGGATTGTGGCGGTGACAGCCTGTTGCCCACCGCTGCTCCACACAGAGTAGAGGCCAGCAAATACGAGCGGCGTCCCGGAAGGGTGGTGGATGTAGTGCGGGGTTTTTACCCGCCCCACGCTGTGCCATTCGAAGTAACCAGAGGCGGGGATGAGGGCTCGCGTATGGGCGAGAGCCTGTCGAAAAGTCGGTTTCGTTGCCGCACTCTCGCTTCGGGCATTAAAGGTGGGATAGCTCGTCTCAAGCGTTTGCGACCAGGGTGGCGTAAGCGACCAGCGCGCCGGTCCCAGGATGCGCCGCACTGTTTTCTCGGCGGTCATCGTGGCGATAACAATGGGAATATCGCTGGTGGGTGCGATATTCCACCGCGGGGTCCAGAAATCGGGGCGCGTCGGGGAGGCATTAACGAGCTGCTTCAGCTCGGAGGTGTCCAAATCGAGGGCGTATCGGCCGCACATGCTCCCAGTCTGCCTCGTAGGGTAGGGGGATGAAACCGTGGGACGTGATTGTGGTCGGCGCCGGTGTCACGGGGTTAACCCTGGCGAGGCTGCTCAGTGACCAGGGTCAACAGGTCCTCGTACTGGATAAGTCCCACCGGCCCGGGGGGCGTTTGGCCACAAAAAACGTCGGCGGCCTGCCACTCGATAGTGGTGCGACCTCCATTACGACCGAGGATGCGGGTATTCGCACACTGTTGACCGGCTGGCTCGGCTCGGAATGGGCCCCACGCCCGGATCTACCGGGCATTACTGACTGGCAATTTCTCCACTCCGCGCGGGATGTCTCCGAACAGTGGGCCTACGGACTGAAAATCCAGCGCACCCACGTGACCCACCTGGTGACCTCCCAGCACGATGCGGTGGGGGTTGTTCGCCACGGCTTTGGGGACCCGATTTGGGGGCGCAGTGTGGTGCTCACCGCACCCGTACCCCAAGCCCAAGCAATGATCGCCTACAGTGACCTCGTTCTCGATTATGACCTCGACGCCGTGGACTATCGAAAACGCCAAGTCCTTTTGGCGACGGTCGAGGGCGACGGGTTGGACCCTGACTCGCACTGGTCGACAGACATTATCGAATCGGTGCGCTTTCGCCCCCACCCCGATGGCCTGCTGGGCATTGAGGCCTACGCCAGGCAAAGCTGGTCGGAGGCAACCTGGAACGATGACGCCACCATCTCCCAGGGACGGCTTTTACTCGAATTGGGTCTGCTGGTGGGCCGAGCTCAAGTCGCCGACACGACGGTGATGCGCTGGCGCTACGCGACGACGGCGAACCCCTACCGAAAGCCCTATTGGCGACACCCCGACCTGCCCGCGATTTGGATGGCCGGTGATGGTTTCGGTTCGGATGGCTCGAGTGACCGCAGTATCGAGCGCGCGGTTCGCTCCGCCCAGGCTACGGCCACAGCGCTGCTGAACCCGTGAACGCGTCGTTAAGCGATACCACCAAAAGAGGTCGCCACTTCCGGCAGAGACGAGTCCGAGCCATACATGAAGTGTTTTGACATATCGGGTGAATACTTCGACAGGTACGGGTTTTTGCCCAGGCGCTCGGCGAGCTCGCGGTGGTGGATAACGCTGCCGCCACAGCACAACCCGATGACCTTCGTGCCAACCGATGCAGCCCAGGCGCCAAATTCACCGGTTTCGTAGCGGTTGGAGTTTTGAGCCTCCAGTGCATCCGGGAAAGTTCGCTCATGCGGAAGCGTTGCCGTATTGCCGTGGTCGGGCAGGTTGAAAAATGTGGTGTGTTCGTCCGTGGTGCGAAAGGTGCCCGGCATGGCGCAGACACTGTGCTCACCGACGGCATCGATGATGTCTTGAAGTATGGGGCGAATGGTGTTGGGGCCTTGGAAACAGTTCGTCCCCACGACATCCGCTCCCGCCTCGACGAGGCGCCTTGCTGCCTCAGCTGGTGAGACGCCGTCACGCAGCTCCCCCGTGGCAAAGACGGCGACGTTGACAATAGCTGGTAGCCCCGCGGCTTTAATTTCCTCGAGGGCGATGAGGGCTTCTTCAAAGAAATACATTGTCTCGGCGAGAATGAGGTCGGCGCCTTCTTCTTTTGCCCACCCGACCATTTCTTTATACATCGCCCGAACAGTGTCAGCTGTTTCTGGATCAGCCGGGTCGTAAATATTGGAGTTAGAAATATTGCCCGCGACCCAGATATCGCGCCCCTGTGTTTCGCGCTCCTCGGCCGCGACGGCCTGGGCGATGCGCATGGCTTCGCGGTTGAGGGGTTCGAGAAGGTGTTCCTCACCGATGATGCGCATTTTTTCGCGGTGGCCGTTATAGGTAAACGCCAGGGCGATGTCGCTGCCGGCGCGAAGAAAATCCCGGGTGACCTGTTCGAGGACCTCAGGGTGTTCCAGGGCGACCTTAGGAACGAATTCGCCGGCGGTGAGATATCCGCGGCGCTCCACCTCGAAGAGGTAGCCTCCGGCAAGAACCAGGGGTTCTGATTGCTGGAGTCGGTTTGTAAAGGACAGTGAATTCATGGTGCCTCCCACCAGGTGACGTGTGACAGTGCGGTGGGGGCTCCCAGACCTGCTACCCAGACTGTAGCCCCTACTACTCACAGGTGACGAACTGTGACAGGCCGGCCGGGGTGTGAAGGCGTTTAGGCGTCTTGTCGCTTGAGCCTCGATGCGCTTCGAGCCCGCTGGGTCTGGTCAAGCTCGACTTTGCGGATTCGCACGATTTCGGGCGTAATTTCGACACATTCATCCTCCCGGGCGAAGTCGAGACACTCTTCGAGGGAGAGCTCACGCGGCGGGGTGAGGCGTTCGAGTTCTTCGGCGGTTGATGAGCGGATGTTGTTGAGCTTTTTCTCTTTTGTGACGTTTACATCCATGTCCTCTGAGCGCGAGTTCTCACCGACCACCATTCCCTCATACACCGCGTCACCGGGTTTGACGAAGAAGGTCATGCGCTCCTGAAGGGCCATCATCGCGTTTGACGTCACCACACCCTGGCGGTCGGCAACAATCGATCCGGAGTTTCGGGTGACGATACTTCCTGTCCACGGGCCAAACCCCGCGGCAATGGCGTTAGCGATGCCTTGGCCGCGAGTGAGGGTGAGAAATTCGGTGCGAAAGCCAATAAGCCCGCGCGAGGGGACGGTGAACTCCATGCGCACCCAGCCGGTGCCGTGGTTGGACATATTGTCCATACGTCCCTTCCGGGCGGCCAGTAACTGGGTGACTGCCCCGACAAACTCTTCTGGGACATCCACGGTCAATGCTTCAAGGGGCTCGTGAACCGATCCGTCGACTTTCTTGGTGACTACCTGTGGTTTGCCCACGGTGAGTTCAAAACCTTCCCGGCGCATATTCTCCACGAGGATCGCCAAGGCGAGCTCACCGCGGCCCTGGACCTCCCAGGCGTCTGGTCGACCAATATCAACGACCTTGATCGAGACGTTTCCAATCAGCTCACGGTCGAGCCGGTCTTTGACCATTCGGGCGGTGAGTTTATGGCCTTTGACAATGCCGGCCAGCGGGGAGGTGTTGGTGCCGATGGTCACCGAAATAGCGGGTTCGTCGACGGTAATAGCGGGCAGTGGACGAACATCCTCCGGGTCGGCAATGGTCTCGCCGATGGTAATGTCCTCAATTCCTGCCACGGCGACAATATCGCCGGCCATCGCGGATTCTGCGGGGTAGCGCTCCAGTGCGCGGGTTTTCATCAACTCCGTAATGCGAACATTTGCCACCGAGCCGTCATTTTTCACCCACGCAACGGTTTGACCCTTGGCGAGCGAGCCCTGATGGATCCGAAGCAGGGCAATACGCCCCAAAAACGGCGACGCGTCGAGGTTTGTGACGTGGGCCTGGAGGGGGTGGTCTGGATCGTAGGTGGGCGCGGGGATGTGCTGGAGGATCGCTCCAAACAGGGGCTCGAGGTCGGCGTTATCCGGAAGCGAGCCGTCGGCGGGTTGATGCGAACTCGCCGCGCCCTCGCGCCCTGAGGCGTAGATGATGGGCAGGTCCAAGAGGGAATCGATGTCAACATCTGGGACTTCATCGGCGAGGTCAGAGGCTAAACCCAACAGCAGGTCCTGGGTTTCTCGAACCACATCGTCAATGCGCGAGTCGGGGCGGTCGGTTTTGTTGACCACCAAAATTACGGGAAGTTTCGCTGCGAGTGCTTTGCGCAGCACGAAACGGGTTTGGGGCAGGGGGCCCTCGGAGGCATCAACGAGCAGGACAACGCCATCGACCATGCTCAGCCCCCGCTCGACCTCCCCGCCAAAGTCGGCGTGGCCGGGAGTATCAATCACATTGATGGTGATTTCTTGGCCGCCCGCGTGGGGACCGGCATAGGTCACCGCGGTGTTCTTGGCGAGGATCGTGATGCCTTTTTCTTTTTCCAAATCACCCGAGTCCATCGCGCGTTCGGTCACCGCCCCGTGGGCGGCGAAAGAGCCGGTCTGTTGGAGCATGGCATCGACCAGGGTGGTCTTGCCGTGGTCGACGTGGGCAACGATGGCGACGTTTCGAACGTCGTCGCGGGAGGTAGTAGTAATGACAGTGTCCTTTAAGTGGAGTATTGGCAGAAACTCCAGCCGAACTTCTGCCTCCCTATAGTACCGGGCCGCAGGGCCCCCTCTGATTGGCCAAGCCGCGGGGCTGCCGCCTGATCGCGCTCACGGATGAGATGGGGTTCATCGTTCCTCCCCCTGCCGCCTACATCCTCCCAGCGGGGCAAATACCGCTAGAGAGAGCACGGGCCATCCGCTAGTGTTAGCCCGTCAGCGAAGGTATCGAGCAGATTACCGGTGCGATCTCTTCGCACTACCCGTTCACCGGAGGGTCAAAGGAGACTCGTATGCAGACGACACCCGCAGGCGATACGCCAAAAGACGATGTTTCGGAAGAGGTCGGTCCTCTCCACTACGCCGAAATAGCCCAGGTCGCGGAGCGTGTGGCACGACGGAGTATCTCGGTGAGTGATCTTCTCGAAGCGCAGCTCGCGCGGATTGACCAATTCGATCCCGAACTCAAGAGCTTTTCGTTTATCGACGACAGCGGTGCTCGGGCAACGGCGGCAGAACGTGACAAGGAATTGGCCGAAGGCCACTGGCGGGGCCCCCTACACGGGGTCCCCCTTGCGGTAAAGGACATTTACGAAATCGCCGGCTGGCCAGCCTCGATGGGTATGCCCAGCAAGGTTGGGGACATTTCCACGGTGACCGCGACGGTCGTCGAGCGTCTCCAGTCGGCTGGCGCCATCATCGTGGGGAAAGTGCACACGACTGAGGGGGTGTACTCAGAGCACACGCCCCCATTCGAGGCGCCTCTCAACCCCTGGGACCACTCCAAGTGGG
The DNA here is from genome assembly GCA_965659525.1 of Pontimonas sp. GTDB lineage: Bacteria > Actinomycetota > Actinomycetes > Actinomycetales > Microbacteriaceae > Pontimonas. The sequence goes on from CBFHWA010000005.1 coordinate 36,538, forward strand.
TGGGGGTCTCATCCAGTGGCAGCGCCGTCGCCTCTGCCGCCGGTCTCGTGTTTGGAACCCTCGCTTCAGACACGGGCGGTTCAATTCGCATGCCCGCATCGGCCAATGGCTTGACAGGAATCAAACCAACCTGGGGTCGGGTCAGCCGCGCGGGAGTGTTCGAGTTGGCCGCAACCCTCGACCACGTGGGAACTCTGACTCGGTCTGTTATTGATGGAGCGATGATGCTCTCAGCGATTGCCGGGCGAGACCCACACGATCCAACGGCGAGCCTGCTTCCCGTGCCCGATTACGCCGCGGCTGCATCACATGGATTAAATGGTGCGCGCATCGGAATCGATATGGAATGGGCGTATTCCGACGTGTCGGTCGAGGTGAAAAGGGCGCTCGATTCCGCGCTCGATGTTTTGACGCAACTGGGTGCGGTGATCGTGCCTGTGTCGTTCCCCGACTCGGAGCAGATTGTTGAGGACTGGTTCGATGTGTGTGGCGTGCAAACCGCGGTAGCCCATCGCGACTGGTATCCGAGTCATAAAGAGTCATACGGTGCCGCCCTCACGGAGATTATCGAGAGGGGGCGAAACCTCAGCGGAACCAGCTACCAGGAGTTGCTGCTTCGGCGTGCCCACTTCCGAGGCAGTGTCCAACGAGTGGTCCATAACATCGACGCTCTGCTCGTGCCGGGGCTGCCCTTCCCCGCGCCGCCAGCAGCCGATATGGTTCGTATGGAAGAGCGAACCTCGAGCCTGGTGCACCGGTTTACCGTGCCGTTCACAATGTCGCAGCTGCCCACGGTGACCGTGCCGGCTGGTTATAGCGATGATGGACTACCAGTAGCAGTCCAATTTGTTGGTTCCGATTTCGATGAGGCAACGCTCATTCGGCTTGCTGCAGC
>CBFHWA010000006.1:0-32383 GCA_965659525.1 Pontimonas sp.
GTTGGAGAAGTCGAGCCCAGTATGCGCTTATTGAGCGCTGGGAGGCGAAGGGTGCCAAGAAGCGCAACAAACCACAGTGCGATCGGGATGAACACGCTCGTGAGAGTCTCCTGGAATCCAACGGATTGCATCGTGGTCTGGCCAGCAAAGCCGATGGGGGCCACGAGAGTGTCGAGGGTGGACTCGGAGGGTTGGTTAATGTTCTCGGCTTCGAAATCATCAGCGCCCTCGCGCAGTCCCTCAGCAAACTCGGCCATTCCCTCGGCGAGCTCATTGGTGCCATCGCGCAGGTCCACGACCCCGTCGTCGAAGTCGCCCACCCCGCTGGCGAGGTCAAGGATTCCGCTTCGAAGACCCTCAGAGCCCTCCTGGATGGGGTAGCTGCCCTCAGCCAGCGCATCGGCGCCCTTATCGATTCCGTCGATTCCGGTGCGAACGCCGGAAATGGCTTTATTGACGTTACTGGAGAGGGTCGGGCCGTTTGAGGCCAACGTGTTGACGTTGGTGACGACATCGGAGATGGTGAGCGTCTCGGTGCCAGGCGGGGCTTGGCTGCCCAGTAGTGTGCCCACTGGTAGGGCAAGAAACTGGTCCAGAGTGAGTGGGGGGCTTGAGGTGGTCGCAGCCTGAATATAAGCGCCCAAGAGGGCAGAGAGTCCGGTCAGGCTCTCGGTGTAGGTGGTGACACCGGCGCTTAGTTGAGGCAGATCTTTTGTTCCTCGATTGAGTGTTTCCACACCGTCTGCGAGCTCGCGCAGTCCATCGAGGTAGTCATCTAACCCGTCGTCGAATTCGCCATAGCCATCGGCCAGCTCGTCGGTAGCCTCGGCTAGTTCAGCTGAGCCATCGGCGAGTTCCTCCACTCCGTCGGCCAGCTCCTCAGTGGCTTCTGCCACCTCTTCGGCAGCTTCGGCACCCTCGGTGAGGCCCCCTCCCAGGTCAACGATGGCGCTAAAGAGCCCCTCGGTGAGAGTGCGACCAAACTCGTCGCTGATGGTCCGTGCGACAGTATCGCCAAGCTGCTCGGCGAGCACACCGGCAAGATAGCTATGCGATGCATCGGTGCGGATACTAAATTGCGCCTGGACGGGGTCGCTGGAATCCAGGGTGATCACCGCTTCGGAAAAGTTCTCCGGAATTTCGACGATCGCGTATACCTCCCCGAGGGCGAGCAGATCATTGGCTTGGTCGGTTCCGGTAATCACCCAGTTGAGGGCGAGGTCCTCGCTGGAGACCAGTTCGGTCACCAGCGGACGTGAGGCGAGAATTATTTCCTCTTCGCCGTTGTCGTCAACCTGTTCGACCAGTTCGTCATTATTAACCAGGGCGACGGGGATGCGCTCGAGGGCGGTATCCGCTGAGGTGACCACCCCCAGCAGCGTTGCCGTGAGGATAATCGGCATCACAACGGCTCCTGCCCACCAGGACAAGCGCTGTTGGCGAGAACGCGGAGTCATGTCACCTCTCCCGTGACGCTCAGGGGGTGTTGGAGGTCAACAACCTGGTGGCCCGAGCGGGCGGGGACCTCGCGCGCGGGTGGACTCACGCAGAGGGCCACAATCTGGTCAGGCTCAGCCAGAGCGGCAATGGCCTGCCACCAGAGGGCTTGGTCCTCGCGACTGTGGAGGGGCTCGTGGGCGGAGATGATGCTCACCGGGGCGCGATCTGCCAAGGCGATGGCCGCAGTGGCCATGATCTGCTGGGGCCGGGTCAGGAGCCCCGGTCGGGTCTCCCAGCTGATGACCTGCGGGTACGTATCGGGCGGGAGCTGCTCAGACAGAGCGTTGAGCTGAGTAATCGTGTCGGTCACGAAGCGCTCGGTCGCGGTCTTTTTGCCCGGCATCGTGTGGGCTGACCAGAGCAGACGCTGCTGGAGAATCTCCCCCAGTGTGTCGAGTGCATCATCGTCGTGAGGGGAATACAAGCCAACGAGCTGGCGCGCTTTGCGGGCGTCGCCTGGCAGGGCGTGGCCGCAGACGTGAAGCGCTCCCGACCGCGGCTCGATATAGCCACCGATGGTGGCGGCGAGAGCGCGGGTTGCGGCAGCTTCTCCCGCGATGGTTACGCGGGCACCTGGTTCCCAGGCGAGTGTGAGGGGTTGCTCCGTAGCGGGCGTTGTGAGGTATGCGGCGTGGACACTCAAGTGCGGGTGCTGTGAAGCCCACTGGGTATCCCGGATGTGTTCGCGTAAGAATTCGCCTTCGACATCGGCCTGTGGCACCCGTTTGCCCACAGAATCGGGCAACCACCAGGCCCATTTGCCAAACAGCGCCATGAGGGCTGGAACAAGTGTCATGCGAACGATAAACGCGTCAAAGGCAATACCCACGGCGAGGCCCAAGGCGATGGGTTTGATGATGTTTGACCCCTCAGGCACGAAGGAGAAAAAGACGAAAAACATGATCAAGGCAGCCGCGGTGACGACTCTGGCGCCTTGGGAGTACCCCTCTTCGATAGCGTGTCGCCAGTTTCCGGTGTGAACGTGGACTTCGCGCATTCCCGAGACCAAGAACACTTGGTAGTCCATCGCTAAACCGAATAAGACTGCCATCAAGATGATCGGCATAAAGCTCAAAATGGGCCCGGGGGTGACGTGTAACAGGTCGGCTCCATAGCCCCACTGGAAGACCACAACAACGACGCCGAAGGCGGCCGTGACGGAGAGCACAAAGCCCAGCGCCGCCTTCAGGGGCACGACAATGGAGCGAAACACCGCCAGGAGCAACACCACTGACAGCCCGACAACAACCAGCCCAAAGGGCAGGAGGGCATTTTGGATTCGCTGGGAGACGTCCACGCCGATTGCGGTCACCCCGGTGACGGCCATCGGGGCATCGAAGCGCTCCTCCCACTCGGGCATCGCGGCTCGAATGTCTGCAACAAGGGCCTTCGTTTCGGGAGAGTCGGGGGCGAAATCGGGTATGACTTGGAAAATCGCCGTGTCGAGGCCGGGGGAGGGGAAGCCCTGGCTGACGTAATCGACTCCGGGGAGTTCGGAAAACTTTTGCTCCATCTCCTCGAGGTCGTCCACTAGCTCGTCACTGCGGGTGATATCCACGGCGATGAGCAGTGGCCCGTTGTATCCCGGACCAAACCCGGCGCTGATCAGGTCATAGGCCTGGCGCTGGGTGGAGTTTTCTGGCTCCTGGCCACCACCGGGAAGGTTGAGATCGAGGCTCAGGGCCGGTAGGGCCATTGCTCCCAGGCCCAACACGGTCACGACGGTCACCAGAAGCGGCCGTTTTGTCACCAGCCGCACCCAGCGACGGCCGAAGCTTGGTTGCTCGGCCGAGAGTGCAGCAATTCGTGCGGCTTGAGAGCCAGGCCGAGGGCGCAGTTTCTCACCGGCCAACCCCATCAGGGCGGGTAGCAACGTTATGGCGGCGGCAACGGCAATCGCGACGGCCCCCGCGGCGGAAGCGCCCAGAACACTGAGGAAGGGAAGCCCCACCACAAACAGACCCAGGAGCGCAACGATCACGGTGACTCCAGCAAAAACCACGGCGTTTCCCGCTGTCCCCACCGCGATGGCCGCTGATTCTTCCGGGTCTTCTCCCGCGGCGAGCTGCGTGCGATGACGAGAGAGGATGAACAGTGAATAGTCAATCCCGACAGCCAGTCCGAGCATCACCGCGAGTAAGGGCGAGGAACTGGAGAGAGTGGCGAAGTTGCTGGCGAAAAACAGCACACCGAGGATGATGCCCACACCGATAATCGCACTGGCAAGCGGCATCCACGCGGGTCGTGCACTTCGGAAGGTGATGATCAGGACGAGGCCAGCGAAAATCACGCCAAAGACTTCGGCGATGGTGAGGCCGACCTGCTGGTCTTGAAACACCGTGCCACCAAATTCGATCCTGACGCCACTGTTTTCCGCCCTTTCGCGCGTCGCGACGAGGTCCTCCAGGAGCTCTTCGCTCACTTCCGGTGCCGCAGCGTCAAACTGGATTTGGATAAACGCCGTCGAGGCGTCGGCGGAGAGGGCCTGTTCGGCGAATTCTTCAAACGGGTGGACTGCTTCTTCAATCCCGTCGAGGCGATTAATGGCGGTGGCGAGTTGGATGATGGTTTGGCGGTAGTCGGGTTGGTCGAGCCGCTCACCCTCGGGGGCGACGATGACGGCCTGTGCAGAAGCACCAGCAAATGCGGGAAAAACGGCTTCAAGCCGATCGAAGGCTTCCTGGGATTCGCTGCCGGGAATGCGAAACTCTTCGTCTGTTTGGCCAGCAAAACCAAAACCTATTCCCCCGATGGCGATGAGGGCCACCAGCCAGGCGGCGAGGACTCGACCCGCGCGGCGATAGCTTGCCTTTCCCAGGCGGTAGAGGAAGGTGGCCACTAGCGGCTCACCTCCGCGTAGGGCTCCAACATCATCTGGCTGAGGACCTCGCGTAATCCGCTGCGCAGAGTTTCATCATCGAGGGGGTCGACTCCGAGCATGGCGCTGGAGACAAGTGCGTAGGTGGCACCAGATACCGCAACGCCAAAGCGCAGGCGATCGTCCTCGCCGCTATGGGTTGTGCTGACTAGCTCGGCCATTGTGGTCATCAGCTGCTGGGCACGCGCGAGCGAGTGGATATCGGCCGCCAGGTAGGGGTGTGCCACCACGATGTGGGTGGCGTTTCTGTGAGCGAGGAGAAAATCGACGAAGGCCTCGACAAACGCGCGTCTGGCAGATGGTGAATCCAGACCGTGGCTGCGCATCGATTCGACGAGTTGCCCGAGGGCGGCGATCCCCGGTTCGAGGGCGAGATCGACGAGGTGGTCTTTACTGTCGAAGTGGTAGAGCACACTGGCTTTTGAGACCCCAGCGTGGTCGGCAACGTCTTGGATTGTTGTCGCTGCGATGCCCTGATGGGCGAAACGCTCCAGTGCTGTGGCAAGGATATGGTCGCGATGAGACACGACGAAACAGTAGGGCGCCGAGCTTGGGAAAACCTGACCAAATGGTCAGGATTGGCCTGACGTGCGGTTACTGGCTGCGGAACGCGACGACCGCGTTGTGTCCACCAAAGCCGAATGAGTTGGAAATAGCCAATAGCGGACCCTCCGGCAGCCTGCGCGGGGAGGTCACCACGTCCAGATCAATCGCGGGGTCTGGATTGTCGAGGTTAATCGTCGGGGGAGCCATTCGCTCGTGCAGGGCCAGAATCGTAAACACCGCCTCCAGCGCCCCCGTCCCACCCAGTAGGTGACCGGTGGCGGCTTTTGTCGCGGAGACGGGAATCGAGCCCAGTCGATCACCAAAAACAACTTTCAACGCTTCATACTCGGCGATGTCTCCCACCGGCGTAGAGGTCGCGTGAGCATTGATATGGCCGACCTCGTCGGGGCTCGCTCCAGCCTGTTGCAATGCTTGGGTAACGGCCCGAGACGCTCCACCACCCTCCGGGTCCGGTGCGGTGATGTGGTAGCTATCAGACGTGACCGCACCGCCAGCGAGTTGAGCGTAAATACGCGCCCCGCGCGCTTCAGCGTGTTCACGTGTTTCGAGAACCAGTGTTGCGGCCCCTTCGCCGAGGACGAAACCGTCGCGGTCGACGTCATAGGGCCGTGATGCCCCTGCGGGGTCGTCATTACGCTTCGATAGCGCCTGCATAGCGGCGAAGGCCGCCAGGGGCAGCGGGTGGACTACAGATTCAGTCCCACCGGCGACCACCACATCGGCTAGGCCCAGTTGCAGGTGCTCATAGGCGTTGGCAATCGACTCGGTTCCCGACGCACACGCGGAAACGACGGTTCGCGCCCCGGCGCGTGCTTCGAGTTCCATACTCACTGCGGCGGCAGCAGCATTGGGCATCAGCATCGGAATGGTCATGGGAAGAACCCGGCGGGGCCCCTTCTCCCGCAGCGTGTCCCAGGCATCCAAGAGCGTCCAGAGGCCACCAATGCCGGTGGCATAGTCAACGAGGATGCGCTCGGGGGCAATTCCTTCGAGCCCGCTATCGGCCCACGCCTCCCTGGCTGAAATGAGTGCCAACTGGGCGGAGGGGTCAAGGCGCTTAATTTCTCGGCGCTCCAGCACCTCCTCTGCTTTTACCGCCACCTCGGCGGCGAAGGTGACAGGAATGTCACGCTCAGCAATCCAGTCGTAGTCCAGGGTGCGTACACCCGATTTCCCGTCAAGCAGAGCGCTCCACGATTCGCGAGCGGTCCCCCCGAGGGGAGATGTGGCACCGATACCGGTGACAACCACTTCGACCATGACGTGCTCCTTTCCGCGATCGACTTCTCGCGGGCTCGCGCGAGAGAGCTACTGGTTGTTTTCGATGAAGCTCACGGCGTCTTTTACCGTCAGCAGGTTTTTGACCTCATCGTCGGGGATTTTCACGTCAAATTTTTCTTCAGCATTGACCACGATGGTCATCATCGAAATCGAGTCGATGTCGAGGTCGTCGGTGAAGGACTTATCCATTTCGACCTGGTCAGCGGCGATACCGGTCTCGTCGGTGATCAGTTCAGCGAGTCCAGCAAGAATCTCGTCAGTGGTGTGGGCCATGTCAACCTCTCAGTCAGTGTGGGTGAATCGGTGTCTTATTCTAGGGTTTTTACTCACGCGCTCTGGGGCATCCGCACGACCTGGCCGCCGTAGACCAGTCCGGCCCCAAAGCCAATCTGGAGCGCCAAGCCGCCACCAGCCTCGGGGTGCTCTTCGAGAAGTTGGTGCATTGCCAGCGGAATGGACGCCGCGGAGGTATTGCCTGTGTGGGCGATATCCCGGGCGATGAGGACGGAATCAGGCAGATCAAGCTGTTTGGCAAACTCGTCGATAATGCGCATATTGGCCTGGTGGGGAACAAAGGCGGTGAGTTGGTCGGGGGAAATACCTGAGGCGTCGAGGACCTCCCGGGCAACTTTTGCCATCTCCCATACCGCCCAGCGAAAGACCCCCTGGCCGTCTTGGCGCAGCGTCGGAAACTGGCCCTCGGGGTCGTCAAAAGCGTCCCGCATCGGTCGGTCCATGCCGACTGAGTCCCACCGCGATCCGTCTGAACCCCACACTGTGGGGGCAATTCCTGGTTCGTCTGCAGGCCCGACAACGGCTGCGCCCGCGCCGTCACCGAGGAGGAAAGAGATACTGCGATCGGTGGGATTTGCGAAGTCGCTGAGTTTTTCCGCTCCCACGACCAGGACGTATCGGGCGATACCGCCGCGAATGAGCGCGTCGGCCTGAGCAATTCCGTATGTGTAGCCCGCACAGGCGGCGGAGATATCGTAGGCCGCTGCAGGGGTCGTTCCGATGCGATCAGCTAACAGCGCGGCTAAAGACGGTGTTTGAACGGTGTTTGAGATCGTTGCGACGATAACGGCGTCGATATCGTCAGGGCCAATACCGGCGCGACGGATGGCCTCGTTTGACGCAGATTCGGCGAGGTCTACTGCCTCGAGAGAATCCGAGGCCCGGCGGCGCTCAATAATGCCGGTTCGCTGTCGAATCCACTCGTCGGAAGAGTCGATGGGGCCGATGAGGTCATCGTTGGGGACAATGAGGTCACCGCGGGCGGCGCCCAGGGAGTAGATGCGGGAATGGGTAGGGCCAGAGGGCTGCTTGAGAGTCGTCATGATTTCCCCCGGGGTTACTCGGACAACTCTTCGAGTTGACCGGGTAAGTCTAGCCGGCGAGTCACGACACCCGGCAGAGCGCGCTTGGCAAGGCCCACAAGAGCCCCCGCGGGCATGAGCTCGATGATTTCGGTGACCCCAGCGGTCTGGAATGCCTCCATACAGCGGTCCCACCGCACCGGTGAAGTCATTTGGGACACGAGAAGATCCAGATACTCGCCACCGTCGGTGATGACTTGGCCGTCCTGGTTGCTATACAGCACGGCTGTCGGGGCCAAGGAGCTAGCTGAGGCAACAGCATCCCGCAGGGCTTGTTGCGCTGGTTCCATGTACGAGGTGTGGAAAGCACCGGCGACATCTAAGGCGATAATCCGGGTGCCCTCGGGGGGTGATTCCTGCAGGGCTGCCAGTGCGTCAAGCTTTCCAGCAGCAACCACCTGGGCCGAGCTGTTGACGTTAGCCGCAGCGAGTCCATATTCGGCCAACGGTGCGCGCAGGCTTTCGAGGTTAGCGCCGATCACGGCAGACATCCCCGTTGGCACCGCCGCGGCCGCCTCGGCCATGGCGGCACCACGGATGGCGACAAGGTTTAGTGCCTCGTCATCGCTGAGTACACCGGCTAGGGCGGCGGCGGTGAATTCCCCCACCGAGTGGCCTGCGTAGTGAAGGTCCTCATCACCCAGCCGGCGTTGCAGGGCACGACCCGCAATTAATCCCGCTGCCACAATTAGTGGCTGGGCGACTTTCGTGTCCCGGATGGTTTCGGCGTCGCTGACGGTTCCGTGGGCGACTAAGTCAAGGTTGACAGTCTCCGACCAGGTCTCCAGCGTGGCTCGGACGTCTGGATCGTCGAGCCAGGGGGAGAGGAAACCGGGTTTTTGGGAGCCCTGCCCGGGGGCAACGATGACGCGCATCCCCCCAGTGTGGTCAGCCTGACTCCGGTGGCTGTAGGAGGAAACAGCAAAAGAAAACGGGGTTTCTTCGTCGATTACCTACTACGGATTGGCCGTGGTGGTGGTTTTTTGGCGGCGTTGGGTCGAGCGCGCTCAGAAATATGCCCCAAGACGATGGCCATATGGATGGTGAAGGCGTCCCTGGCAACTGCCGGGTCGAAATCGAGCACGTCGGCAATTTTTTTCAACCGATAACGGACAGTGTTGGGGTGAACATAGAGTTCTTTGGCCGTCGCCTCTAACGAGGCGCCGGATTCGAAATAGGTCCACACTGTGGTGAGCAGTTCCAGAGAGTGGTCGCGCAGGGGTTCGTAAATTTCTGTCACGAGGGCTTGGCGCGCGAGTGCATCCCCGGCCAAAGCCCGCTCGGGGAGGGCATCGTCTGCCCGCAAGGGTCGGTCTGGATGGCGAAACGAACCCGCTACGGCAAATCCGGATAGTGCGGCACGGGCGCTGGCGGCCGCGTCGAGCACGCTGGGGACAGAGGGCCCAAGAACCAATGGTCCCGAACCAAACCACTCATCCATTTGGCGAACGATTTCGTCGAAGGGGACTGTTGGAGCGGGATCGCTACTCTCACCCAGTGAGCGGTGTCCAATGACGACAACGAGCCGGCTGCCTTGGACGCCGATGAGCACGTCGGCGTTATTGTGCCGGGCCAGGCGACGAATATTGTCTACTTCGACAGCGCGGGGACTTGTTCCCACGACAACGGCAACTTGTCCGGTGCCACTCCAGCCAAGAGCAGCAATTCGACTGGGCATTTCACTGTCGTATTCACCGGCCAAAATGGAATCAACGACGAGGGCTTCGAGTCGCTGATCCCACAGGCCACGAGCTTCTGCGGCTCGTGCGTAGACATCGGCAGCAGCGAAGGCGATTTCGCGTGAGTACAACAAAATCGCCTCGTGCAGTCCTTTGGACCCGTCTCGCAGAAATTCTTCGACGACTTCCACCGTCACCTTGATCAGCTGAAGGGTTTCCTGCAGGCTCACCGAGCGGAGCAGTTCACGCGGTGCGGCATTAAACACGTCGGCGGCTGACCACGATGGCGATTCGGGGTCCTCGTACCACTGGATAAAAGAGGTAATTCCGGCCTGAGCCACCATTCCCACCGACGAACGCCGCGATGGTGGCATATCGCGATACCACGGCAGTGTTTCTTCAAGTCGCGCCAGAGTGGTCGTTGCCAGCTCGCCCGAGGTATTACGCAACCAGCGAAGCGTTTGATCTTTCGTCATCTGCGCCATTGTCTGCCTGCCCTCACAGTGCTGTGGTTAGGTCGTTTCTAACCCAAACGGTGCCACCTAAGCGTCCCCGCCAGCTGTTCCACTGGTGCCAGCGGTTACGTCGTGGAGTTGATACTTCTCGATGGCATGACCCACCAGGGCGGGATCAACTTTGCCCTGATGGGCGAGTTGTTGAAGCACGCGGACGACAACGGATGGGCCATCGATGTGGAAGAAGCGCCGGGCAGCGGCGCGAGTGTCGCTAAAGCCAAAGCCATCTGCACCGAGCGTTGCGTAATCCCCCGGCACAAAAGCCCGAATCTGGTCGGCAACCTGGTGCATGAAGTCACTAACACCCACTACCGGGCCCTCGGCTGCCTGCAGTCGCTGGGTGACGTACGCGCTAGTCGCGGGCTCGTTGGGGTAGAGGAAATTGTGCTCCTCAGCCCGCAGGCCGTCACGACGCAATTCCGTCCACGATGTGACCGACCAGACATCAGCTGAGACGGCCCAGTCATGAGCCAGAAGCTCCTGGGCTTCCAACGCCCAGGGCACAGCCACACCCGAGGCAAGTATTTGGGCACGAGAGCTGTGTTGCTCGCTGGCCTCTTTCAGCAGGTACATCCCCTTGACGACACCCTCGATGTCGAGGTTTTCCGGTTCAGCCGGTTGAGCCAGAGGCTCGTTGTACACAGTGATGTAGTACATCACGTTGGGATCGGGATGGGACCCGCCATACATCCGATCAAGGCCTGCTTCGACGATGTGGGCAATCTCGTAGCCGTATGCCGGGTCGTAGGAGATGACCGCCGGGTTTGTCGCCGAAATCATGTGGGAGTGGCCATCGCCGTGCTGAAGCCCCTCACCGGTTAACGTGGTCCGCCCGGCGGTCGCCCCAATGATGAACCCTCGGGTCATCTGGTCGCCGGCGGCCCAGAACTGGTCTCCGGTTCGTTGGAAACCAAACATCGAATAGAAGACGTAGACCGGGACGAGTGGTTCACCGTGGGTGGCGTAGCTTGTGCCTGCTGCGATAAACGACGCAACCGCGCCGGCCTCGTTGATTCCGGGGAGCAGAATTTGCCCCTGGGGGCTTTCCTTATACGCCAGCAGCAGCTCGCGGTCGACCGACAGGTAGTTCTGTCCGTGGGGGTTGTAGATCTTCGCGGTGGGGAAGTACGCGTCCATTCCAAAGGTGCGTGCCTCATCGGGAATGATCGGGACAAAGCGTGTCCCAAAGTTTTTGTCTTTCAGCAGATCCTTGAATAAGCGCGCAAACGCCATCGTGCTGGCAACTTCCTGCTTACCTGAACCCGTTTTGGCGACGTCGTAGACACTGCTCTCTGGCAGCTCCACCTGGGTGTATTTACTGCGCCGCTGCGGGAGGAAGCCACCGAGCTCGCTGCGCCGCTCGCGCAGGTATTCGATTGCTTCATCGGAGTCACCCGGGTGATAAAACGGTGGGTTGTAGGGGTCCTTTTCGAGCTCCGCATCCGAAATAGGGATGCGCATATCGTCGCGGAATGCCTTCAAATTATCGAGTGTCAGCTTCTTCATCTGGTGGGTCGCGTTTCGGCCCTCGAAGCTCGGACCGAGACCGTAGCCCTTCACCGTTTTGGCGATGATGACTGTGGGCTGTCCCTTATGTTCGGCCGCCGCCTTAAATGCTGCATACACCTTGCGGTAGTCGTGCCCACCGCGGCGGAGGTTCCAGATTTGGTCGTCTGACCAGTCGGCGACCATCGCCGCTGTGCGGGGGTCGCGACCGAAAAAGTGTTCGCGAACAAAAGCCCCCGACTCGGCTTTATAGGTTTGGTAATCACCATCGGGCGTGACATTCATGAGATCGCGCAGTGCGCCCTCATCATCGTTGGCGAGAAGCTGGTCCCACTCACGACCCCAGATGACCTTGATGACGTTCCAGCCCGCGCCGCGGAAATAACTCTCCAGCTCCTGGATGATCTTGCCGTTACCGCGCACCGGGCCATCGAGCCGCTGGAGGTTGGCGTTGATGACAAAGGTCAAATTGTCCAGGTCATCGTTGGAGGCAATGTGCAACGCGCCGCGGGATTCAATTTCATCCATTTCACCGTCGCCGAGGAAGGCCCAGACATGCGAATCCGCAGCATCCTTAATACCGCGGTTGGCAAGGTAGCGGTTCATCTGCGCCTGGTAGATCGCGTGAATGGGACCGAGTCCCATCGACACGGTCGGGAACTGCCAAAACTCCGGCATCAACCTCGGGTGGGGGTAGGAACTCAAGCCCCCCGACGGGTGAGATTTTTCCTGGCGGAAACCATCGAGTTGCTCTTCCGAGAGGCGCCCCTCAAGGAAAGCCCTCGCGTACATACCGGGCGAGGCGTGACCCTGGTAGAAAATCTGGTCGCCGCCTGATTCGTGGTCCGGGCCGCGGAAGAAATAGTTATGGCCGACCTCGTAGAGCGATGCTGATGAGGCATAAGTCGAGATATGCCCGCCGACAGATATTTCCGGGCGTTGGGCTCGGTGGACCATGATCGCGGCGTTCCATCGAATCCAGCTTCGGTAGCGGCGTTCGATCTCCTCGTCACCAGGAAACGCCGGTTCGTTTTCCGGAGCAATCGTGTTGAGGTAGTCGGTGGTGGGCACCATCGGCACGCCCAGGTGGAGTTCTTTAGAGCGCTTGAGCAGCGAAAGCATGATTTCGCGGCCACGCTGGTGGCCAGAATGTGCCACCACACCATCGAGTGATTCCTGCCACTCAGAGGTCTCCTGCGGATCGGAATCCATCGGTGTGAACGAATACGGGTCCTGGTCGTTGACCGCCATCGGTGACCTCTTTTCCTGTGTGGGGAAAATGCTCGAAACGCACCTCGAGTGGGGGTTGCCCACCTCCGGTGTCCCCACAGTCTAGTGAGAAGTTTTTGCGCCGAACAGCATCATTCAAACCAGGTCGTCGGGCGGTATAACATGGTCGCTGCAGCATTGGGCCTGTAGCTCAGTTGGTTAGAGCGCCACGTTTACACCGTGGATGCCGGGGGTTCGAGTCCCTCCGGGCCCACTGAAAAAATCCCGACCGGGAAGGGCCCGTAATGGACGATTCTGCGGTGGCCGCTATTGCCCGCTCGCTGCTAGACGCTGCTGACACCGCCACGGCCCATCCCCGTCCAGAGATAAACCACACCCCCCTGGAGCTCCATGAGGGTGCAGCGATTCAGGCCGAACAGTTGCGTCAACGCCTCGCGCGCGGGGAGCGCGTCATCGGTGTGAAACTCGGCCTGACGACAGTCAAACAGCGCGAAGCAGCTGAGCACTACCGACCCAGTGTCGGTTTTCTCACCGATGCGATGGTGCTCACCGGGCCGCTGTCGGCAAGCCAGTCCATTCGTGCGCGGGTGGAGCCAGAAATTGTTGCGGTCCTCGGCCAAGAACTATCCGGACCAGACACAACTGATGCGCAGATTCGATCGGCGGTCGCGTCTTTTCACGCCGGTATCGAAATTGTCGACCCGCGCTATGTCGACCCCGCCTTTGTTTTAGCCGACGCCCTGGCCGATAACAGCTCAGCCCGAGCGGTTGTGTGGAACCCCAAGGGGATCCCCGCCCACAGCGTGACCCTCCCGGAAGAGAGTGTGGGCTTCCGCGTCGGAGTGGCACCCGAGCTCACCGGGCGAGCAGACAGTCTCATGGGGGATGCGTGGATTGTCATTGTCGAAGTCATTACTGACCTGCTCCAACAGGGATGGACGCTGCCAGAGGGCTTTGTCATTTTCACGGGCAACCTAGTTGGCACGGCTGCCGAGGTCGCTGCGGGAGAGCGCGTCCGCGCGCAATTTAGCTCGCTGGGTGAAGTTTCCCTGCTCGTTGTCGACTAGGCCAGGATGGCCAAAAGCAGCGCCACGTAGATGATGGCGAAAATGGCCGGGGTGAGAAATTTCGGCACCCACAACCAGCCAGCAGAGCCGCGAACCGCCTGATCGAACTCCCCACCTGAGAGGTCGCGGGCGATGTGTTGGGCTTCGGAGGCAGATTGGAACTGCACAAGTGCACCCAGAATGCCTGAGGCGAGCAGGATTCCCAGCGCGGCGATTCGAATCGTGAGGCTCGTCTCAGCTAGTCCCCACTGCAGCAGCGCCACTGTCGAAATTAACAAAACAGTCGGGGCGATTTGGGAGACAATGAGGTGGAGCCTGGCGCGTTGCCACGCGGCAAATTTTTCACCCGAGTTCATCGTGTTGGTCCGATCGTTCGCTCGTTCGTCGCCTCCACAGTAGTCTCCACCGACCCGGAGAGGAAAGCACCCTGAGGCAATCTGCTGCGTCTGTCGCCGTTGCCGCCGCGGCACTCCTCTGGGGTACCACCGGGACCGTTGCCTTTTTTATCTCTGGGGCGCTTTCGGCTGCCACCATCGGGGCACTCACTATGGGATGTGGCGGTGTCGTCCTGGCTACTATCGCCGGCAAGCCCGCCCGACAGATGTGGGCCACACCCTCGCGCCGGGTGACACTGGGTCTTGCCGCGGGTGCGGCGGCTGTCTATCCGCTGGCCTTCTACACCGGAATGGACCTCGCTGGTGTCGCCGTGGGCAATATCGTTGCGCTGGGAACCGGACCACTTATCGGAGCGGCACTGGAATGGGTTTTCGACCACCAACGTCCCGGTCGACGTTGGTGGTGGGCACTGGGCTGTGGCGTGGGTGGGGCCGGCGTGCTTGGGCTGTCTGATCATTCACAGACCTCGGCACATGGTCAGCTCTTTGGCTGGGGCATCGCCGCAGCAGTGATCGCCGGGGGCGCCTACGGCGGCTTTTCCTACGCACTGGGTCGGCTAATGAGACAGGGGGCACCCCCGCTGGCAGCAACGGGCGCGGTGTTTGGTGGGGCTGCCCTGCCCCTGCTGGTGATTGCCCTGGTGACTATGCCCGCAGTGAGCAGTCTCGGATCCGCTCTGGGGGGATTGGCCTACCTTGTCGCCGGCCCCATGGTCGTGAGTTACCTTCTCTACGCACGCGGGCTGCTTGCCCTGCCGGCCAGCCGGGTGCTGATCATCGCGCTCATCGAACCGGCAGTGGCAACACTTCTTGCCATCGTGGTCGTGGGTGAGCGTTTTGGTGTATTCGCAGGGCTCGGACTGGTGTTGATCGCGTTCGCTGTTGGGTTGGCAGGACGGGCGGACCCGATGCGAAAAGAGGCTCTCAGCGCGTAGGGTTGGGGCATGACCGAGGCTGAACTCCCCGACGATAGTGCCGATTCCGGAGGGCCGCGTCGTCGTCGCTCCACGTTCACCCCACCGCCGCAACAGCGCGAGGTCCCACTAACACTCGGCGATACGCCGACCGAACAGCCCCCGACATCCGACGAGACCGAGTTGGCTGCGAGCCCGGCTGATTCCGTCGGGCCGGAATCACTCGTGCCCCGTGCTGCCCCGCCGCTTGGCACATCCACACCGCAGGTAGCCCCCAGCTCACCGGTGGCAAAGAGTGACTCAGTCCTCGCCCCACCGGAGCGGCGGTCGCTGTCGGATGAGGACATTATGAAGCAGATGGGTGGTCAGGGCGCAGAATCTGGCGCGCTGATTGCCGCTCTCGAGGAGCAAATGGCGCTTCGTCAGCGTGAGCAAGAAGAGTTCGACAGCTGGGAAGTGCTGATTCGCCAAAGTTTTCCTGAGGACGAAGCCGACCACATTGTCGAGCAGGGCCGGCAGCAGTTTGAGGGCCATGAAGCGCCGCACTTGCCGGAGCCAGTCGATGGTGACGGGGTTCAGGCCTCACCCGATACAGGAGCGAGCGAAGAAGAGGAGGTTTCGTCGCACACCCCGGCTGAGGCCTCTGAGGATTCTGGCCCCATTGTTTTACCGCGGTTCGGTCACTCAGCAACCACGCCGGTGACCCCAGAAACCGACGCTAGTGATTCCCCGGAGGACGCAGCACCCTTGCCGCCAACGGGTTCGTTTGAGCGCGTGCTCGTCGATTCCGAGGACGCACCGGTGACCGACGCCTGGCCCTTGGCCCCGCCCGAAGAAGAGAGCCCACACCCAGGCCCCCTCGACCATGACCCCTCGTCTGGGCCATCGAGCGCTGAGCAGCACTCCGGTGACGATGATGTGATGGACGCTCTTGGTGGTGAGGTTGTCGCGGGAGTCAGCGTCGATTCCGGTGGATCCCCGCAGCGGGGAATTGCTGAGCAGGAAACGCCCGAGGCGTCGATATCGATCCGAGAGGCTTTGGCGACCAAACCGACGCCTGAGGTCGCCTTTGAGGATGTCCAGGCGGTAACGACTCGCCCTGGTGGTTTCGATCACCTTGGTGCCGAGCCCACCCCGGATAACCTCCGAACCGACCGGCTGCTTCAGCTGGTGTGGGCGTGGTGGGCTGTGGGGGTACCGGTGCCCGTGGTCCTCCTCGGTGTCTGGTTGGTCGATTCGGGGTTGGGAACAGCTGCCGCCATACTCGCCGGCGCTGCGGGTTCGCTCCTGGCCATCCTGCCGTTGGCCATTGGCGCCCGACAGGGCCTGCGCTCTGGGCTTCCCACTCTGGTGAGCTCGCGTGCAGCATTTGGCCGCAGTGGCAATGTTCTGCCAGCACTACTCATGGTCATCATCCGGATTGTCGTTGCCGCAGCGATTGTGTGGGCGGCAGCCTGGGTGGCGACGGGAGTTCTCGTCGAATCCAATTATTGGAACTCGGAACCGGCGCTCATGCACGTCATCCTCGCTGCCGTTTTCGCCCTCGTGGCTTCGGGTATTGCCATTACCGGGCGCGCGGCTGTGACCGTATCGGTGTGGGTGACTGCTGGCCTGGGAGCTCTCGCGCTGGTGGCCGTTGTTCTTGTGGGTCTCGAGCCGCTGAATTCTTCTGCGTTGTCTTATGACGGTGGCTCAGGTGCTCAGTTTGTTGCAGGCGTCTCTGTCGTCATGAGTGTGTTGATTGTTTTCTGGGCCCACTTTGGTGGTGACTTGGCGCGCTTCCAACGCTCCAGTCAGAGCGCCACCGGGGCCTCGCTCTCACCGCTTATCGCGTTTATTCCCGTCCTCGCTCTGCTGAGTTGGGGGGTCTTACTGGGCGCCTCGGGTGATGAAACCCGCCAGGCACTCCTGGCTGACCCATTTGACACTCTTCTTGGCCAAGCCCCGGGCTGGTATCCGATTCCCGCCATCCTGGTCGGAGCCCTTCCTCTCGTTGCTCTTGCGGGACTTGCGATGCATTCATCGTCCTACGCCGTGTTGAGTGTGGGTCGTGTCATTCCCCGCTATGTTGCGGCAACAATCGCCGCGGGAGCCAGTGCGTTGATGGCGATCGCCATGGTTGTCTTCCTCCCCACCTTCCCCGAATTTGTTGAGACCTTTGCCCTCCTGGCCGGGGTGGTGGTCGCGGCCTGGGTGGGAATATTTGCCGGAGAAGTACTCACCCGCCGAGTGGCTCTTGACCCACGGTTGTTGCTGGGTAGCAGTGGCAACTTCCCGCGTGTGCGTGTGGCGCCACTTGTGGGCTTTATCGCCGCTATCGCGCTGGGGTGGGGTCTGATTGACTCCGCTGCTGGTGGGTTTGGCTGGCTGGGTTACCTGCAAATTGGGCTTGCCCAGGCCGGTGTGGCCGATCTGGCCGGCTGGCAGCTTGGCCCGTTGGTCGCGTTGGTGTTGTCCCTGGCTGTGGCGAGCCTGGCGGGTATCCGTGCTGGAGTAATCGTGTCTGCGCCGGAGCCAAAGCGTTGATGAGCCAATCCGCGCCGGCACCAACCCTCCGAGAGGTCATCCAGGTCCTGGATGAGTTGTGGCCGCGGCATCTGGCCGAATCGTGGGATCGCGTCGGGCTGGTGACCGGTCGGCTAGATCGAGAAATCGCACGCATTCGCCTGGTGGTGGATGTCGTTGATCAGACTGTTACCGAAGCACTCGAGGCGGGCGACGATTTAATCATCGCCCACCATCCGCTCCTGTTGCGGGGAGTGACATCGCTGGGCGAGCATGAAACCAAGGGCCACCTGGTCGCCAGCCTCATTCGCTCAAATATTGCCGTTTTTTCCGCACACACCAATGCTGATGCCGTTGACGGGGGAACGTCGGAGAGACTGGGCGCGGCACTGGGTCTGCAACAGATGCGCCCGATCGCTGCGAATGAGAACTCACCGGCTTCGGGAATTGGACGGGTGGGGCAGTTACCGGAGCCGATTCGACTCTATGATTTAGCCTCCCGAGTCGCCGCACTGGTGCCCCAAACCGCTGCCGGGGTGAAGGTCTCGGGCGATGCCGACCAGATGGTTAACACCATTGCGCTGTGTACCGGCGCGGGTGATTCACTGCTCACCCACCCCGACGTTTTGGCTAGCGATGCCTACATCACGGGCGACCTGCGTCACCACCCGGCAAGCGACGCAGAGCAGGCTCGGTTGTTGGGTCAGGGCCCCGCCCTTGTCGATGTCTCCCACTTCGCCTCCGAGTGGTTCTTCCTCGATGATGTTGCCAAAGACCTCCGCTCACGACTGCCAGGGGTGAGCGTGAGTGTTAGCGACACTGTGACCGATCCATGGACATTCGTTATCCACTCCGGATAGTCACCCTGGAGCCTCGCTCTAGACTGGGCTCACCGCGACCCCTGGAGAGTGTGTGAAAGCCGAGCCCGCTGATCAGGCCAAATTGCTTGATCTGGCCGATCTGGACATGTCGTTGGCGCGAAACCAACAGGCGCACAAGAATGCGCCGGAAATCCAACAGGTTGTCGATTTGGAGCGCGAGCTCGCGACCAGTCGTTCGGCCATGCGGGAAGCCCTGGCCGCTGTCGATGAGTTACGCGCCGAGATGCGTCGGGCCCAAAATGACGTCGAACTGGTTGAGACCAGGATTGCGCGCGATACACAGCGTCTCGACAGCAGCGCCTCGGTAAAAGACGTGCAGGGACTCCAGCACGAGATCGAGTCATTGCGTGAACGCCTAGCGATCGTCGAAGAAGTCCAACTTGAAGTGATGGAGCGGCTTGAACAAGCCGAAGCAGCCCTCGCCGAATCCGAAGCAACCACTGCCCGAGTTGAGGTTCAGCTGTCCGAGGCGGCCAATCGACGCGACCGGGAGCTCGCCAGCCTGGAAGCTGAGCGCGCAGAGCTCCAGTCGTCTCGCTCAGCCTTGATCGCGACTCTCCCGGAAGACCTCGTCGATCTCTACGAGCGCCAACGCGAGCGCTACGGAGTGGGCGCTTCGCTGCTTCGAGCGGGAATATCGAGTGCCAGTGGCGTGAAACTCACCGAGTCAGATCTGCAGCATGTGCGCCAGGCGCAGCCCAATGACGTGGTGCTGTGTCCCGATAGCAATGCCATTCTCGTGCGCACCCACGAATCGGGGCTCACGTGAGTCCGGTTCTCGTTCACGCCGATGGGGCATCCCGGGGTAATCCGGGGGATGCGGCCGGCGGAGCGGTCGTTATCGCTCATGACGGCCAAATCGTCGCCCAGTTGGGGATTCGTTGTGGTGTGGCCTCCAACAATGTGGCTGAATACCGGGGCATGATCGAGGCGCTGCGGCTGTTGCGACAGTGGGATAACGACGAGCCGGTGTTAGTTCGGTTGGACTCCAAACTTGTCGTCGAACAGATGTCGGGGCGGTGGAAAGTCAAACACCCGGATATGCGCGATCTCGTCCGCGAAGCGTTCGACCTGATTGGCCCCATGCAGGTGACCTTTGAATGGGTACCGCGGGCAGAAAATGCCCTTGCCGATGCTGCGGCAAATAAAGCCCTGGACGAGCAGCGCGATTACCTCATCGTTCGCGGCCACGAGCAGCAGCTCTAGCCCCCGGGTTATCCGGGGAGTAGTCTGGTGCTCCAGCGAAAGAGGTCGGCCAGGCGGTCGCGTCACTTCGGTGCCGAGGAACGTCCGGGCTCCACAGAGCAGGGTGGTGGGTAACGCCCACCCGGAGTAATCCGCGAGATAGTGCCACAGAAAACAGACCGCCCCGCAAGGGGTAAGGGTGAAAAGGTGGTGTAAGAGACCACCAGAGGTGCGGGTGACCGCATCTGCTTGGTAAACCTCACCCGGAGCAAGACCAAACAGGTGCCGCCATAGCTGCTCGCCGAGGCACCGGGTAGGTCGCTAGAGGTTCGTGGCAACACGCACCCGAGAGAGATGACCGCCACCAGGGAAACCTGGGACAGAACCCGGCGTATCGGCCGGCCTCTTTACGCCCTGGATGAGCCAATGGTTTGTGCCAGGTACGCCGCACCCATAATTCCGGCGTTGTTGCGCAAGCCGGCGACGCGAATGGGCACCGGGCAGCTAATCAGCGGTAAGAACTCATCGGCGGTTTTTGAGACACCCCCACCAATGAGGAATAGATCGGGGCTCAATACCCGGACGAGGTGGTTGTAAAAGCGCTCAAGCCCAGCAGCCCACTGCTGCCAGTCGTGACCGAGTCGCTGCCGGGCAATGGCGGAGCTTCGCGCCTCGGCGAGATCGCCATCGAGCTCTAAATGACCCAGTTCTGAGTTGGGGATGAGAACCCCGTTGTAAATGAGGGCGCTTCCAATGCCGGTACCCAACGTGGTCAAAACGGTAAGCCCGGGTTGGCCGACTGCTTCGCCGTAGTGCGCCTCGGCAACCCCGGCAGCATCGGCGTCGTTGAGGAAAACAATGTCTCGACCCAGTCGCTGCTGCAGTTGCCGCTCGGCGTCGAGACCAATCCAGGCATCAGAAATATTTGCCGCAGTGAGTGTTTGACCGTTTTTCACCACAGCCGGCACGCAGACCCCGAGTGCCAAGCCGTGAGCCTCGCTGCCGCAATCATCGGCAATCTGCGAGATGATGTCGAAGATCTCCTCGGGGGCGCCGCCGACGGGGGTTGGGTATTTCATTCGTTCGCTGACGAGCTCGCCGGTGTGCGTGTTCACCAGTGCACCCTTTATCCCGGTGCCGCCGACGTCGATTCCGACTGCTAAGTGCTCACTCATGGCAGTGTGAGGACTTCTGCGCCGTCCTCGGTCACCACGAGAGTGTGTTCAAACTGGGCCGAGAGTGTCTTATCGCGCGTCGTGACCGTCCAGCCGTCGGCCCACATATCCCAGTCGGTTGTCCCAATGGTCAGCATTGGCTCAATGGTGAACACCATTCCGACCTCCATGGCTTGGTCGTAGCCGGGGGCGGTGTCGTAGTGGGGAATGATCAGGCCCGAGTGGAACTCGGCGCCGACGCCGTGACCGGTGAAATCCCGAACCACTCCGTAGCCGAAGCGTTTGGCATACGACTCGATCGCCCGGCCAATAACGTTAATGGCTCGGCCGGGTTTGACGGCCCTAATTCCTCGGTTGAGCGCTTCCTCGGTCCGCTCGATGAGCAGCGCTGCCTCATCTGAGACGTCCCCCACGGCAAAGGTCTTGTTGGTATCACCGTGGAAGCCATCACGATAGGCGGTGATATCGATATTGATGATGTCGCCGTCGTCCAACACGGTGTCATCGGGGATCCCATGGCAGATGACCTCATTGAGCGAGGTGCAACAGGATTTGGGAAAGCCGCGGTACCCGAGTGTCGAGGGGTAGGCATCGTGGGAGAGGAGAAATTCGTGGGCTATCTCGTCGAGCTGGTCTGTGGTCACCCCGGGTGTTATTGCCGCAGCAACCGCGTCGAGTGCCTGAGCGGCAATGTGGTCCGCGTGGCGAATTTTTTCGATGTCTGCCTCGGAGTAAAAATCTCCGTGTAGTCCCTCACGTGGCTCAGAGCGACCCACATATTCCGGATAGGCAATGGTCGTCGGGACCTGACGCCGGGCGGAGATTACTCCGGGGATGAGCACCCCGTCGGCAGTTTTTGGCACCCGGCCATTCTAGATAACCCGCTGGTGTCGAGTGTGTACACCGTGGGACACTGGCGTGATGACAACAGAATCAGCTGCTGAGGGCCAATGGTGGTTTAACCACAAGACCGGCCAGGTCGAGTTTGGGCCTCAATCCCTCGGGGGTGATCGCGATGGGCCCTACGAATCGCAAGAGCAGGCCCGCAGGGCGCCAGAAATTGCTCGTGAGCGCGCTGCCCAGTGGGATCGCGAGGAAGCAAACGAGGACTAGTTAGTCCGTAAACACCTGGTCTGGCCCGGGAAAGGATCCACCGCGCACGTCGTCGCTCCAACTGGAGACTGCCTGGATCATCTGCTCTCCCAGGTTTGCGTACTGTTGGACAAACCGCGGAAGCCGACCGGTGTTGAGCCCCAAGAGGTCTGTCCAGACCAAGATTTGGCCATCGGTGCCGCGTCCTGCTCCAATGCCAATCGTGGGGATTGAGAGCATGCCGGTAATTTCTGTCGCCAGTGCTTCTGGCACCATTTCGATCACCACAGAAAAAGCCCCCGCTTGCTCAACGGCCAGGGCGTCGTCGATGAAACTCGAAGCCGCATCCCCGCGGCCCTGAACGACATGGCCTCCCAGGCCGTGTTCGCTTTGGGGGGTGTAGCCAATATGAGCCATGACAGGAATCCCGGATTGAACCAGACGCTGAATTTGGGGCGCCGATCGCACCCCGCCTTCAAGCTTGACTGCGTGAGCACCCGTTTCTTTCATGAATCTCACGGCGGTGTGCAGCGCGTCATCCGTTCCCGACTCATATGAGCCAAAGGGCAAATCGGCCACCACGAGGGCCCGTTTGGCCGCTCGCACCACTGCTCGGGTCAGGGGAATGAGTTCGTCGGTTGTCGTTGGCACAGTGGTGTCGTGGCCAAAGACCACCTGTCCTGCTGAGTCACCCACGAGGAGAAAATCCACGGCGGCTTGGTCGAACAGCCCTGCCGAGAGGTAGTCGTAGCTGGTGAGGCCGACAATTTTTGTCCCGGCGGCCTTTGCCTGGGCAAAATGGCGCACCCGCACCCGTTTGGTGACCTCACTCATGGTTTCAGCCTAGTCCGGGCGCACACTGTGTTTCCGGGCGGTGACCGGTAGGCGTCGGTCACGGCCGAAGGCCACACTGGATATTCGCGGCCCAATCGCCCCCTGGCGGCGCTTCCATTCCGCTCGATCCACTAAAACAAGCACTTCCGCGACGGTTTCGGCATCGTATCCGCGGGCGACAATTTGGGGGTGGTCAAGACCTGTGACGATGAATAACTCGAGAATCTCATCGAGGATTGTGTAGTCGGGCAGGCTGTCTTGATCTGTTTGGTCGGGACGCAGTTCCGCACTCGGGGGTTTCTCGATTGAGCTGGCAGGAATCGGCGGTTGCTGGCCAGCCAGGCGAGCGCGCTCGTTGCGCCAGCGGGCCAGTTGCCACACCATCGTTTTGGGGACATCTTTAATCGGGGCAAAGCCACCGACGGAGTCGCCATAAATTGTTGAATACCCCACGGCGAGTTCTGATTTATTGCCCGTGGTGAGTACCAGGTGGCCTTCTTGGTTGGATAGCGACATCAACACCACCCCGCGCACCCGGGCTTGAACATTTTCTGCAGCCAACCCCTGGAGCTCCAGCTGTTGGTCAAACGGGGCGACCAGCTGCGCAATGGGTTCGACGCGGTAGGAAATTCCCACCGCGCGGGCCAGTACGCTGGCATCGTCTTGGGAATGTTCGCTGGAGTGTCGACTGGGCATTGACACGCCAAAGACTCGCTCGGCACCGATCGCGTCGGAGGCGATGACGGCGCAGACGGCCGAGTCGATCCCACCTGAGAGTCCGAGCATCACGCTGGCGAAACCATTTTTCTCGACGTAATCGCGAACCCCGGTCACCAGCGCTTGCCAGATCACCTCCAAATCCTCACGTTCTGGCGCGATGGTGGCGGCGGAGGGGGCCACTGATCGCTGCGAAACATCCACGGTGACCAGGTGGGTGTTTTCTGGCAGGGGATGGTCGCCAGCGGCGGGAAGCTCCAGGGAGACAACCTGAAGTTGTTCGTCAAATAGGACGCATCGGGCCTGAATCGTGCCGGTGGCGTCGACAACGACCGAGTCGCCGTCGAAAACGAGGTCATCTTGGCCGCCGACGAGGTTTGCGTAAAACACGGCCGCGTTCATTTCCGTGGCTCGTCTGGTCACCAGGGGCAGGCGAACGTCGTCTTTATCTCGTTCAAAAGGCGACGCGTTTGGCACCAGCAGAGCACCGAGGGGATAGGTACTCAGTGTTTCTACGGGACCCGGCTGGCGCCAGAGGTCTTCGCAAATGACCACACCGCAGTCGACACCCCCGAGGCGCAGGATGAGGTTCTCGCTACCGGGCAGGAAGGTTCGAAACTCGTCAAAGACCGAGTAGTTCGGCAGGTGATGTTTTGCGTAGGTTGCCACCACAGCACCGCGGTGGAGCACGCTGACACAGTTTTTGGCCTGTTGGGGGTGGGCGGGGTTGAACTGATCGTCAGGTGGGGGGAAAGGCCCATCGGGGTGGCCAAGGAGTACCACGAGCTCGCCTAAACCGCGCTCGTGAAGCTGGCGGGCTGTGGATTCGACGACTTCTCGCGCCCGGTGGAGGAAATCGTCGCGAAGAGCGAGGTCTTCGATGGGGTAGCCGCTTAAGGCCAACTCGCCGGTGAGCATGACCTGCGCACCCTCGTCCCAAGCCTGCCCGGCCATCTCCAGGATGCGCTCTCGGTTGCCGCCTAAATCACCCACGACGGGGTTTGTTTGAGCAATGGCGATGTGGAGCAGCGGCATAGCCAGTAGCCTAATAGCCAGGTAGTTTCCGCCGGTTTCTGGGGCAGGTGAAGGTAGTGGACAAGCAAACAGAATTCGTGCTGCGCACCATCGAGGAGCGTGGGGTGAAATTCATCCGACTGTGGTTTACCGATGTTGTGGGCACGCTGAAGATGGTTGCTGTGGCCCCAGCTGAAATTGAGGGCGCATTTGCCGAAGGGCTGGGTATCGACGGGTCGTCGATCGAAGGGTTTACCCGCGCGTTTGAAGCCGATGTCTTAGCTCACCCTGACCCGACGACGTTCCAGATTCTTCCCTGGCGGGGGGAAATCGACCCCACGGCGCGAATGTTCTGTGACATCCACACCCCGGATGGTGAGCCGGCAATGTCCGACCCGCGCTATGTGCTCAAGCGCACTCTGAAAAAGGCCGCCGATCGCGGGTTTACCTTCTACACCCACCCGGAGATTGAGTTTTATTTGCTCAAATCCAGTGAATACGGTTCTGATGGTCCGGTTCCGGTGGATAAGGCCGGTTATTTCGATAATGTCCCCGGTGGCACGGCCCACGATTTTCGCCGCCGCGCGGTGCGCATGCTCGAAGATCTCGGTATTTCTGTGGAGTTTTCACACCACGAAAGTGGTCCGGGGCAAAACGAAATCGACCTTCGCTACGCCGATGCACTCTCCATGGCCGACAACATCATGACCTTCCGCACGGTGGTAAAAGAGGTGGCCATCGAACAGGGTGTCTACGCCACGTTTATGCCAAAGCCCTTCGTCGAGCATCCCGGATCAGGGATGCACACTCACCTCTCGCTGTTTGAAGGCGACACCAACGCCTTCTTCGATTCTGCTCAGACCTATCAGCTCTCGGCAATCGGCCGACAGTTTGTGGCGGGGTTGCTCACCCACGCCCCCGAATTTACGGCAATCACGAACCAATTCGTGAACTCCTATAAGCGCCTCTGGGGCGGCCACGAAGCACCGAGCTACCTCACCTGGGGTCACAACAACCGCTCAGCGCTCGTGCGTGTTCCCCTGTACAAGCCCGGTAAGGGCCAGGCTGCCCGCATTGAGTACCGCGCGATGGATTCTGCTGCCAACCCCTACCTCTCTTTTGCCGTCCTCTTGGCTGCTGGTCTCAAGGGAATCGAGGAGGGGTATGAGCTTCCCGCAGAAGCCGAAGACACCGTCTGGGAGCTCAGCGCCGGGGAGCGCAAAGCGTTGGGCTACCAACCCCTACCCACCAGTCTTGACCACGCGTTGAACCTGATGGAGCGTAGTGAACTCGTCGCCGAGACCCTCGGCGAACAGGTCTTCCAGCATGTGCTCAACAACAAGCGTCACGAGTGGGAGCGCTACCGCGCTCAAGTCACCCCCTACGAGCTCCAGGCAAACCTGGAGCTGCTCTAAGACCTGCGGAGGGAATCAATGCCGCGGGGTGCACTCGGTCTCAGCGAGCTGGCCCGTCAGGGGTTTAGTGAGCTGAGCGTCGCCAAGGGCCGGCTCGAGGCTTTGGGCCTTGAGGCGGGGCTTTTTCGTCACGCCCACCACCCCGACCAAGCACTGCAGGCCTGGCAACGCCTGGCTGAGGCCCACCCCGAACTACTGGGCCCACTCGAGGCTGACTCCGAGGCGACCAGTCGCTTTGTCGCTCTTGTTGGAGCGTCCACGGCCATGGCGGAGTTCTTTATTCGACACCCGGAACAACTCGACGTCTTAGACCAGTCACCCGAGCCACCAGCGCCTCGCCAGGAGATGATCGGGCGGCTCGCAAAAGCCACGATGGTCAGCGAGGATCCGACGACCGCACTCCGGGTGGCGTATCGTCGGGAACTGTCGCGGATTGCGCTGTGGGATATCACTCAGCCACGCCCCATCGACAGTGTGGATCAGGTGGCAGCTAGCCTCGCCGACCTTGCCGATGCCGCGGTGGATGTTGCTCTTCAGGTTGCTCGAGCTGAGCTTGGTGTCGATGAAGACCGTGTCCCCCTTGCCGTGATGGCGATGGGTAAGACCGGTGCGCGCGAGTTGAACTACTTAAGCGATGTCGACGTGATTTATGTCACCGACGCGCCAGGTGGCGATTCCGACGGAGCGGTCGTGGGTGATGCCATCCGCTTGGCCCAGGCTACACAGCGCATCATCATGGACTACGGGCGGGAGCCTGGTTTGTGGGAAGTCGATGCGAACCTTCGACCGGAGGGCAAAGACGGTGCGCTGGTGCGCACCCTTGACTCCCATATCGCCTACTACGAGCGCTGGGCTAAAGATTGGGAGTTTCAAGCCCTCATCAAAGCCAGGCCGATGGCTGGGTCGCTAGAGCTTGGCAAGCGCTACCGGGCCGCACTGGAGCCAATGATTTGGCGTGCGTCGTCCCGGGAGGGTTTTGTCGATCAGGTGCAGCGTATGCGCGAGCGCGTGACCGACCACATTCCCGCAGACGAGGTCGATGTTCAACTGAAACTGGGCCCTGGCGGCCTGCGAGATGTCGAGTTCACCATCCAGCTTCTGCAGCTAGTCCACGGTGGCACGGACGACCAGGTGCGCACTCCAGACACCCTCGGTGCCCTCCGTGCCCTGGCTGCTCGCGGGTATGTGGGCCGGCCGGAGGCGGCCGAGTTTGACCGCGCCTACCGTTTCTTGCGCACCCTGGAGCATCGTCTTCAGCTGCGCAATCTCAGTCGAACCCACCTGATGCCCCGCGACGAGGATTCGCTGCGAATTCTGGCCAGAGCGTCAGGTTTGGCCGACAGTGGTGAGGCGCTCGTCGATGCGTGGCGGGGCGTGCAGCGACAGGTGCGCTCTCTGCACGAACGACTGTTTTATCGCCCACTGCTTCAGGCAGTCGCGGGCTTAGGTGCTGAGGGAGCTGTTGAGCTCACGAGTGCGCAGGCTGCAGACAGGCTTCGGGCGACGGGTTTTGTGGATCCCACTGGCGCCTTGGGTCATATCAGTGCGCTGACTCAGGGGGTTTCCCGGCGGGCACAAATTCAGCGAAACCTTTTGCCGGTGGTGCTGCGGTGGTTGGCCGAGGGGACTGATCCCGACCGGGGGCTGCTGGCTTTTCGTCGCTTAAGCGACGATTTGGGCGAAAGCCACTGGTTCTTGCGCATGCTGCGCGATTCTTCCGGCGCAGCACAGCGGCTGACCCGGGTGCTGGGCACCAGTGGTTTTGCCGGAGCACTCCTAGAGCGGGTCCCAGAGGGCGCGGGATGGCTTGACGATACGGCTGATCTCCAACCGCGCACTGGCGAATCGCTTCAGGAAGAAGTCCAGGCCATCGCCGCGCGCTACCGAGATGACAGTGCCGCAGCGCGCAACGCCCTGCGGCAACTGCGCCGCCGCGAACTTTTGCGCTTGGCGATGGCTGCGATTTTGGGTGAACTTGACACTGCCGGCCTCGCTGATGCCCTGAGTAACCTGACAGAGAACTATCTGGATGGAGCGTGGCGGGTGGCGCAGGAGCGCTATCCGGGTATCGAGTTTGCGGTTATTGCCATGGGCCGTTTTGGTGGTCGCGAATTGGGCTTTGCCTCCGATGCTGATGTGGTTTACGTCGTTGACGACGCGGGGGCGGGTGAGGAGACCCTGCCCCGCGCTACGGCGCTAGTGCGTGAGATTATTGACCTCACGACAGACCCGCTTTTCCCCTTTGAACTCGACGCCGGTTTGCGCCCTGAAGGCAAAAACGGGCCACTGGTTCGCTCCCTGGAGGCCTACCGCGCCTACTACGAGCGTTGGGCTCTGGGTTGGGAGTCCCAGGCGCTACTGCGTGCACGCGACATCGTGGGCGACACGGCGCTGCGTGAGCGTTTTGTTCAGTTGGCCGATGGTATTCGCTACCCCGAGGACTTTCCCGAAGACGCCAAGCGGGAGATTCGTCGAATTAAAGCCCGGGTTGAAGCCGAGCGACTGCCCCAGGGTGCCGACGCGTCACGTCATCTGAAACTTGGCCGAGGCTCCCTCAGCGACGTCGAATGGCTTGTGCAGCTCCAACAGCTCGAGTACGCCCACGCCCATCCATCGCTGCGCCGGGCGGACACTGTCGGGACGCTGACGGCCCTGGCCGAGGAGGACCTTCTGCCCGAGGAGGGAGTCACACAGCTGATCGAAGCGTGGCAGTTAGCCTCGAATATTCGAAACGCGCTGACCCTCTCCGGGCGCCCCTCGGATGTGCTGCCGTCTGATCGCCACGCCTTGGAGCAGGTCGCGCGATTAATGGGCTACCCGCCGCGCAGTGCCAGTACTCTCGAGGAGTTTTACTTGCGTACCACGCGCCTGGCCCGGGCTGTTTTCGAACGGCACTTCTTCCCCCAGTAATGGCCCCCGCTAACGCTAGTGGGGGCCGGCAGTTGCCGACCCCCACTAGCGTTAACCAGGCGTACTAGACGCTGTAGTAGAGCTCGAATTCGAACGGGTGAGGCCGCTGTGCGTAGGGAAGCAGCTCGTTCTCCCGCTTGTAGTCGATCCAGGTCTCGATGAGGTCCTTGGTGAAGACACCACCGGCGAGGAGGAACTCGTGGTCGGCCTCCAGGGCTTCCAGTGCGCCCTCGAGCGAACCGGGGACCTGGGGAATGGACTTTGCTTCCTCGGGGGGCAGTTCGTAGAGGTCCTTGTCCACTGGCTCGTGAGGCTCGATCTTGTTCATGATTCCATCAAGACCCGCCATCATTTGCGCGGCAAAGGCGAGGTACGGGTTACCCGAGGAGTCGGGGGCCCGGAACTCGACGCGCTTGGCCTTCGGGTTGGATCCGGTGATCGGGATACGAATCGCGGCTGAGCGGTTACCCGCCGAGTAGACCAGGTTCACCGGCGCCTCGAAGCCCTTGACCAAGCGTCGGTAGGAGTTGATGGTCGGGTTGGTAAACGCCAGCACAGCGGGAGCGTGCTTCAGAAGACCACCGATGTACCAACGGGCCAGGTCACTGAGGCCGCCGTAGCCAGCCTCGTCAAAAAACAGCGGCTTGCCGTCATTCCACAGCGACTGGTGGGTGTGCATACCCGAACCGTTGTCAGCGAACATGGGCTTGGGCATAAACGTTGCCGTCTTACCCCAGTTATCAGCAGTGTTCTTGATGATGTACTTGAACTTCAAGATCTCATCAGCGGAGTGCACCATGGTGTTGAACTTGTAGTTAATTTCACACTGACCGGCGGTGCCCACCTCGTGGTGGCTGCGCTCGACCTCCAGGCCGACCTCTTCGAGCTTCAACACCATGTCGTCGCGGATGTCAGCCATCTTGTCGACCGGAGTGACGGGGAAGTAGCCACCCTTGTGCGGGGTCTTGTTGGCGAGGTTTCCGCCCGGCTCAACACGAGCGGTGTTCCACGCGCCCTCCTCGGAATCAACCGAGTAGAAGCTGGTGTGCTGGTTGACCTCGTAGCGCACGTCATCAAAGATGAAGAATTCCGCCTCGGGAGCGAAGAAAGCAGTGTCAGCAATCCCGGTCGACTCGAGGTACTTCTCGGCTTTTTTGGCAACCTGACGCGGGTCACGGCTGTAGATTTCGCCATTGCGCGGGTTGTAGATATCGAAAACCATCACCAGTGTGCGCTCGGCGCGGAAGGGGTCGACATACGCGGTGGTGACGTCGGGAATGAGCTGCAGGTCGGATTCGTGGATCGACTGGAAGCCGCGAATCGATGAACCGTCAAAGAGTTGACCGACGGTGAAAAACTCCTCGTCGACGGCACGGGCCGGCAGGTTGAAGTGCTGTTGCACACCTGGCAGGTCGGTGAAACGGATATCGACGAATTTGACGTCGGTGTCTTTGATGAAGGCGAGAGCCTCAGACGAGTCGCGGAACATACACACTCCTGTGGGGACAGAGACAGACGCTACGCACCGTAGCCCTTCTAGGGTATTGCGGTGCCGTCACACCGGGGTGTCCCAAATGTTTCCGACATGTTACGTCTGCGCCCACTCCTAGACTGGGGCGGTGACGAACGCTGAGGATTACTGGCCGGGTAAACGCTTCGGCTTGCCGGCTGAGGGCCCACGCAGCACTCCCGGATGGAATAAGCGCATCGCCGGCCTCGCCATCGACTGGGCGCTTTCGCTAGCAATCGGTTTTGTCTTTTTTAACTACAACAGTGTGGCGATTCTGGTGGTCTTCATCGCCGTCCACATGATCGGGGGACTGACCGCTGGTGGCTCTCCCGGGCATTTGATGTTGGGTATGCGCATCGCCCCCATTGCCGGTGGTCGGCTGGGCATGCTGGCGCCACTGGTGCGGCCACTACTGATTGCCCTGGTGATACCGCCGCTGATGAACGACGATGACAACCGCGGAGCCCACGATCGCCTTGTCGGGACCATTTTGGTCACCCGTTAGCGAAGGCCTAACGCGGTTTTGGCGCCCTGGCCTTCATCGGGTCCATTCCCTTGGGAATCGGCGCAGCCCCGGGTTTTTTCAGCGCCTCGAGACGGTTGGCAACAGCGAGAACTTCGGCTTTATTGAGCTGTTTTTTGAACCCGTTGAGTTCTTTGCGCAGCTTCCGCAGTGGTGTGCCGCCCTCATCGGGGCCGACATAGACGTAGTGGATGCTGATTTGGGGAACAGCGCGGGCGACGTGCCGACGCTCGTCCTCGAGGAGTTTTTTCGTCCGGGTCTTTGACCCCTCGGCGATGAGCACAACACCGCATTTGCCAATGGCGCGATAGACCGCATCGCGAGTGCGGGGATTAACTGATACCGGATATTCGCTGGTCTGCCAGGCTCGCCGCAGACCATTTTGGAGCACCGCACCGACCGCACCGGCTTGTCCCTCAATTTGTTTATAAGCAGCCGATTCAGCCCGGTTACCCAAGACCACCAACACCAGCAGCACCCCGGTGAGGACACCGGAGAGAATCCACAACACCAGGGTCAAAATTGTTCCGCTGATTACCGTCAGCGGGAGAACGATGCCGGCCGCGATGGGCAGAACGAAAACGGCAATTAGTAGCGGCAGAAGCCACTTGTCGGCCTTGCGGGTCATCTGGAAAACCCGCCAGAGTTGGGTCATCCGACCCGGTTCTTTTTCTCCCTCAGTAGCCATCGTCGAGCGCCCTTAAATGCCCAGAACACCGCGGAAGTCCGCGGCCTCCAGTCGGGATTTCACCTGCGAGAGGAAGCGTGCAGCGTCGGCGCCGTCGACAATCCGGTGATCGTAGGACAGCGACAGGTAGACCATCTGGCGCACCGCGATGGCATCATCCCCGTCGTGGCTGACAACCACGGGCTTCTTCTGGACGATTCCGGTACCCAGAATGGCGACCTGGGGTAAGAAGACCACGGGGGTGTCAAAGAGCGCACCGCGTGAACCGGTGTTAGTCACCGTGAAGGTGCCACCGGCTAGCTCATCGGGGCCCAGAGTGTTGTTTCGTGTGCGCTCAGCGAGGTCAGCAATGCCCTGGGAGATTTGTGCAATCGTCTGCGACCCGGCATCCCGGAGCACCGGAGTGAGTAAACCGCGTTCGGTGTCCACCGCAATCGAGATGTTCTCCGTCGCGGGGTAGACGATCGTTTCGCCCTCGACCGTGGCGTTAATAATCGGGTAGCTCTGAAGCGCTTCAGCTGCGGCGCGAACAAAGAACGGGAGGAAGCTGAGCTTGCCACCAGTCTGAGCGATGAAGGCGTCTTGGACGTCTTTGCGCAACGCGGCAATCTCTGTCACGTCGGCCTCAACAACGCTTGTCAGCTGCGCACTTTGCTGCATCGACGCAACGGCGCGTTCAGCAATCACCTTGCGCAGGCGGCTCATGGGCTGACTGGTTCCGCGGAGCGCGGAAACCCCTGCGGTCGCGGCCGGCTCAGCGGGGGATACCGGTGCGGGGCTGGCAACGGCAGCGGCGCTCGGGCTGGCAGAAGCAGCGTGGAGCACGTCCTCCTTGCGAATGCGCCCACCAACACCCGTTCCGGTGACCTGATCGAGGTTGACACCGTGCTCCTGGGCAAGCTTGCGAACAATCGGTGTGACATAGGAGGCATCGGTTGGGGGCGCCTCTACGGGCGCCGGGGCAGCGGCCGGGGCGTCAGCAGCTGCCGGAGCAGCTGCGGCGGCAGGAGCAGCGGGTGCTGGTGG
>CBFHWA010000007.1:0-7330 GCA_965659525.1 Pontimonas sp.
AAGTGCGCGGTGTTTGGTACGCGCGCAGTGTTTGTTACGCGCGCAGGGCCTGGAATTCGGGGTTTTTGACCATGAACTTGGTGATGAACGGGCAAATCGGCTGAATCGTGCCGTGGCCTTCGTCGCGAATCATTTCGAGGGTTTCACGCACCAGCGTCACCCCGAGACCCGTTCCGCGTTTTTCTGGGGCAACTTCGGCCCGAACCAATAACAGTGTTTCGCCGTCTTTGTCATAGTCGACCTGCCCGGCAAACTCACCCTGACCATCGATGAGCACATAGCGGGAGGCATCGGGTTCGTGGCGAATGGGCATGGCATTACTGTACGACTGAGCGAGCTCGGGGGAAAGACCTAATCTTGAGGCTCCCAGTGGGCATCCAGGCGGGAAAGGATCTCCTCCAGGATGGGCCGAGGCGTCGCGGCAATCATTCGGATATGACCCAATCCGGCCTCACCACAGGAGCCACCGTCAGTGAGGGCCACTCTGGCGTGTTCACGGAAAAAATCGGCCGGTGACGGACTATCGCCAATCGCGATACCTCTGGCGTCTAACCAGGTGATGTAGCTGCCCTGGGGTTTTCGGTAGTGGGCGCCCGGGAGGTGGTCGTGGCAGAACTGGTCAATCATCTCCAGGTTGGCCTCGAGGTAGCTTCTGGTCTCGTCAAGCCAGGCGTGCCCGTCACGGTAGGCGGCAATAGTGGCAACAATTCCCGGGTTGGCCGCCGAGTGGGAGATATTGACTCCATAGGGCTCGAGGATCTCCTGGTGGGTATCGCTGGTGACGATGAGTTGGGCGCATTTCAAGCCCGGAAGGTTCCACGCTTTTGACGCCGAGGTGGCGGTGATGCTGTGTTGGGCGGCCTGGTCGCTGATACTCGCGTAGGGCACGTGCTGGTGGTCGCCAAAGACTAGGGGTGCGTGGATTTCATCGGCAAAAACGCTTCCGCCGTGGGCGTCAACGACCTGTGCCAGCGCGGTGAGCTCCTCGCGGGTGTGAACAATCCCCAAGGGGTTATGCGGATTACACAACACCACTAACTGGGCCGGGCCAGAAAGGGCCTCGGCGATGGCATCGAGGTCAAGCTGGGGGCGATCGCCATCCAACCCCAGCATGGGGACCTCGATAACGGGGTGGTTGAACAGTTTTGCCAGCGACAAAAACGGCATATACGCCGGTGTGGGAATAACAATCGGCGAACCGGGGGGAATCAGTCGGCCCAGGACATGCTCGTAGGCGGTCAACACATCGCCGGTGGGGTAGACCCGCTCGGGCTCGATGCTCCAGTTGTCATAGCGACGCACAAAATCAGCTGTCGCCTCCTGCAGGTCAGCTTTTAGCCCCGGTGGGAGGTAGCCGAACTGTTCGATGCGCAGCGACTGAGCAAGAGCATCGGTGATGGCCGTGGCAGCAGGAAAATCCATTTCGGCCACCCACGCGGGGAGGGTCCCCGGGAAACGCGTCCACTTCATCGACCCGCGGGCAACAAGTTCCTCGGCCGTGAGTGCGTCAAAGCGGTGGGGTGTGCTTGTCATCGGTGACGACCTCCCATACTGGCTGTATCTAGTCTGGCACCATGGCCCAGCCTGTCGGTCTCACTAGACTGATTTTCCATGAGTTCCGCCACACCGCGCTATAGCTACCTCGGCCCCGAGGGCACATTCACCTGGGAGGCCCTGAGGATGGTGCCCGGTGCCCAAACGGGGGAATGGGCCAGTGTTTCCAACGTGGGCGAAGCGCTCAACGACGTCATAACCGGTCGCAGTGAATTCGCCATGATTGCGATGGAAAACAGCGTCGAAGGTGGTGTCAGTGCGACCCAGGACGCCCTGGCCGAGTTGCCTGATCTGCGCATTATCGGCGAATACCAAGTGCCGGTGCGCTTTGCCCTGGTTGCTCCGGCCGGGGTGAGTATCGACGCGGTCAGCCTGCTGGCTGCCCACCCTGTCGCCTATGCACAGTGTCGCCACTGGTTGGAAAAAAATCTTCCCCAACACATTCACATCCCCGCAGCATCTAATGTCACCGCTGCCCAGGACGCCCTTGCCTCGGACGATGTTCACGCGGCCCTTGCCCCGCGCGGGGTAACCCAGCGTGTCGACGTGGAGGTCCTGGCCGATGACATCGGCGATAACCCGAGCGCGGAAACCCGA
Source organism: Pontimonas sp. (assembly GCA_965659525.1). GTDB lineage: Bacteria > Actinomycetota > Actinomycetes > Actinomycetales > Microbacteriaceae > Pontimonas. The sequence goes on from CBFHWA010000007.1 coordinate 2,152, forward strand.
TTTGTGTTGGTTCGAAAGGGTGGAGTTGTCCCGGAGCGAACGGGTTCGGATAAAACCAGCATCATCGCCGAACTGCCCGATGATGGACCCGGTCGACTGCTGGAGATGCTCGAACAATTTGCCACTCGAGGCGTCAACATGAGCCTGCTCGAATCGCGCCCGATTGGTGACTCCATGGGCCGCTACCGCTTCGTCATTGACCTCGATGGCCATATCCATGACGAGCGGGTGGCTGACGCGCTGATGGGCCTGCGTCGGTTTAGCCCCAACGTCACCTTCCTCGGTTCCTACCCCCGAGCCAATGGGCACAAGCCCAGCGTTTCTCCGCGTTACACCGATGACGCCTTTATCGATGCCCGGGCGTGGCTTGAAGCTGTTGCCGAGGGTCGCACTGACCAGTCGTGACAGACTAGAGCGGTGATCGATCCCGGAATCTTGCGCGAGAATCCAGACCTCGTGCGAGGGTCACTTGAGGCCCGCGGTGCAGAAACGAACCTCCTCGATGAGGCAGTGGCAGCCGATCACGCTCGCCGCGAGGCCATTACTGCCTTTGAGGCGCTGCGCGCCGAACAAAACGCTCACGGCAAAAAAGTCGCCCAGGCCAGCGGCGAAGAAAAAGCCGGTTTGGTGGCACAAGCCCAAGCACTCGCCCAGCGTGTGAAGGCCGCTCAAGCCGAACTCAACGACGCCGAAGCCCACGCCAAACAGGCGCTCTACCGCTTACCCAACCTCATCATCGAGGGAGTTCCCTCCGGTGGTGTCGATGATTTTGTCACCCTCAAAACGGTTGGCGAAAAACCGGTTTTTGACACCGAACCACTCGATCACCTCGCCATTGCTGATGGGCTGGGAATTATTGACATGGAGCGCGGCGCAAAAGTGTCGGGCTCACGTTTCTACTACCTGGTCGGCGCTGGGGCCCTGTTAGAAAATGCCCTGATGCAGCGGGCGATTCAGCTTGCCGTTTCCAACGGTTTTGAATTACTCATCCCGCCGACCCTGGTTCGCCCCGAGGTCATGCAGGGCACCGGCTTCCTGGGTGAGCACGCCGCCGAGGTTTATTACCTCCCCGACGACGAGCTGTATCTCACTGGCACCAGCGAGGTGGCCCTGGCGGGGTATCACTCGGAAGAGATTCTCGACTTGACGGCCGGGCCCAAGCGCTACGCCGCACTGTCGACCTGCTACCGCAGGGAGGCTGGCTCGCACGGCAAAGACGTGCGGGGCATTATTCGCGTCCACCAGTTTCAGAAGTTGGAGATGTTTAGCTACACCGATCCCGGTGAGGCTGAGGGTGAACACGAGCGCCTGTTGGCGTGGCAGGAGCAGCTGCTTGGTGAATTGGGATTGCACTACCGGGTCATTGATGTTGCCGCTGGTGATTTGGGCTCTAGTGCTGCGCGCAAATACGACATCGAGGCGTGGATTGCCTCCCAGTCGGCCTACCGGGAACTGACGAGTACGTCCAACTGCACGACCTATCAAGCCCGACGGTTGAACACCCGCCACCGCGTCGATGGCGAGAGCCAAACTGTGGCCACACTCAATGGAACATTGGCCACAACGCGGTGGATTGTTGCCCTCTTAGAAACCCATCAGCAACCCGACGGTTCCGTCGTGGTGCCAGAGTCTTTACGCCCCTTCATGGGTATGGATCTGATTGTTCCTCAAGGGACCCCGTGAGCGAAACTGCCCCCACCACGAGCGACCGCGCTCGCGTGTTACCCGATCACGCGTGGCTGGTTGCCCTCGATATTGACGGAACCGTGCTGCACGAAAACGGGACCCTCTCTGAGCAGGTGCGTCGTGAGGTGGCTCGGGTGCGCGACAACGGCCATGAGGTAACCCTGGCAACGGGGCGCTCCGTATCGATGACCCTGCCGGTGTTGGAACAGCTGGAGCTGTCACCGGAATATGTCGTCTCCTCCAACGGGGCCATTACGCTGCGCCGCGATGGCCTCGCCCCACGGGGTTACCGCCGTGAACACGTCGAGCATTTCGACCCCACCCCGGTGCTCCAGTCAATTAGGGAGCGACTTCCCACCGCGAATTACGCGGTCGAAAATGAAGCCGGCCTCTATCGCTACACCGGCTGGTTCCCCGATGGTGCTCTCGATATCTCCACCGAGCAGGTCGCCTTTGATGACCTCCTGACGACTGTGGCTACTCGGGTTGTGGTGATCGCCCCCGGCCACGATGCCGATGACTTCCAACAGGCCGTCGACGACTTGGGCCTGCACCACGTGAGTTACGCCGTGGGGTGGACAAACTGGCTGGATATTGCCCCGGCGGGGGTCAATAAGTCAACAGCTCTGGAGCGTGTTCGGGCACGGCTGGGCATTCCCCGCCACCGGGTGCTGGCTATCGGTGATGGTCGAAACGACATCGAAATGTTTCAGTGGGCCGGCGTTGAAGGTCGGGCGATTGCGATGGGTCAGGCACCAGCGGATGTCTTAGCCCACGCCACCGAAGTCACCCGTCCCGATGTTGACGACGGTGTGGCCTGGGCGTTACGCAGTCTCTGATGCAGCCCATCGCCAGCCGGTTTAGACTGGCGGGTGGAGGGCTGTCCGAGCGGCCGATGGAGCTGGTCTTGAAAACCAGTGGGCAGAAATGCCTCGTGGGTTCGAATCCCACGCCCTCCGCTGGATTTTTATCGCCCGTTCGTGGCTGAGTATCGTCGCTCTCCGGCGTTTTTCGCGCACGATTGCAGTTTCCAAGCCGGTCCATAGCCCGCTGACTTAGACTCATGGATGCTGCCGGGGAGATGCCCCTGCATGTCCGAATGCCGACTTCATCGCGTCAATGGCGTGGAATGAGTCGCCGGTCGGGGCAGCACACTGAGAGGATTGCGTGGTGACGTCCGAGAACATCGCAATGCGCCAGCCGCGACGCGATGGAACCTGGTACCAGCCTCACCATGCCACTCAAAAACGCATGGGCGGCTGGAAGGTTGTGGCGAGCATTTCCGCGCTCGTCGTGACGTCCTTGGTCATTAGTGCCGCGACAGTTGTCGGCTTTGCACTGACCAGCCTCACCAGCTCGCTCCAAACCGTTGAGCTTCCCGGCCACGAGGCTCCCGTCTTGGCTGGAGTCGGTGAGTGGGAGGGCGGCTTCAACGTCCTTATTGTGGGTTCTGACACCCGAGTCGGTCAGGGTGAGCAGTTTGGCGAAACCGACAGCGAGCTCAATGACGTCAACCTCCTCGTTCACGTGTCTGAAAACCACGACCACGCGACCGTGATGAGTTTCCCGCGTGACACCCTGGTGGACGTTCCCGCCTGCGAACAAGGCGATGGTTCGATGTCGAACCCGCGGTCAATGACACCGCTGAACGCCACCTGGGGTATCGGCGGCCTGCCCTGCGTGGCGGCAACCCTTGAACAGCTCACCGGGTTGGAGATTGGTTACGCCGGGGTGATGACCTTCACCGGGGTCGCACAGTTGTCGACAGCGGTTGGCGGCGTTGAGGTGTGTGTCAACGAACCGATTTTTGACCCCTGGTCGGGCCTTGATTTGCCAGAAGCCGGTTGGCACACCCTCGAGGGTGGCCAGGCGCTTGCGTTCTTGCGCACCCGCAAGGGTGTTGGTGATGGCAGCGATCTTGCGAGAATTTCCTCCCAGCAGGTCTATATGTCGGCGTTGGTTCGTCGGCTGCAGGCCGATGGTGTCCTCAATGACATTGGCAAGCTCTACAACATTGCCCAGGTCGCTGCTCAGACCATGGTGCTCTCCAGCTCACTGGGAAGCCTCGACGTGATGGTGTCAATGGCGCGGGCGCTTCGTAATATTCCCAACGAGAACATCGTGTTTATCCAGTTCCCGGTCCTCGACGCGCCAGCGGAATATTCCGGCAAAGTCGTTCCTGACCCGAATTTGGCGCAGCAGATTTTGGCAAAAATTCAACTCGACGAGCCCTATCTGTTGGCCGATAATTCTGGTGGACGCGGTTCTGAAGATGCACCGGTGGACGAAGCGGTTACCGCCGACCCTTCAGCATCGAGCGATGACCAGCCGGCAGCCGAGCCAATCGATGACGCCTCTGGAGAAGACAATGCGGCCGGTGAGCAGACAGCCCCGCCGACCCCTGACGGGGATACGACTGATCAGCCAGAATCTGATCAGGGTGATGCGGATGAGCCGGTGACACAGGCGGAAGTTCTCGACGGTCTTGTCGGTCAAACGGCCAGTGACGTGACGTGTGCGGTGGCGAACTAGACCGAGTATCACCAGTAAAGCGCTGGGTCGAATCATGAGCGGTGACCCGCTAGGCTGGGGCTCGCTCTGGAGACGTCGCATAGTCTGGCCTAGTGCACCACCCTGCTAAGGTGGAGTCCCCGTAAGGGGACCGAGGGTTCAAATCCCTCCGTCTCCGCTCCGTACTCCCCTTTCTGAGCGAGCGGTACCGCGGTCAAAATCATTGACAACAAGACTGCGCTTTCCATGCGGTGTGGTTTTTTCAGCCGGTCTCCATCGCTCGAATCGCTTGAGACAGGGCAATCAGAGCTTGTACACTCCTGTTCTTGTGCGAGCAAAAATTGTCCCGCTCATCATCGCAAGTGCTCTGGCCTTGTCGTGGATTCCGGCAAACTCCGCTCTTGCCTCTGATTCTTTGTTAGTTCGAGGAAGCGCTACGGCGACCTCTACGGTCGGCACCTCAATTGTGACTGGAGATATCTTTACGTTCGAGATCGCTTTGGATTTGAGTAGCGCGTCAACGTCGGCAATCGCATCCTCCGCAAGAGGCTTTGACAATGCTGTTGACGCTTTCTCATTCGAGGCGAGCGACGAAAATTCCGGAACGTGGTCACCTGATGGCATTGCGTGGTCAATTTCTCCCGTGGACAACCTGGCTCTCAACGAAAACGGGGATCAGTTAACGCTTCAGGTCCGGGGCAGCGGTGCTCCACAAATCGATGGGGTTGATTTTTTTGATGTCGTTGTCACCCTTGATTGGGACGCCTCCGACGTCGACGTTCAGCTCTCGGGAGCAAGCCAAACGTTGGCCAGCGCTCTGGGGACGTCGACCCCGGATACGTCTGTTGCCTCGTATGCTCTCGAATTGCGTGACACGAACTTCTCCTCTGCGATTTTTTCCGCCCAGTATCAGGCTGCGGAGTCGACTGTTAGCCCTGACAATAATTCCCGCTCTGAGCCGTCAAGCATCCCGGGAATCTAC
>CBFHWA010000007.1:7340-30134 GCA_965659525.1 Pontimonas sp.
AGGAGGACCGGGGCGCTCCGTTGAAGGAACCCCGGTGTACCACGGGTCTTTCGCCATTGCCCCGAACTCGCCCTACACGCTGAGCGTTCACAGGAGGGATACTTCAGCGTTGCCGAGGACAGTTTTGTCGACAGGTGTCACCAATGGTGGAGGTCATGTTGAGCAGCGCATCGAGTTAGGGGCTCTTGCGCCCGGGGCATACAAGATTGTCATGACCGGGTATCACGAGTTGGGGTATCCATTAGTGCTGACCAATCACATCAGTGTCGATGCGGCCGGGAATTTTGTGTCGGTCAGTGCGGAGAGTCTCCAACCAACTCTGCGGTAGTTTCGCAAGCCGGTGCGAGTGGCTCGTGACGGGGAAAACGAGTGTCCGTTCGATAACGCTGGTTGTCCAACACCTTTCCGGATTCGGTGCCGGGAATTACTCACTGCACCTGCCCAGCACCCTGGACGCGGAAGGGCGCTGGGGCTCCATGAAACCCGCTGGACCAATCGAAGGGTTCCTGAATAGGAACCTTAGCCTCGCCTCGCGGACCGGCGACTAATCGGCAGGCCCGAGATGCGATTGGAAAAAACGGAGGAGATACTGATCGCGCAGACCTCTGCTTTCACGCGTGTCTCCCGGCGCTTCGTGCGGCCTGGAATTAGACCGTGAAGACCACGATTGCGAAGAGAATGACCAGTGTCAGGCTGAATACGGTCATGAGGGCTTGTGTCAGGGTCAGGTAACTCTTGCTCCCGGCGATGGTCTTGCCCATTGACCCGCTGGCACTTTCAGTTCCAAACTGATCGACCAGCGCCTTTGCCTCACGAATGATGGCGAACTGGTTGAGCACTCCCAGCGACCCAACGGTCACGAGAAACGCCAGCGAGAACAGCGCAACGATGGTCCCGGCTGTTGAGAAGTACCCCATGGCGGCGAGGACGGTGACGACTGAGAGCGCGATCACCGACTGGAGTTGGGCTTGGATGATCTGGCGACGCATATCGTTCCAAGTGTTGACGAGGTCTTTTTCATTCACGGTGGGAATCCTTTGTTTTGTGGGGAAGGTGATCGTAGGGCCCACGCTATCGCTCAGGGGAATTGACACAAGAGGGTGGCTGAAACTCTCTGGCAATCAGGAGGCACTAAGACGGCAGTGAAATACGCGAAATAATACTCTGGTAATATGGCTCTTATGAATAGTTCACCTGGGTACACCCCGCGCACCGTTACTGTCCTCGCCGGAGATGGAGTCGGACCTGAAGTGGTCGCTGCGGCGACCACCCTCGTCGAGGCAACCGGCGCTCCAATTACCTGGGAGTACGCCGATGCGGGCGGTGTCGCCTTCGAGCGCGGGGTCGCCTCTGGTGTTCCTGACGAGACGGTCTCCTCGATTGCAAGAAACGGCATTGTTCTCAAAGGCCCTCTGGCTACTCCGATTGGCCATGGCCAAAAAAGCGCCAATGTGACATTGCGCAAACTCTTTGAGACATTCGCGAACATTCGGCCAGCGCGCGAACTGCCCGGCATCACGACCCCTTTTTCTGGTCGGGGGGTGGATCTGGTGATTGTTCGGGAAAATATCGAAGACCTCTACGCTGGCATCGAACACATGCAAACACCCAATGTTGCGCAGTGCTTGAAACTGATCTCTCGGCTGGGAAGCCAGCGCATCGCCCACGCTGCGCTGAGCTACGCCGCCGCTCATCAACGACAAACCATCACCGTGGCGACCAAAGCCAACATCATGAAACTCACCGAAGGGATGTTCAAGCGGGAGTGTGAAGCAGCCGCAGCGACCTATCCCGGCATCACCGCACAGCACATGCTGGTTGACAACCTCGCCCACCAGATGGTCATCGCGCCTGAACAGTTTGATGTGGTTGTGACGACCAACATGAACGGCGATATCTTGAGCGACCTCGCTAGTGGCCTCGTCGGCGGTTTAGGCGTCGCACCCTCAGCCAATATCGGCTACGACGTGCAGATGTTTGAAGCTGTCCACGGAACGGCACCGGATATTGCCGGGGCCAACGTGGTCAACCCCACGGCCATGATTCTCTCGGCAGTGATGATGTTGCGTCAGGTGAACCTCCCCGCTCACGCGAGCGCGCTCGAGGCGGCACTCCAGGCGACTTTGGCGCAGGGCATTCACACCGCCGACCTCGGAGCAGACCAGTGCGTGGGGACTCAGCAGTTCACCGACGCAATCGCCCAGCGTTTGGGCACAGTTGATGACGAGGTTGTGGCTCACCCTGAGGTGTTTAGCCCACCCGTGATCTCCGCGCAGGATGCCAGCTTTCATCCTCAGGTGCGCACCACCTGGGGTGTGGACATCTTCATCGAGACTGAGCAGGGACCCGATGAGGTGGGCCGAGAGCTCGAAGCGTTGGTCGCAAGTGACAGCACCCAGTTAGTGATGGTTTCAAACCGTGGCACCCAGGTCTGGCCTGCGGCGGCTGTGGGGCCCACGTGTGTCGATCACTACCGCTGCCGCTTCCAGTTTGGTCAATCCCCCGACGATGCTGATGCGGAAATCATGCGTCTGATGAGCTTGATTGCCCAGCGCTACCGCTGGATGCACGTGGAGAAATTAGAGCTTCACGACGGGGACTCGGCATTTTCCAAGGCGCAGGGGCAGAATGAGAGCCATGTCGGGTAGCGATGAGGCGCCGGGTCGGGAGTGGACCCTGCTGACTAATCACGGCCGCATCTTGCTCCTGGTCGCCCAAAACGCTGATGTGCGAGTGCGTGATCTCGCACAGTTGGCCGGGGTGACCGAGCGAACCGCCCAGGCCATCGTGACTGACCTCGAGCAGGAGGGCTACCTCCAGAGGAACCGTCAGGGTCGACGCAACCACTACACCGTGAACCCGGATGCGCCTTTTCGGCACCAGGCCGAATCCCCTCACACGGTCGGTGAACTCATCGACCTCTTTGCTCGCGGTAGTTGACCCTCGTGAGCTCCGACGACTCACTCGTTCTGGCAACCCAGCACGATAAACACCGCGTTATCGCGCCGGTCTTCGCCGACATCCTCGGCTGGGACGTTCGGCCGGTAGCCATTGATACCGACCAGTTTGGAACCTTCAGCGGTGAGCGCCCCCGTGTCGGCAGCCCCGAACAGACGGCATATGCCAAAGCCCGTGCGGGAATGATGAGTGCCGGTGTGGGCCGAGGCCTGGCCAGTGAGGGATCTATTGGACCAGACCCCCGGATGCCCATCATCACCGTTGATCAGGAAATCATCGTGTACCTCGACGACCACCAGGGAATCAGCCTGGCCCAGTGGCACACCAGCGCGGACATCATCGCCTTTCGCCATACTGTGTCGGAACAGACGTCCTGGCCAGAGGTGCAACGCCAGGCCGATCTTCCCCAGCACGCCGTCATCGTCACCAACGCGGGTGATGAGGTCACATGGGTGCGAAAAGGTCTGAGGGATATTAACGAGGTTGCCCAGGCGGTGTCTGACTGTGAGAGTGCGACCGGTTCGGGGGTGGTAATCGAAACGGACTACCGCGCGATGGTGTGTCCATCGCGACAGCGAGTTATTGGCCAGTGTGCCGAGCTGCTCGCTAACCGTTTGGCTACACCCTGTCCTGCCTGCGCGACACCCGGATGGGGTGTGGTTTCCCATGAATACGCCCTGGCCTGCCTGGGGTGTGGAGGACTCGTGGAGCAGGCTCGCCGGGCAGACGTCTGGGGGTGTGCGCTGTGTTCCCACACTCAAGCGCAGGTGATCGCGGATGGAGTGGACCCGGCACACTGCCCCGCGTGTAACCCCTAGCGGGTTCGAGGGGCGGATGGCCTCTGGGAGAATGGGGGTATTGGCAGTGCAGAATACGCATTCTGGACTGGGGCGTGAGGTAAGGCGGTGCCATGTCTGCCCAGGCGCTTCTCGAGCAGCTGGGGCTGCTGGGAGTATTCATTGCGGGGGCGACCCCGTGGCTCGAGGCTGTCGTCGTGATTCCCGTGGCAATTGCTCTGGGACTCCCGCCGGCGTGGTCGATGGTTCTGGCCGTTGCCGGTAATGGCCTCACGATCGTGTTGTTCGCACGGGGTAGCGAACGCATCCTCGCCGCTGCGCACGCTCGTCGGGTCCGTAAAGGAAAGAACACCCCGGACGATAGCCGGGTGACACGTGCGAAGAGCATTTTCGCCCGGTATGGCGATATCGGTATGGCGGTTGTTGGCCCGTGGCTGATTGGCACCCAATTTGCGGCCGCGCTGGCTGTCTCCCTGGGCGTCAGTGTCGTGAGGGCTAGCGTGGTTCAAACACTGGGTGCGGCGGTCTGGGGAATGGCCACCGGCTTGACGGCCTGGGCGATTGTGGCCTAGCTATCGGGTGGGGCCCGCTCGGCCAATTTCCACCGACTGCCCAGTGGTGCAGCACTCGTCGATGGCCGCCCCGGCGAGGTGGCCCGCGGAGTTTAGCGAGGCAAGCTGTGATTCGGTGACCGTTTCGACACTGATGGCATCGGGGTAGTAACCCTCCGGGTAGGTCGGACACACTGCGGTGTATCCACCGTGTTCGCGCAGGAGAATCTGACCGGCAAAACCGCGCTCAAGCATAAACGTGCGGGCCTGGTCAACACTCTCAAAGGGCTTTGCACACTTCGTGTAGTTCCACTCACTCATATTCCACACCTTTCGCTCTTATGTTCTCCAACCCTCAGGCTCGCCCAATTATTCCGCCCCCGGCCACCTGGCGGCACACAGTCGCCATCGCCTAACCTGGGGGAAGCGTTTCCTCCCACCCCGAGGGGCCTAACTATCCGAGACCATCGGCTTGATCACCAATCCACTGTGGGAGTAGCACAATGACTTTTCGTATTCGCGAGTTTCACCCCGTCGATACTGACGCCCTGTTAGCGCTGTGGGAAGAATCCAAACAGTCTGGACATGAACCGGTTTACTCGGTAGCCGAAGTCCTCGCCTCCTGTGAAAAAGACCACGCCGTGGTCGCTGTTGTCGACAACCGCGTTGTGGGCGCGGCGATCGCCCGTGCTGCCCACGAGCAGGGCTGGATCGTGTTTTTCTGGACCACCGAGTCGATGCGCCGCCAAGGTATCGGCAGTGCGTTGCTCTCAGCCCTGGAAAATCGACTCACCCCGCTGGGTTTATCCAAGCTCAGCATCCTGGTTCCCGATAATCAACGCGAGACTGGGGTGTTAAACCGCGCCGGCTTTGTGGATCGAAATCACCTGAGCTACTACGAACGCCAGCTGCCCATGAGTGAAAAAGAACGCGCCACATTGGCTGAACTGGGCGGCCGGCTCCTCCCGCCGGATCTGTGGACCAACATCGCCGGGATGCAAAACGAAAAACAACTCCTCGAGCGTCGACTCGTCCTTCCCCTCCAAGACCCGGACACGGCGGAGAGTTTCGGTGTTGAAGCCCCCCGAGCAATCGTGCTGTTTGGGCCCCCCGGAACCGGAAAAACAACGTTTGCGAAGGCGGTTGCGTCCCGGCTCAGCTGGCCATTTGTCGAAGTGTTCCCCGCTCGCCTCGCCGGTGATTCCCGGGGCCTCGCCGGAGCCCTGCGGGAGACGTTTACCAAAATCTCCGAACTGGACAATGTCGTGGTCTTTATCGACGAGGTCGAAGAAATCGCTGCCCACCGCACCGGGGAGCCACCTGCACCCACCCAGGGGGTGACCAACGAGTTGCTCAAACTCATCCCCCTCTTCCGTGAGGGCCGCGGGCGGTTGTTGATTGTGGCAACAAACTTCATTCGCGCCCTGGATGCCGCTTTTTTGCGACACGGCCGCTTCGACTACGTCATTCCCATTGGTTTGCCCGACGAAGACGCCCGTCGCTCCATCTGGATGCGTTATATCCCCGCCCAGTCGTTAGAGGCCGTGAATCTGGACCGGCTGGTGGAGAGAACCGCAGGATTCTCGCCGGCCGATATCGAATACGCGGCGAGAAAAGGCTCCCAGCGCGCCCTCGAAGACGCGGTTTATCAAGACGGCAGCCAGTCGGGGCCCTCAACGGAGGACTATGACTGGGCGATTGGTCAAACCCGGATGACCGTGTCTAAAGATGTTGCCGAAGACTTCCTGGTCGATATTGACGAGCTGGCCAGGCTTTAAGGACCAACAACGAGCAGGAGTGACCAGTCAGTCACCATCAGGAGCGTCCCGTCGTCGGTGACCAGCATGTCTCGCACGCGTTCACCAAGAGCTACTCGGTCTTCGACGATCGTGGCCTCGGGCGTGAGTGACAGGTGGACTAGGGATTGTGCTCGAAGAGTTGCTACCAGGAGGTCCCCATCCCATCCAGGGACGCCGGTTTGGCCAGACGGGTACTGCACGATGGCGGTGGGGGCAATGGCCGGTGACCAGGCGCGCGCTGGTTCGGTGGTCCCGGGGACGTCAGCTTGGACAATGTCGAGCCACGGGGCCAGCAGATCGCCGGCATCATCTGAGTAGTTTGTGCGGTCATACGGTGTGCCCTCTGAGGTGAGTGGCCAGCCGTAATCGGCTCCTTCCTCAATGAGGTTCAACTCGTCGCCACCCTGGGGGCCGTGGTCGGTAAGCCACAGCCGATTCGTTCTCACCACTGTCATCCCCAGTGAATTACGAAGCCCTTTGGCGATAACCCGGCCCGAGGCCGCTGATGCTGGGGTGGCGATGGCAACGATGGCTGACACCGCGGCGTCGGGGTCGGTGAGGACCTCGTAGTCGCGTTCAACGTTGTCGATGCCGATGGCCTCGGCTTGGGAAATTCGACTGGCACCCATGTGAAAGTCACCAATAGACAGGTACAACTCATCGTCGTCATGGCTATAGGCGAGGGCTCCACCGAGGTGGACCTTCAGCGGAGCGGCGGGGCGGTAATCATCGGTGTAGCTCACACAGGGCTCGGAGCGGTAAATCAGCTCACTGTCACTGGCTCTGGCCCCGATGAGGGAATGAAGGTCGATTCGGTGAACACCAACGGCGACGCACTGGTTTTCTTCGTCGATAATCGCATCGGAGAAAAAGAGGTGGTCTCCCACAACGAGTGAATCTCGAAAGCCCCAAACGGGACCGCCACCAACCACTCCGGCATCTCGCGGGTTTTCAAGCAGTCCTGCCGGGGTCAGCTTCGCTGTCTGGGCGAATCGGTTCTGGGCCACGGAGAGGAGGGCCGTATCCCCATCGAAGGTGGTGACGAGATGAAATCCGGGACAGACCTCGGCAATGGTGTTGTAGCGCTCGGCGGACGTCTCAGGCAGTTTTGTTTGCTGACGCGTGAGCTCGACACCCGCCCGTGTTGAGACCGACGTTCCAGAGCTGAGCCCCAATTCAAACCACTCGAGTGTGGACGGATCGAACGTGTTGCAGAATGTCGAATCCGTTGAGGCAGCAGGGGAGTCATCGCCACTGGCCGAACCATCGGTTTCCTCGGTGGTGTTGTCGATGACGGGTGCCGCAGGGGGGTCGGTCGGGGAACCCGTTGGAGACTGGCAGGCCGATAGCCCGATGACCACAGCGGCGATAGCCAGTGCGCGGCGTCTCATTTGTCCAGACTAGGAGTGTGTGGTGTGCTGGCGCTGAGTAGACCCAGGCGCTGTTGTTACGCTCAAGCCCAGCACCTCCAGCAACCAGGAAGGACCCGCTGTGGCGAAACTGATTGGCGTGTATAACGCCGATGGCGGTCTGCGTGGAGAAATTGCCTACCTGGTGGGCCACCTCGTCGGAACAGCGGAGTGCGCACTGTGTGACATCACCCATTCGCCTGTGCGGAAGAAAAAGTCGTGGATTGCCATGGAGCAGCGTTTGGCCGACGATCTGGGCCACGAGATTGTGTTGCGACACCGCAACGAAACGACAGCAGCGGAAGCACACGCTAGTGCCGGACGTGAGCCCTGTGTGCTCATCGAAGGCGATGACGGCAACCTCAGCATGATTCTTGACTGGAATGACCTCACCGCAGCCGATGGCAGCGTGGAAGTCTTCGAGCGCATTCTGCGCTCAAAGCTGTTGATGTACTAGGGGGTGGCTGGGAGCACTGGCCACGAGCGTGGTCTAGCGTTCAGGTGTGAGTTTCATTTCTGCCACCGATCTGGTGAAAACCTATTCCACATCAAAAACGGTGGTCACCGCCCTGAACGGCGTCAGCCTGGAGGTCCCCCAGGGCACCATCCTTGGTTTGCTGGGGCCAAACGGTGCCGGTAAAACCACGACGGTGAAAGTCCTCACCACACTGATTAAGCCCGACTCAGGGCGGGCAACCATTGATGGTGTTGATGTGGTGGCACAACCGGAGAAAATCCGTCGGATGATTGGGGTCAGTGGCCAATACGCCGCCGTTGACGAGAACCTGACGGGTTTTGAAAACCTCGATATGGTCGGCAGGCTTTACCACCTGAGCCCCGCCCAGTCCAAGGCCAGAGCGCGTGAACTCATTGAGATGTTCGACCTCGTTGAGGCGGCCCATCGGCCGGTCAAGGGATTCTCTGGTGGGATGCGACGACGAATTGATTTAGCGGGGGCGCTGGTGATTAAACCACCGGTTCTGTTTTTGGATGAACCCACGACCGGTCTGGATCCTCGGAGTCGACTGGCTCTGTGGGAGATTATTCAAAACCTCGTCGCCGAGGGCACCACAGTGTTATTGACCACCCAATACCTCGAAGAGGCTGATCAGTTGGCCGACAGTATCGCGGTGGTTGACCACGGGACGGTCATCGCCCGGGGAACGGCCGATGAGCTAAAAGACCAGGTCGGTGGCCAGCGCATCGAAGTGACCGTCCACGATCCCGACCAGGTGACGCGCGCCAGCGGGCTGCTCCAGGGGGTGGGCCACGGTGAGGTCTCCGTGGGCGCTGATCAGCGCCAGTTGGCCATCGCGGTGGACAACGCCCCGCGTGCACTGCAGGCAACGTTGAAGGCGTTTGCTGAGGCGAATATTGAGCTCAACGACGCGGGAATGCGTCGGCCGACCCTCGATGATGTGTTTTTGGAGCTCACCGGGAAGGCCCCCGTCGACGCTGGGGCTAGCAGTGAGGAGGTGGCCTCGTGAGTCAGATGCTCCAACCCCACGCAAGCCCCGTGACACGGTTTCTCTCTGACGGTTGGGTCACCACCAAACGCAACCTGCTGAAAATCAAGCGAGTGCCCGACATCCTCGTGTTCACCCTCATTCAGCCGATCATGTTCGTGCTGCTGTTTACCTACGTCTACGGCGGGGTCATTGAGATTCCAGGCTCGAGCTACCAAGAGTTCTTGATGGCCGGAATTTTTGCTCAGACCGTCGTTTTTGGCTCGACCTACTCTGGATCGGCCATGGCGCAGGACTTAAAAGACGGCATCATCGACCGATTTCGCACCCTGCCGATGAATCCCGCCGCGGTGCTGGTCGGTCGGACCAACGGCGACATGTTCATTAACGCCGCCTCCATGGCGGTGATGATGGCCACGGGCTTCCTTGTCGGCTGGCGGGTGCGCTCCAGTGTGGGGGAGGCGCTCCTGGCAGTGGCGCTGATTTTGTTGTTTGCCTACTCGTTTTCCTGGGTGATGGCGTATGTGGGAATGAGTGTGCGAAGCCCAGAAATCATCAACAATGTCTCTTTCCTCATCCTTTTTCCCATCACCTTCATCTCCAACGCATTCGTTCCAGCCAGCACCCTGCCTGGCCCCCTGCGCACGTTTGCCGAATGGAATCCGGTTTCGGCGCTGGTGCAAACCTCGAGGGAACTTTTTGGCAATGTCCCCGACGTGTTTCCCGTGGGCAGCAGCTGGACAGCACAAAACCCCCTGCTGACGGTGCTCATCGGTATGGCGGTGATGTTGGCAGTGTTTGTCCCTCTGTCGATCCGTAAGTTTGCGGCAATCTCGTCGAGGTAATGCGGTGGTCGCGAAAACAAAAGGTGGTCATCCACCAAAAACCTGCCAGCAGTGTGGCCTGCTATTTGAGTGGCGCAAGAAGTGGGAGCGTGACTGGGAGAGTGTTCGCTACTGCTCCCAGAGGTGCCGGCGCACGGCCAAGTCGGCCCCTCGTGCGGGCTGATATGCTCGTAGCTTGTTACTTTGGTAACAGGCGCCCGTAGCTCAACGGATAGAGCATCTGACTACGGATCAGAAGGTTGGGGGTTCGAATCCCTCCGGGCGTGCCATCTCGTCGCCTGGTATTCGATGCCGCTAATGACCCTGCCGTGTGGTGCGAAACCCGTGTGGATCGTGCCGCTGCTTATCAGAGGTTGAGTTGAAGTATCGCGGCCGCGGATGAAAAAGCTCAGTGCGCTTCAATAAAACCCTGATGACCGCTCTATAATTCCCCGGTCAGCCTCGTGTGAAAGGCCACCGTGGCATCATTCATTCCTTCAAAGCTCACTGTTTTACCACGGGTCTCATATTTCGTTTCGATTGCGTCTAGTGCCACCACGGTTGAGGCGTCCCAAACGTGAGACTTCGAGAGGTCAATCACCACCCTTTTGGGGTCGGCTGAGTACTCAAACTGAGTGGTCAGGTCGTTACTGGAGGCCCAAAAAAGCTGGCCCACGACGGTGTAGCGAACGAGCGGACCATCGGCGTCGACGCTCTCGTGGCGTGTGACGTTGGTGAAGTGGGCGACGCGCCGGGCGAACATCACCATGGCCAGTAAAACCCCGGCAGCGACACCGATTGCCAGGTTATGCGTCCACACGGTAATCACCACCGTGGTGACCATGACAAACATTTCACTCTTGGGCAGGGTTTTGATGGTCGAGAGCTTGACGCTGTGCCAGTCGAACGTGGCGATGGCCACCACAATCATCACGGAGACCAATGAAGCCATCGGAATGATGGCGACGAGGTCACCCAGGACCAATACGAGCACGAGGAGGAAGATTCCGGCCAGGAAAGTAGAAATTCGAGTCCGCGCACCGGAGGCCTTGACGTTGATCATGGTTTGGCCGATCATCGCGCAGCCACCCATCCCGCCGAAAAAGCCAGAGAGGATATTGGCTCCGCCTTGACCGAGAGCCTCACGGGTTTTCCTCGAGTGAGTGTCGGTGATTTCATCGACGAGCTTCGCGGTCAGCAGTGACTCGATGAGCCCCACAATGGCCATCGCGAAGGCAAAGGGAGCGATGATTTCCAGGGTGCCCCAGGTGAGGGGAACGTTGGGGATAAACAGCGACGGCAGCGACTCGGGCAGCTCACCCTTATCTCCCACTGTGGGCACGTTGATACCCCAGACGACAGCGGCACTGGTGACCAACACGATGGAAACCAGCGGGGCTGGTATGGCCTTCGTCAGTTTCGGTACCAACCACATAATCAGCAGTCCCGCGATGACCAGTGGGTAGACCATCCACGGGACACCGAGCAATTCCGGCAGCTGGGAGGTGAAAATCATGATCGCCAGGGCGTTAACGAAGCCGACCATCACGGAACGGGGGATAAAGCGCATGAGTTTGGCGACACCCAACAGCGCAAAAATGATCTGGAACACCCCCGCCAAGATGACGGTGGCGATGAAATAGTCCATACCGTATTCGCGGGCTACTGGTGCAATCACGAGGGCGATGGCGCCCGTGGCTGCGGTAATCATCGCCGGGCGACCACCGAGAAAAGCAATCGACACCGCCATGACAAAAGACGAAAACAGCCCGACCCGGGGGTCAACACCGGCAATTAAGGAAAACGCGATGGCCTCGGGGATTAACGCCAGGGCCACAACGAGTCCGGCGAGCACCTCCCGGGTGAGCAGTCGGGGGGAGCGAAGGGCTTGCCACACGGTGGGCTCAATTCGGTAGCGCTCGCGAGGGTCGGGCACAGAGGCAACAGCAGACACACAACACCTGTCATTAGGGAGAAAAAGAAGACTGAATCACTGCTTCAGAGATGACACATCTGTGTGCCGCAGGACACGGGCGATACACCCGCTACTCATTCGACCCTAGCGCGGACTGAGCGTGGGCGGTGTCACCCCGGGATTCACGACGGCGGAAAACCCAGCGCTCAACGCTGTGGGGGTCTGCTGCGCACAGCAGCAGACCCCCACAGCGAGTGACTGTTGTTAGCTCACAAGGTCAAACCGGTCAGCATTCATGACCTTTGTCCAGGCCGCAACGAAGTCCTCCACGAACTTCTGCCTGTTGTCGTCCTGGGCGTAGACCTCGGCGTAGGAGCGGAGGATGGAGTTGGAGCCGAATACGAGGTCGACACGCGTGGCCGTCCACTTCACTTGGCCGTCGATGCGGCTTCGGATGTTGTACGAGTTATCCCCGGTCGGCTCCCACACATTCGACATATCGGTGAGGTTCACGAAGAACTCGTTGGTGAGTGCTCCGAGGTTGTCGGTGAAGTAGCCGTGCTGGGTCCCCAAGTGGTTGGTTCCCATGGCGCGCATACCCCCGACCAGTACGGTCATTTCGGGAGCGCTGAGGCCCATCAGCTGCGTGCGATCCAGCATCAGTTCCTCTGCGGGCACGGTGTAGTTTTTCTTTACCCAGTTGCGATAGCCATCGTGAATGGGCTCGAGCGGCTCAAAAGACTCGGCGTCTGTCTGGTCCTGGGTGGCATCGCCGCGGCCGGGACTAAAGGGAACCTCGATATCAAAGCCGGCGTTCTTGATGGCCCGCTCCACACCCGCGTTTCCGGCCAGAACGATCACGTCAGCCACGCTGATTCCAAACTCCTCGGCGATCGGCTCGAGAACCGAGAGCACACGGTTCAACCGCTCGGGTTCGTTGCCTTCCCAGCTGCGCTGTGGCTCCAAGCGGATACGCCCACCGTTAGCACCACCACGCATATCCGACCCGCGGAAGGTTCGCGCGGAATCCCAGGCGGTGTTGACCATGTCAGCAATCGACAGGTCGGTCGCGGCGATTCGGGCTTTCACCGCGTCAACGTCGTAGTCCGAGCGACCAGCCGGTACCGGATCCTGCCAGATGAGATCCTCATCGGGGACATCGGGTCCGATGTAGCGAACCTTGGGGCCCATGTCGCGGTGGGTGAGTTTGAACCACGCCCGAGCAAAAACGTCGGAGAAGTATTCCGGGTCGTTGTAAAAGCGCTCCGAAATCTCCCGGTAAGCCGGGTCTGTGATCATCGCCATGTCAGCGTCGGTCATCATGGGCTTCAAGCGAATCGACGGGTCTTCAACGTCGACAGGCTTGTCCTCTTCTTTAATCCCCACCGGTTCGTACTGCCACGCTCCAGCCGGGGACTTCACCAGCTCCCAGTCGTAGGTAAACAGCAGGTAGAAATACCCGTTGTCCCACTTGGTCGGCTCTGTCGTCCAGGCTCCTTCGATTCCACTGGTCACCGTGTCGCGACCGACACCGCGGCTGACGTGGTTATTCCACCCCAGTCCTTGCTCGTGGATGGGGGCTGCTTCGGGTTCGGGGCCAAGGTTCTCGGCACGGCCGTTTCCGTGGCTCTTACCCACGGTGTGACCACCGGCGGTGAGGGCTACGGTTTCTTCGTCGTTCATGGCCATGCGGGCAAAGGTTTCACGAATTTGTCCAGCTGTTGCCAGCGGATCCGGGTTGCCGTTGACGCCCTCGGGGTTGACGTAGATCAGACCCATCTGGACAGCGGCCAGAGGGTTTTCCATTGTGGCGGGGTTTTCCACCGCTGCGTAGCGCTCGTCACTGGGCGCCAGCCACTCTTTCTCCGAGCCCCAGTAGGTGTCGATTTCGGGGTGCCAGACGTCTTCGCGTCCAAAACCGAAACCAAAGGTTTTTAGTCCCATAGATTCGTAGGCGATATTTCCCGCCAGAATCATTAGGTCGGCCCAGCTGATTTTGTTACCGTACTTTTTCTTAATCGGCCAGAGCAGGCGACGGGCCTTGTCGAGGTTCGTGTTATCGGGCCAGGAGTTCAGAGGGGCAAAGCGGTGTGACCCGGTTCCCCCACCACCGCGGCCGTCGGCTGTGCGGTAGGTACCAGCAGAGTGCCAGGCCATTCGAATGAAAAGTCCGCCGTAGTGACCCCAGTCGGCGGGCCACCAGACTTGGCTGTCGTTCATCAACGCGTGGAGGTCTTTTTTCAGCGCCTCAACATCGAGCTTCTTGACTTCTTCGCGGTAGTCAAAACCCGGACCCATCGGGTTTGTTTTGCGGTCATGCTGGTGGAGGATGTCGAGTTTGAGTGCGTTGGGCCACCACTCCATATTGGCGACACCTTCTGTGGTGGCCGCTCCGTGGACGATGGGGCACTTCTCGCCGGTTTCCATTGCAGTAATTCTCCTTGAGGGTTGGGACCTAGCCCCAGAGTAGTAGGGGTTGCTGACCTGTCTCCACTATACCCATGGGGGTATCTTTTGGCATCGTCTGGAATGTTTGCTGCCACACTGTTCTGGTGGAGTTCACCATTCACGACGAGACGGTCCGGACTGTCCTCGTCGTCTTCGAGTCGGTCGGAGTGTTGGCTTTCGCGCTCTCGGGAATTGTCGCCGCCGCGAGGGCTCGACTTGATGTCGTCGGGGTGATTGTGATCGCTGTTCTCACCGCCCTGGGCGGGGGGACACTGCGAGATTTACTGCTGGATCGTTCCCCGTTTTTCTGGGTGGCCTATCAAGAGTGGCTGTGGGTGATTCTGGGCATGGGTGCTCTGGGGGCGATGGTGCTGAGGTCCCGGCACTTTGACCTCACCGAGCGAGCCATCCAGTGGCCAGACGCTATTGGATTGGGAGTGTTTGCCGCCTCGGGAACCCAATTAGCCCTCGAGGCAGGCTCAACACCTCTTATCGCCACACTCATGGGCGTCATCACCGCCACCGTTGGGGGAATGCTTCGCGACATTTTGCTCAACAAGGTCCCCTGGGTTGTCGCCAGTTACCAGCACTACGCGATTATTGCCTTCGTCGGGGGTTGGCTCGTTTGGGGCCTTCAGGAGCTCGGTGTTTCGGCGGTGGTTGCCGTGGCCGTTGGCGCTACCCTGATTGCCACCTGGCGCACTCTTGCCATTGCCTTTAACTGGCAGCTACCCAACTGGCGCCGGGATGACCCCACAGAGTCCATCCCCATTATTACGACCTAGTTTGGGTCGCCCAGCCCTTTGCGCTCTTCGCGCTCTTTTTCCTGCTCCTCCTCGTGAGGAACCTCTTCGGCGTTGAGGCGAGCTTTTTCGGTCTGCCCCTCGCGCAGTTCGTATTCGTTGGTCGGGCGGTTTGACTTCATCGGGCCCTCCTTGACTCGTGGTGTGTGGCCCCAGCGTACTCGGGCAGCGGCATCTCTTGTCTGCCGTTTACCTCAGTGGCATAGACACGAGGGTGTGAGCGCTGTTGAAACCCTGGCGTTTGACCTCGCTAGTTCCCCGTGGGTCTACCCCGTCATCGCTGTGCTCGCTGCTGCTGATGGCTTCACCATTGTGCTGCCCAGCGAGACCGTCGTTGCCGGCCTTGCCAGCACCGCGGTCAGTCTCGGGGCACCGAACATCGCGCTCCTCGGGCTGACCGCGGCACTGGGCGCACACGCTGGGGATGTCGGGGTGTTCTTGCTTGGACGGCTCTTTGCGAAGGCGCCGTGGCTAGCCGAGGCCACTCGTATTGGGTCGGTGTTGGCCTGGACCAGACGCCGGTTGGAAACCCAGGGTCCGCTCTACATCATGTCCGCCCGGTACATCCCCTATGGACGGTTATTGGTTAACGCGGCTGCCGGCTCCAGTGGCTACCCCATCCGGCGTTTTTTGGCCCTCTCAGCCACCGGCTGTGTCATTTGGGCTAGTGCCTATATCGGAATCGGTGCGGGTGCGGGCGCCTGGTTTGGCCAGCAGTGGTGGCTGGCGCTGGTTCTGGCCGTCGTCGTCGCCATTGCGATGGGATTTGTCGTCGACCGGGTCATTCGGCGATCCGGCCGGGCCTAATCCGCGACAATCCGACCTTGAAGCTGGTCGGAGTGTTCCCATAAGTACCAGGCCGCCACCGAGCGGTAGGGCCGCCATCGCTCGGCGATTGCCGGCTCAGATGAGCCAAAGAAATGCTCAACCGATCGTCGCAGCCCCAGGTCCCCCGGCGACCAGACGTCGAGTCGGCCCAGACCAAAAATCATGAACATCTCTGCCGTCCACGGACCGATGCCCTTGAGCGCGGTGAGCGTCGAGGACACCTCCTCATCTGGCGCATCGGTGAGCTGGTGGGGGGTGATTGTTTCGTTGGCAAACGCGTCGGCAAGTCCGCGGGTGTAGGCAATTTTTGAATAAGACAAGCCCACGGCGCGAAGCTCTTCGTCTGTTACCGGTGCGAAGTTTTCGGGCTGGAGTTGCCCAACAAGCTGGCGAAGCCTCGCTTCAATGGTGTCGGCAGCTCGAACGGAGAGTTGTTGGCCGACAATCGAGCAGACAAGAACGTCGAAATATTTTTCCGGTCCCACCGGGTCAAACCGAGGGGAGCGGTGTCGGTCAATCAAATCGGCCATCACCGTGCAGGCGCCAGAGAGATATTCCAGCGCGGGTGCGTAGTGGGGACTGGACATCCGGATTAGCTCACTAACGTGTGTCGAAGCGTGGTGATGGTCTCTTCGCTCAAGCCGCGGCTGGTGAGCAGCTCGATCAGACCACCGTGGTGTGTGCTGGCTGCCTCAAGATACGCCTCCATCGTCGCAGCCTCTGCACGCAGGAGCGCGCCGGCCTCGGGCAGGTTTTCGAGGAAAAAGCCGTAGGGCGCGACGCGGAGTCGGTCGAATACCCGCTCCAGGCTGCTCTCGCTGGCCTGGTAGTCGGCGATGATTTCCTCCTCCGGCGCGCCCACGACACTCAGCAGTGCCGCGGCGAAAATTCCGGTGCGGTCCTTACCGGCCGCGCAGTGAAAAACCGCCGCAGAATCAACCCGCGCGATGGCTTCTAAGCCCTCGACGATGACGTCTGCTGAATCAACGGTGACCTGCAGATACCAATGGCCCACCAACTGGGGGCTCAGGCCCTCCGGGCCTGGTTGGTGGGTGCGAATGGGGTCGCGCTCGGGTGCGAGGACGAAGGGGAGGTGGTTGTAGCTTGTCAGCGCCTCGAGCGGTCCGCGCCCGGTTACCTGCGCTTCTGGCTCGCCTCGGAAATCGAGAACGTGACCAATGCCCTGTTGGTGGAGCCGCTGCGCTTCACTGTGATCAATGGTGCTCACATCGTCTGAGCGGTAAACCCGGCCGCGACGGAGGACACCCGTGCGCAGTCGCACCTGAGCGAGGTCGCGCAGGTTTGCCACTGAGCCAAGGCTCACGACAACGCACTTTCATAATCAACCACGACTGGGACTCTAAGGCCCCCGGCTGGGTGAGGGCTTTGGTCGACTAAATGCCCTTGGGCTTTAAGTACTTCTGGGCCAGGGCGCTGAGGAAATCAAAAACCATCGCGAGGATGGCCACCATGACGGCACCAATGAAGATGGCGGGACCACGGTTGAGCTTCAGACCGGAGTTGATGGTTTCACCGATACCGCCACCGCCAACGAGGAAAGCCAGTGCGGCCATACCGATGTTGATAACGATCGCGGTGCGGATACCGGCCATAATCACCGGAACCGCCAGCGGCAGCTCAATTTTGGTGAGCACCTGAAGTTTCGTGTAGCCCATACCGCGGCCAGCGTCGATGACAGACTTATCGACGCCTTCGAGACCCACAATCGTGTTTCGCAACACCGGCAGCAAAGAAAACAGCGCCAGGGCGTAGACCACCGTGGCAATACCCGTTCCCATGAAGGTGAAGAAGATCACGATCAGGCCATAGGCGGGCAGTGCCTGGGCGAGACCGAGGAAGTCAACGAGGAAATTTTTCAACCGGGGGAAGCCGCGCCGAGACACCACGATACCGATCGGCACCGCGATGAGCACCACGAGCGCCGAGGACAGGAAGCCCAGAATGATGGTTTGGCGGATCTGTCGAGCGATCTTTTCGGGGTCGAGAATCGTCAACGTCGTTGCGTCAATATCCGAATACAGCCAGACCACACCGGCCATCAGCGCCAGGAGGATGGCGAAAACGGGCGTGACAATCAGGTCCAGCCGCTCAGCAAGCGGCGTTTTCTGGCGTCGAAGTGGCTGAAGCGCAGTCATCTAGTTGCTGCTTCCCTGGCCACTGACGATCAGGTTCGCCAGGCTCTCAATCGTCGCGCAGCCTAGGTAGACGCCCTTGCGATCGGTCACCGCTGCGAGACCCGTCGACGACTGCAGCATGACCGTGAGGGCATCCTGGAGTGTGTCCTCTGGCTGCAGGTCGACAGTAATCGGCCGGCCACTTTTCTCAATCGGCTGACTGGTCCGGTTGAGGGCACCTTGGTCAAGCCACCGCAACGGTTTATCGTCCTTGTCCAACAAGATCGCGACGCTGTCATCTGATTCCTGCAGAGTCTCCAACGCCTTGTCGCGCATGACCGGAGCTTTTAACACCGGTACTTGGTGGAGTTCGAGGTCTTTGATTTTCGCCAACGTCAGCGACTTCAAAATGGCGCCCGAGCCGAGGAAGTTTTCGACAAACTCATCGGCCGGGTCAGCGAGGATTGCCTCCGGGGTGTCCAGCTGCGCGATTTCTGATCCCTCGCGAAGAATCGCGATCCGGTTACCCATCTTGATGGCCTCGTCGATGTCGTGGGTGACAAAGACGATGGTTTTTTTCAAGTCCTGCTGCAGGCGCAGGAACTCGTTTTGAAGCCGGTCGCGGGTAATTGGGTCAATCGCCCCAAAGGGCTCGTCCATGAGTAACACGTCGGGGTCTGCCGCAAGGGCGCGCGCAACACCCACGCGCTGGGCTTGCCCACCTGAGAGCTCCTTGGGGTAGCGCTCGCGGTAGGTGCCAGGATCCATCGAGACCACGTCGAGAAGTTCGTCCACCCGCTCGTCAATGGCTTTTTTGTCCCAGCCCAAAAGCTTTGGAACCGTCGCGATGTTCTCGGCGATTGTCCGGTGGGGAAACAGACCCACCTGCTGAATGACGTAACCAATTTTCCGGCGAAGCAGACTCGGGTTCATGTTGGTCACATCTTCACCATCGAGGTAGAGAGAGCCAGAGGACGGTTCAATAAGCCGGTTAATCAGTCGTAGCGTGGTCGATTTCCCACAGCCGGAGGGCCCCACGAGCACGAGGACCTCACCGCGCAGGACATCCAGTGTCAGGTCATTCACGGCGGGCTCGTCAGTGCCCCCATATTGCTTGGTGACGTTTTCTAGTCGGATGAGAACGTCGTCGGTCATCGGATCCCCCTTGAGATCGTGGCGGTTTTAACGGCTTTGAGGCCGAGGTCAATAAGGAAGGCGAGCAGGATGCACAACAGTGTGCCCAACCAGATCGACTCCAACGAGTTGGGTAGCGGGAGGCGTGCCAGCCCGCTCTTAATAAAGTCTCCGAGGCCACCACCGGCGACCAGAGTGGCAATCGCGGCGATTCCAACAGTCAGCATTGTGGCAATGCGGATACCCGCCAAAATGACCGGCCACGCTAACGGAAGTTGAACCCGCAGCAGGACTTCTGAGCTTGTCAGGCCCATGCCCTTGGCCGCTTCGAGGACACTGGGGTCAACCCCATCAAGACCGGTCACGGTATTGCGCAGCACCGGCAGGATCGCGTAAAGGAACAGGGCGATAAAGGACGGCCAGAAGCCAAGCCCCACGAGCGGGATAAAGATGGTGAACAGCGCCAGAGAGGGAATGGTGAGAAACACCGAGGCGATCGATAGTGATAGCTCACGAGCAAACACGTTTTGCCGGGTGACAACACCGAGAGCAATCGAAAAGACGCTGGCAATACCGACGACAACGACGACATAGATCAGGTGCTCAATCAACGCCGCTTGCACCTGACCGGGGCGACCCAGCAAGAATGCCCAGAGGCTAGCAATGAAGTCCATAGAGTCCCTTTCAGAAGAAACTGAGGGCGGGGGTGTTGACCCCCGCCCTCAGTTCATCAACTACTCGGAGATGATTCCCTCTTCGAGGAGGTAATCGCGAGCAACGGTCTGAGGGTCTCCACCCTCAGCGGAAACCAGCGTGTTGATGCCGGCCATCCGTTCGTTGTCCAGCGGCGTGAGGATGCTCTCGACGATTGAGTCGAAGGCTTCCGGAGCCTGGCTGTAGACCTCATCGCGGAGGTTCACCGAGACGTTGTAGAGAATGTGCACGCCCGGGTCTTCGACCAGGGTCAGTCCGAGGGCCGGAATACGGCCATCAGTGGTGTACACCTCACCGAAGGTGCAGTTGTTGGCTGCGGTTTCGGTGTAGATCAAACCGGTGTCGAGAATCTGGGTCTGCGACTCAGGCATTTCGATTCCGGTTGCGGTCTCCATCAGCACCAAACCGTCATCACGGTTGGGGTACTCGGACTCCATGCACACGACGGCGTCGGGGTTGTCCACGACGTACTCCATCATGGTCTGCAGGGTGAACGCACCGCCGTTGGCGTCAGTGGCCTCCGGGCTCGAGGTGAATCCGTAGGTGTTGTTGAACGGCGAGCGTCCCAACCAGTGGATTCCGTTTTCCTCGAGGTCCTGCGCGCGCACGCCCTCAGTCAGTTCGTCCGGGTCGAAGCTGGGGTTTTCGTTACCCAGGTGAACGCTCCAGCCCGTTCCGTTGTACTCCATGTAGGTGTCGATCGCGCCGGAGACGAGAGCCTCACGTGCCACGTTCGTTCCACCGAGGTTTACGCGGTCGGTGACGTCAGCACCGGCTGCTTCAAAAGCTTCTACGAGCATGTAGCCGAGAATCAGCTGCTCGTCGAAGTCCTTGGAACCAACAGTGATGGAGATTCCAGACAGGTCAGGACCCGAATCGGTCGAGCCTTCCGCTGATTCTTCGGTGGTCTCTCCACCGGTTGTTGCTGGCTCTTCGGCTTCTCCAGCTTCTCCGCCTGCTGCGCAGCCAGAGAGAACGAGAAGACTCGCGGCCCCAGCGGCCACAATCGCACTCTTATTGAATAACTTCATTCGTTTCGCATGCCTCCTTGAGTTGTGCGTAGGAACCCTCAGGGTAAGCACGTTAGCCACCAAGCGTCGAATAGAGTTGTCGATATATCAACCAATTGGTAACCTCCACGTGTGCCAACTCACACCTCAGGTCTGGTCCGAGACCTCGACGTGCTCGAGCTTCTGGGCTCCGAAGAGGTCTTCGATCAGGGTGGCCTCGGTGTGCAACAAATTGCCAACGAAACCGGCCGGGACAAGGCACAAATCTCACGAGTGTGCAAAACCCTCAACGATGTTGGCCTGATCGTGCGCCACCCGGTGACCAAGAAATACTCGCTTGGCCATCGCCTCTACGCCGTGGCGCTGCGCACACGCGAGGCACACCTCGCCGGACTCGCCCAGCGCACGCTGCTGGAACTGGTCGCCCAGGCCGAAGAATCGGCACACTTGACGGTTTTACGTGGTGGGGGAGTGCTGACCGTGCGCACCGAGTTATCCCAACACACCCTGCGCGACGGGTCCATGAGCGGGGTCACCCTGCCCGCTCTGAGGACCGCCTCGGGACGGGCCATACTCGCGACCTATTCGGATAGCGAATTAGCCGCCTGGTGGGAAGAACATGGGGTCTGGCGGCCACCACCAGAAGATGCTCCCCGGTTTCCCCGAGAAAGCCCGCAACTGCGAAAACTTCGCCGCCAGCCCGGAAGTATTCGAAGCCTCAACGGGCTAAAGCGCGTAGTCCGCCGGGTGCGTCGACTGGGCTATGCCGTAAGCGTCGGAGAGCTAAACCCCCAGATTGTTGACGCGGCTGCTCCCATCGTCGATGGCACAGGAACCGCTGTGGGGGCAATCGCCGTGGGTGCTGTTCGGGAGCGAATTGGAACCCACTATGAACTGATGGGCGAAGCGGTGAGCAGTCACGCGCGGCGACTATCCGAACTGCTGTGATGCTCACCGGCCGGCCCATCGGCCGGGGCTTTAGTAACCTAAGCGGGTCACGTCAGCGGGAGGGTTCGTGGAGAGCATCAACGTAGTCGATCTGGCGATAGCAAATTTGCTCTCACCACCGGTCCTCGCCTTTGCCCTGGGCTTACTCGCGGTCGCCATCAAAAGCGACCTCCGCCTGCCCGAGCCGGTCTATCAAGCCATTTCGATATACCTGCTTCTGGGTATTGGCATTAAGGGCGGTGTCGCGCTTCGAGACGCCTCCCTGGCCGAAATTTGGCTGCCCATTGTCGTCACGCTCGTGTTAGGCGTCCTCATCCCACTCGGTGCCTACTTTGTCTCCGCGTGGCTCACACGACTGGACCCTATTAACCGCGGTGCGCTCGCTGCCCATTACGGCTCAACATCATTGGTGACCTTTACTGCCGCACTGGTGTTTATCGAATCATCCGGTCAATTTGCCGAGGGGTATCTCGTGACCCTGCTGGCCATTTTGGAAGTGCCCGGCATCATCGTCGGGTTGATGTTGGCCTCGCGCGCTCGCCAAGGCGGAATCGCCTGGGGCGAGTCGCTTCGAGAAGTGCTCTCGGGTAAGTCCATCGTGTTGCTCGTGGGCGGGCTTGCCATTGGTGTGGCCAGCGGGTCGGCCGGCTTTGCCACGATCGAGCCCTTCTTCGGGGGGCTCTTTACCGGGGTGCTCACGCTGTTCTTGCTGGAGCTGGGAATTGTGGCGGGGCGCCGACTGCCCGATGTGAAAAAGACCGGTCTTGGCCTGGTGGCCTTTGGAACCGTCTTTCCTGTCCTCGCCGGACTGGTGGGGGTGGCTGGTGGCCTGGCCGCAGGGTTGTCCGTTGGTGGTGCGGCACTCTTGGGCGTGCTCTCCGCCTCGTCGTCGTATATCGCGGCTCCGACCGCCGTGCGCTTAGCCCTTCCGGAGGCGAGCCCTGGGATTTACCTCACCGCGAGCCTGGGAATTACCTTCCCGTTTAACCTCATCGCCGGTATCCCCCTGTATTACTGGTACGCACAAACCTTGGGGGGAGTCATCGGATGGAACT
>CBFHWA010000008.1:0-29210 GCA_965659525.1 Pontimonas sp.
AACCCCAGCGGGGTAGCCGCCAAGACGGTCCCACCCCACCGGATGTGGTCTGTGGCAAAAACCCCGTCGTTGAGGCACTGCGCGCCGGGGTTCCCGCGACCCAGATCACCATGGGCCAGCGTTTAGCCCGCGATCAGCGGGTTAACGAAATCCTCGATATCGCCTCGAAGAAAAACATCCCGCTGGCAGAGGTGACCACACCGGAGCTTGACCGGTTAGCCGGGCCCGATGTGGTCCACCAGGGAATCATCCTCACCGTTCCCGCCTACCGATATTTTGACCCCATTGAGCTGGCCAACCGGGCGATTGACCGGGGTCAAAAACTGCTGGTGGCAGCAGACGGGATTACTGACCCGAGAAACCTCGGGGCGATTGTTCGCTCCACTGCGGGTTTTGGTGGAGCCGGAGTGATCGTGCCCAAACGCCGCAGTGTGGGGGTGACCCCGGGGGTGTGGAAGACATCAGCCGGGCAGTTGACCCACGCACCGGTCGCTCAAGCCTCCAACCTCACCCATACGCTAAAAGCCCTCCAAGAGCGTGGCTTTTTCGTCGTCGGCCTCGCCGGAGATCGAGCCACCCCGATCGGGGAGGCCGACCTGGGTGATGTGCCCGTGGTGTTAGTCGTCGGTGCTGAGGGTGCTGGACTTTCACGGCTTGTTAGAGAAACCTGCGACCTGGTTGTCTCGATTCCGATCGACCCGAAAACGGAGTCATTAAACGCCAGTGTTGCCACCGGTATCGCCCTCTACGAAATCGGCCGGCAACGACAGGCCTAAACGAGGTCCTCACACTCCTACTGTTAGGAGTTGACTTTGCGGTTTAGTCGAAGGCCGGTAGTCGAATCAAACACGTGGACGTGGCGATCAATAGGCATCAACACGACCTTGTCGCCCTTCACCGGGTGGTCGCGGCCATCGACGCGGGCAACCACTTCGGTGGTTTTACCACCCAGTTGCGCCTCGCAGTAGAGGTAACCATCGGCACCCAGTTCTTCCACGAGAACCACGGTGGCGGGGATTCCCTCACCGGAGGGGTTGACGTCAATATCTTCTGGCCGGAGCCCGACGGTGGCGTGGCTGGAGGTGGCCGCCTCGGTGGCCTCGCGCTCGACCGGAATCGTCGCCGAGCCAAACGTCAAGCCCCCGTCAACGAGTTCGGTGTCGAAAATGTTCATCGCGGGGGAGCCAATGAAACCGGCGACAAAGACATTTTGCGGGCGTTCGTAGAGCTCCCGCGGGGTTCCCACCTGTTGGAGCACACCGTCTTTTAACACTGCGATGCGCTCACCCATGGTGAGCGCTTCGACCTGGTCGTGGGTGACGTAGACGGTGGTCACTCCCAGGCGGCGCTGCAGCGAGGCAATCTGAGTGCGGGTTTGAACGCGAAGTTTCGCATCGAGGTTCGACAGCGGCTCGTCCATGAGAAACACTTGGGGCTCTCGCACTATGGCTCGGCCCATGGCGACGCGCTGGCGCTGACCGCCGGAGAGCGCTTTGGGCTTGCGGGCCAGGTAGGGCTCCAAGTCGAGAAGCTTCGCTGCTTCCTCTACGCGCTTGGCGCGGTCTTCTTTACTCACCCCGGCAATTTTCAGCGCAAAGCCCATGTTTTCGGCCACGGTCATATGCGGGTAGAGCGCATAGTTTTGGAACACCATGGCAATATCGCGGTCTTTGGGCGGCGTATCGGTGACCTCGCGCTCGCCGATGAGAATTCGACCCGAATTAACCTCTTCGAGTCCAGCGAGCATCCGCAGGGACGTGGATTTTCCGCACCCGGAGGGTCCAACGAGGACGAGAAATTCGCCGTCTTCGATGTGGAGTTCCAGCTCGTCTACTGCGGGGAGGTCACTACCCGGGTAGAGCCTGGATGCTTTATCAAACGTGACAGTTGCCATGGTTTTTCTCCTTCACCGGCAGGTACGTGCCGGACGATCCGTTGTGGATGAGAGACGATGGCTCGTGTCTCCGCGCGCCATCGCGGTGTCTTTAGTATGACAGCAGCATCCGAGCCTGTCTGCGGGGAGGGTCTCGAATGGGTGATTCCAAGCCGGCGGCGCTACGATGAAGACTCCGCGGTGCGGACCACATCGTGGCCCCGCTGGCATAACCCCGACGACAACCAGGAACGTACGAGAAACCTGAGGATATGAACGCTTACTCCGAGCCCCGCCAAACCAAAAATCAGCGTCGCCAGGAGGCCCGCGAGAAGGCCCGCGAGATGCGAGAAGCCCAGTCCAAGCAGTCCAAGCGCAAAAAAGTTCTCGTCCAGTCCTCGGTCGGCGTGGTTGTCCTGGCCATTATCGGCGTGATCGCCTTTTTCATCACCTCGTCGATGGCTCCCGCCGGTCCCGGCCCGCGCAATATGGCAAGCGATGGAATCAAAATCGGTCAGGGCCTCGTGGCTGAGCGCACTGAGGCCCTCCAGCCCGAGCAGGCCCCCACGCTCTCGACAGAAAACCCTGCCGGGATTGCCGCCATCAACATCTTCATCGACTACTCCTGCCCGGCCTGTGCCCAGTTTGAGGCCGTCCACTCCGAGCAGTTTCGAAGCTGGCTAGAAAGTGGCACCGTCACGATCGAGTACCACCCGCTGTCGTTTCGAGACCCCCAGACCGCCGGACAGCGCTACGCCACCCGCGCGGGGAATGCCGCATCCTGTGTGGCAGACCTCGACCCCGACAGCTTCTTCGACTACAGCGAAGCCCTGCTTCTCAACCAACCCGCTCCGCCCGAGCAGGTGAGCTTGAGCGATGACGAGCTGGTCGCCCTGGCTAACGCCGCCGGAGTGGGAAACCTCGATCAGGTCGAGAGTTGCATCCGTGACGAGCGTTTTGCCGGCTGGCTGAAATCAGCGACCGATCGCGCGATGAAAACCGGTCCCGTGCCGGTACGAAACTCACAGATTCCCGTCGTGCGCGGAACCCCCACCGTCTTGGTTAACGGTCAAGAGTATGCGGGCGCATCACCGGCGGACCTGGCGGCCTTCGTTGCCAGCGTCATCGACGCCGACGCGATGGACTAGCCGGCGAGGACTTAAACGGCCCATAGCGACGCAGGTCGAAGCGTCGCTGCCAGCGAAGTCGTTTCTGGTGAGTCGCAAGAGCGTGTTTCCACAGCCGGAAGCTATCGCTTAGTAGCGCGACGCTAAAGAGCTCCCGTTCTTTCGTCGGCATCAGCGGTTCGCTTCGAACCGCCGTGGTGGGCTTGGCCAGGCCAAACCATTCGTGGAGCTCTGCGCAACTGTCGTGAAAAAACTGCTCATGGAGCTCTTCGGGCATGGTCCGATACGCCGCGCGGTTCCCCCAGATCAGGTGGACGGCGACCATCGCGGAGAGGTATTGCTGGGTCGCAATCGGCAGACTCGTAATGTCGGTGCGCTCACGGATTCGTTGAATCTGCGCGATGCGCACCAGGGTTTTGGTGCCCTTGGACAGGGTGGCGCTACTGCCTGCTTCGCCGCGGATGTATCGGTAGCACAGGTGGTCGACCGCACCGACATACCGGGCGCGAAGGAGTGCTTCGGTACTGGAGGGAACATCCTGGTGGTAGCCGGGGGGAAATTCGATGGTGTTGTCGATGAGAAACTCTCGGCGAAAAGCTTTTGACCAGGTCGACGGGGGGCTCATCAGCAGGTGCGGATGGCTGGTCACATTCCACGGCTCGGCACTGCTGGCAAGGGCGGTGAGCATCTCCGGATCGTGCAGGGGCCGATCGCGACCGCGTTTGTTCTCCACGGTGCCAAGCAGGAGAACATCTGCCACTGAAGACTGCGCTACTGCGGCGATGGCGTCGAGGGCGCCGGGGAGCATTTCGTCATCCGAGTCGACAAAGACCACATATTCTCCGCGGGCGTGGGCCACGGCGGTGTTCCTCGCCGGGCCCAGGCCCTGGTTGGTCTCATGCGAAATCACCCGCACCGATACGTCGGGGTGGTCGATAGCCGAAGCAGCAGCAACGGACTGATCTGTCGACCCGTCGTCAACGATGACGACTTCGTAGTTCAGAAAGTCCTGGTCGTAGATGGAGCGCAGTGCCCGATGGATTGTGTCGTGGGCTTGAAACATCGCCACGGCCACCGTGAGAAGCGGTGTGGCAGACATGGCGTCAGTGTATCCGGGCGCCGGTCACCATTCGGGCGCTATCCTTGTGGGGCCTAGCCGGCTTGGCGCAATTGGTAGCGCATCCGACTTGTAATCGGAAGGTTACGGGTTCGAGTCCCGTAGCCGGCTCCACCGCAGTGCTAAAGGGGGGTCTCGGCCGTGGGCATACGACCCCAAAGACTCCTCCCCGTCCTCGCTACCGCTCTCGTGTGGGCGCTCGCGGGGACGACAGGCGCTGCGGTCAATCACACCAGCTCGGTATCCTCCGCCTCCGGCCCAGAGGCCGTTTCGCCGGCGCCCCCTCCAGCCCCGCTGCCACCACCGGCAGAAGCACATGATCCGCGCGCAGCAGAGACGACCTCCGCTACGCGCCTTCGAACCTGCCTGTTAGACCCGAGCCTTATCCAGGGCGTTGATGGCCAGTTGGCCCTCGCGGCATCGACACCCAGTGGTGAGCAGCTCGTGGGGATTAACGAGGCGGCGATGGTGGCACCAGCCAGCGTGGTGAAACTCTTTACCGCCGTTGCTGCCCTGAACACCCTGGGCCCGGATTTTCGCTTCCGCACCACCGTGGTCCAGGGGGTCACCCCGGGAGACGTGTGGTTAGTCGGCGGAGGCGATGTGACGCTGACTCGTCAGGTGGCCAGCAACTACTACAACAGCGAAGCCTCCCTGGAAGACCTCGCCCAGCAGACCGTCGACCGCTTAGCCATTGAGGGCATCAGCCCGACCAGAGTGTTGGTCGATACCTCCCGCTACGCATCCTTTCCCCCCTGGGATGACTCCTGGCGGCCAGGCTCCAGCAGACTCGGGTTCATTGCTCCCGTATCCGCCCTGCAGGTCGATGCTGATCGCGATCAACCCGCCGTTCGCCTCTCGCCACGCTCGACTGACCCGGCGGCACGGGCTAGCCGCTGGTTTGCCGATGCACTATCCAGGCGCACGGGCCAATACCCGACGATTGTCCAACCGGGCAATGTTGACCAGGGCAGGGCACCAGAGGGCAGGGCACTGGCTGTGGTGGACTCAGCACCACTCGAGCAGTTGATCCACACGATGCTCGTCGATAGTGATAACTCCCTGGCTGAAGTCATCGCCCGGGAGGTTGCCCTTCGCGCACAGACTCTGGAGCCCGGCCAGGCGGTCTTAGACGCCGTCGGCCTTCCCCCGGAGCTCCGTGACGGGGTGAGCATTCAAGACGGATCGGGCCTGAGTGACCAGACAACCCTCTCAGCCCAAGCGGTGCTGTGGTTACTGCGACAGATCGCCCAGTCGCCGCAGTTGCTGGCAGTGCGGGAGGGACTGCCTGTGGCCAGTGAGACGGGTTCGCTTCGCACCCGCTACACCACCGTTGCCGGGCAGCTCGATGGTCGGGTCACCGCAAAGACGGGAAGTCTGCGCGGGGTGCGAAGCCTCGCCGGTTTCGTCAGCGCCGATGATGGCCAGGAGGTGGTTTTTTCGGTGGTGGTCTCCGGTCCGCGGGTGTCAAACGATAGCCGTGACCAGATTGACCGGATTGTGGCCGACCTGGCCCGCTGCGGGGAGAACCTGGCAGACTGGGCTCAGCCTGATTCGACGGATTTACTGGGGTAATAATGCGTGGACTACTCGTTGTTGACATCCAAAACGACTTCACCGAGGGCGGTGCCCTCGGTGTTGAGGGCGGGACGCAGGTCGCGCGGGATGTGAGTAACTACCTCGCAGATCACCACGACGACTACGCACTGGTCATCGCCTCACGCGACTGGCACAACGCCGATGGGGATAACGGCGGACACTTCGCCACCGACTCTGAGCCCAACTTTGTTGATACCTGGCCCATCCACTGCGTGGCGGGCACGTTTGGGGCGGAGTATCACCCCGAGCTTGACCTGCAACACATTGGTGTTCACGTCAAAAAAGGTATGGGGGAGCCGGCGTATTCGATGTTTGAAGGCTCCACTGAGGATGGAAAAACTGTCGCTCACGTCTTAGCCGAAAACGGCATCACCGATGTGGATGTGGTGGGTATCGCCACTGACCACTGCGTTCGAGCCAGCGCTCTGGATGCTCTCGGTGTGGGCCAAAATGTCCGAGTGCTCACCGACATGATCGCTGCGGTGAGCCCCGCAACCGGTCAGGCCGCACTGGAGGAAATGGCGACCAAGGGCGCCCGTCTTCACACCAGTAGCTGATGTTTCGCTAAGTCGCGATAGAGCGGGGTGGATTTCACCAGCTGTGAGTGGGTCCCCTCCCCGACAACCCGGCCGTGGTCGAGGACCACAATGTGGTCACTATCGACAACGGTGGAGAGCCGGTGGGCAATCACCACCAGGGTGCGACCCTCGGAGACTTTGTCGATGGCCTCACGCATCAACTGCTCATTGACGCCATCAAGCGATGAGGTCGACTCGTCGAGAAGCAAAATGGGTGGTGCTGCTAGAAGCGCGCGGGCAATTGCCAAGCGTTGGCGCTCACCGCCAGAGAGCATGACCCCTGCCTCGCCAACGGGGGCATCCAGACCCGCGGGGTCGCGGTCGAGAACACTCTCGAGGTTGACCCGCTGGAGCACCTCAATACAGTCGGCATCGGTGGCATCGGATGCGGCCAGCAGAAGGTTTTGTTTAATACTGCCAGCGAGCACGGGGGCGTCTTGTTCGACATATCCCAGGGAGGCTCGAAGCGCGGTGCGCGAGATGGTGCGAATATCGACCCCACCCAGGCTGATGTGTCCGCCGGTGGGGTCGTAAAAGCGCTCGAGCAGGGCGAAGATCGTGGACTTGCCGGCACCACTGGGGCCCACCAGCGCCACACGCGCTCCCAGGGGCACCTCGAAGGACACCTCGTGGAGGACGTCATCACGTGGGGCAGAGTCCACATCAATGGGTCCCGTCAGCGTGCGCACGGCGTCTTCGCCGATTGTTTCGGCGACCACTTTTTCCGCCTCGTTGCGGTGGGCGCGCTCGGGGTAGGAAAAGCTCACATCATAAAAACCAAGCGCCGGGGTGTCTTTTTCGGCCAGGGTGGGTGGTTCATCAGAACTGGTGACATCCTCTGCTGCCTCACCGGGCAGGTCGATAATTTCTTGGATACGCCCCAGGGCGCCTAAGGCCTGGTTGACCGAGTTAATCGCCCCGAAGGCTTGACCCAGGGGCATGATCATCATGAACAAAAACAGGATGAAGGCCACCAGGCTGGAGACCTCAATAGCTCCACTGGCGACGCGGTAGCCGCCCACACCCAGGACAACGAGGAAGGCGACCTGGAGGGCAATTCCGGAGACGGGAACGACGAGCGCAGAAATCCGGGCAACCTGCAGTCCCATCCGCCAGGCGCCCTCAGCGTCCTTATCAATCTCCGCGATCTCCCGGTCGGTGGCGTTTGCCGCGCGCACCGTGCGAATGGCGCTAATGGCGCGCTCCACACTGGCGGTTAAATCACCCACGCGCTCCTGGGCTTTTCGGCTTGCTGTTCGAATCCGCCGGGAGAGTGTCACCACGGTGGTCACGGCGATGGCAACAACCACAATGGTGAGGCTAAAGAGCAGGGCATCCAAAATCAGCATGGCGATAATGGCGCCGACAAACGTCAGGGCACCCCCAATGGCCTCCACTAGTCCCTGGGTGAGCACGGCGCGAAGAAGGGTGGTGTCCGAGCCCACCCGGGAGACCAGGTCGCCGGTTCGACGCTCGTCGAATTCGCGGATGGGCAAAAACAGCATCCGGCGGATCAGTTGTTTGCGAGATGAGAGCACCACCCCTTCACCGGTTCGCTGCAGCAGGTAGTGGCGGTAGCCAGAGAGCAGAGCCGAGACAACGACGAGGCCAACGAGGATGCCCACCAGCCAACCCAGGTCGATACCCTCTTCAACCCGGGAGATGACCTCGGCGACAAGCAGCGGCTGGGCAAGACCGGTGAGGGCTCCCAGAGCGCTCAGGCCAATCACGAGTCCCAAAACCCTGCGGTGTTCGAGCAGGAAGGGCATCAGTTGGCGAAAGCTCGCCTTGGGGCCCTCCTCATCACCGGGCCGCAGTGGTTGTGACCCGCGGGTGCGGCGCATCCCAAAGCCCATACTCATCGCGAGCCCACCTTCTAACTAGAGCACCAAGGAACTTCCAGTCTTGTGTCTACCACCACCACGCAACCTGATGTTCGCTCAGCGGATAACAACCCCGGGTCGTTAGTGTTGGCACTTGTGACATTTCCCGACACGGTAATTACGGCCCGGCAGCTAACAAAGGTCTACGACGAGACGGTTGCTGTTGACCACATCGACTTTGACGTCTCACCCGGCGAATCATTTGGGTTACTGGGTCCAAACGGCGCGGGAAAGTCCACGACGATGCGTATGTTGGGCGCGGTGTCTGGCAGAACATCAGGGGATCTGGACATTTTGGGGATGGACCCCAACGTTGACGGCCCGGCCATTCGCGCCCGTTTGGGTGTTGTCCCCCAGCAGGACAACCTCGACCACGAGTTGTTCGTTCGCGACAATCTCATTGTCTACGGTCGCTATTTCGGCCTTCCCACAGGCTGGCTGAAGCAGCGCGCGGAACACCTGCTCGACTTTGCTGAACTCCAGGACAAAGCCGACCAAAAAGTTGACGCCTTAAGCGGCGGAATGAAGCGCCGACTGACGATTGCCCGCTCGTTGATCAACGACCCCAAGATTTTGCTCCTCGACGAGCCCACCACGGGTCTTGATCCCCAGGCACGACACGTGCTGTGGGACAGGCTTTTTCGCCTCAAAGAACAGGGCACCACTCTGGTTCTCACCACCCACTACATGGATGAGGCCGAACAGCTCTGCGATCGACTCGTCGTCATCGACGAGGGCACAATCATGGCCGAGGGTGCTCCCAGTGCGCTGATTCGGCAGTATTCGAGTAAAGAGGTCGTCGAGCTTCGCTTCGGCTCTGATCGAAACGAACAGATGGCCGGTGCCATCCGCGAGGCCGCACAGTCTCTCGAAGTCTTACCCGATCGACTCCTGGCCTACACCGATGATGGCGAATCACTGCTGCACCACCTCAAGGGTCAGGGTATTGACCCGATGACCTCCCTGGTGCGCCGCTCCAGTTTGGAAGATGTTTTCCTCACCCTCACCGGGCGGAGTCTGATCGAATGACGACGCTGGAGACTGATCGTGTAGCACCCGGGGCAGAAAAGCCAGCGCCGTGGCGGTTCTGGTTTGTCACCGAGCGAAAAATCCGCGCCCTTCGCGGTTATGCCTCCAGTGCGTTCATCACGAGTATCGCCAACCCCGTTGTTTACCTGCTGGCTCTCGGGGTGGGCTTGGGAAGCCTCGTTCCCGAGGGCGTTTCCGGTGTTGACTATCTGACCTTCGTTGCCCCGGCACTGCTTGCCATGTCGGCGGTGTTTGTCGCCAATGAAGAATCCACCTACCAAATCCTGGTGGGGTTTCGATACCGGCCGATCTATATCGCGATGCACCAGACCCCGCTGCGCGGGGTCGATATCGTCGCCGGTCACGTCACGTTCGTCCTGTTTCGCATGCTCGCCACGGCGGCGATCTATTTCCTCGTCATCATCGCCTTTGGCGGTATCTCTCAGGCCGAGGCTCTGTGGATGGTGCCCATTGCCGCGATGACGGGAATGGCTATTGGCAGCATGATCATGGCCTATGCGGCGAGTATCACCACAGACCGCGGGCAATTGCCCATGCTCTACCGGCTGGTCTTTATTCCGCTGTTTCTATTCTCGGGCACCTTTTTCCCCCTCGAGCAGTTGCCGATTTGGCTCCAGCCCATCGGCTGGGTTTCGCCGCTGTGGCACGGCGCCGAATGGGGCCGAGTCGTCTCCTACGGCCACGAGGAACCCGGTTGGCTGACTCTCGTCCACGGGCTCTACCTCACCGTGTGGATCATCGTTGGGGTAACCCTGGCGATTCGCACGTTCACCACGAGGCTTGGCCGATGACGACACTGGCGCCGCTTCCAGAAACCAGCCACAAGCGCTGGTTGCCGAAATCCTTGGCAAGCCTCTATGCGGGAAACATTCGGGCCGTTTTACGCCGAGGCTTAGAGGCCACCAAGTCGACAAACGCCCTGGTGATCCTGAGTGGTTTTTTTGAACCCGTGTTCTACCTCCTCTCCATTGGGATCGGTTTTGGCGCACTGGTGGGCGATGTTCAAAGCCCGTCGGGCCAGTCCATTAGCTACGCGACGTATATTGCCCCCGCCCTGCTGGCTGTTGCCGCGATGAACGGGGCGGTATTTGATTCCACCTGGAACGTGTTTTTTAAACTGAACTTCCAGCGCCTCTACGAGGGAATGCTCCAAACCACCCTCGGGCCGTTGGATGTGGCCGTCGGTGAGATCACCCTGGCGCTGATGCGCGGCGCCCTCTACGCCAGCGGGTTTCTCATCGTGATGCAGCTCCTGGGACTAATCCTCTCGCCCTGGGCGCTGCTGGTGTTACCCGCTGTGGTGTTGATTGCGCTGAGTTTTGCGGCCATTGGAATGAGTGTCACCAGTTACCTCACCACCTTCCAACAGATGAGCTGGGTGAACTTTGCCCTGCTGCCGTTGTTTTTATTCTCCGGAACCTTCTACCCTCTCGATGTCTACCCCGAGGCCCTGCAGTGGGTCGTCCAAGCCCTGCCGCTGTGGCACGCAGTAGAGATGCTGCGCGCGCTCACCACCGGCGCGGTGAGTATCGCCACCCTCGGACACGTCGCCTATTTCGTCGTCCTCGGTGGTGTCGGAACACTTTTTGCCACCAGGCGACTGCGGGTGCTCTTTTTTGATTAAGTCTTAGCTGGCCGCGAGGGATTTCTGGGCGATATCAAATTCGTGGACCACATCACCCTCGGTGGTTTTAAACCAGCAGTGCAGGCCGGTGTCGGTGGGTTGGACAAAAAACGCTCCGTAGCGGCCCGAGAGTCGATACTGGGTGCCTTCGAGGAGTTCTTCAAATTTATGCAGGCTTCCCCCGCCCACCCCATCGACGATGTAGTGGACTCCGTCGAATTCGAGGTGCTGCATGGTGTGGTCGTGGCCGGAGAGCACCAGGTCAACACCCCACTGGTCATAGGGGAAGCGAAACTCTTTTTGTGAGCGGCTTCGCGCGGAATGCGGTGGGTGGTGAACGACGACGGCTTTCCACTGCGCGGTGGACTGGGCGAGGGCGTGTTCTAACCAGTCGTATTGGGCGCGAAAGACATCCGGGTGGTGGAGTGCCTGGTGGGAGTCGAGCATAAAAAACTCGAACGGCCCCAGTGTCACCCGGTACCAGCGGTGTCCGCCGAGGAAATCGAAGTAGCGATCAAACAGGGCAATACCGCGACCCTCGGAATAGTCGTGGTTACCGGTGGCGGGAAAGAACGCTCCTGCCTCCAGGTAGCGGCCGTAGAGGTTTCCCACGAGTGCCTGGTAACCGGTTTGGTAGTAGATATTGTCACCGAGGGTGACAACAGCCTGGGCGCCTTCTGCGTCAATCAGGTCTGCCACGTCAAAGGCGGGGGCTTTACCCGAGCCGTAGTCACCGACAATGCCGATAATCGGCCGGTCTGCGGGCCCGGGAAGCAGGTTTCCCTCCAGGGCAACACCACCCGGGCTTTTGGTGATTTCACCCCAGCCGGGGACAAACCAGGCAATGACGCTTCGAATCTGGAAGCGGCGGTAGAGGGGTTTGAGTACCGGCTTAATGGCGCGGCGCAGCTTCTCACTGTTTTGATCCCACCAGCGCAACAGCACACCGCGAGAGCGCGCACGCTTTTTCGCATCACCGCTGACGCGCTGGGGCTCTGACTGATTACTCATCACGCCCAGCCTAGAACGCCGATTGCTCCCTCAGGCTGAGAGCTAATCGCACGGCGGCATCGGCTGCCTCAGCGCCCTTATCTTCACTGGAGTGTTCTAATCCGGCCCGCTCCAGCCCCTGTGCTTCGTCGTCAATGGTGAGAACCCCAAAGCCGACCGGTTTGCCGGTATCCAGCGCCACGCGGGTCAGCCCATCGGTTGCGGCACTGGCGACGTATTCAAAATGCGGTGTTCCCCCGCGAACAATGACACCCAGGGCGACAGCCGCGTCGGCGCCATCGCTCAGCACCCGTTGGCAGGCAAGAGGCAGCTCAAAGCTTCCCGGCACCCGCATCACGGTGATCGTTGCGCCGGTGCGCTCTAAGTAGCGAAGAGCGCCCGCGAGCAGGCCCTCAGCGATAGTGGGATGCCACTGGCCGGCCACCACGGTGATGTTCAGGCCAGTGGCCTCGATGGCCTCAATAACGGGTGCACCCTGAGTGCTCATGACTGATTACCTTCCTGGGGCAGCGTGATGATGCCCGTGTCGAGAGCGCCGGGGAGCGTGTGACCCATCCGGTCACGCTTGGCCTCTAAATAGCCGGTGTTTTCCGCGGCGAGACCCACAATCAGTGGCTCCAGGTCACCAACGGCAATACCGTGTTGTTCAAGCTGGCGCTTTTTCTCCGGGTTGTTGCTCAGTAACTTCACCGAGGTGACACCCATATCTTTCAAAATCGCCGCCGCTGCGCCATAGTCGCGGGCATCGGCGGGTAAGCCAAGGGCGAGGTTCGCATCGAGTGTGTCCAAACCGGATTCTTGGAGGCGGTAGGCGCGTAGTTTGTTAATCAACCCAATACCGCGGCCTTCGTGGCCGCGGAGGTAAATCACCGCGCCACCGCGCTCCTGGATGGTGTCCATCGCGGAGCGAAGCTGCGGGCCACATTCACACTTGAGTGACCCCATGGCTTCACCGGTGAGACATTCCGAGTGCAGCCGCACCAGCATCCCGTCGTGGGGCTCACCCGAAACGATGGCGACATGGTCTGCCCCGGTTGCCCGATCACGGTAGGCACGAAGGGTGAACATCCCGTGTTCGGTGGGGACGGTGGTCTCCACCTCAAAAATCACTCGCTGTTGTTCCCTGGCGCCTCGGTGCATGGACCCGAGGATGGAGGTATCGCCGAGGACCTCACCGGATTCAATCAACTGCTCAATGGTGATCACCGGAACACCCTGACTGGCGCCAAATTCCAGCAACTCCGGCAGGCGCATCAGCTCACCGTCATCACCGACAACCTCACCGATCACCCCGACGGGCTGTAGTCCGGCCATGGCCAGCAGCGCAACGGTCGCCTCGGTGTGACCCGGGCGCTCAATGAGCCCACCCTCGGAGGCGCGAAGGGGCAGTACGTGTCCCGGCCGAATGAGGTCATCAGCATTCGAGTTCGGGTCTGCCAGCACCCGCAGGGTGCGGGTGCGATCGGATGCGCTAATGCCGGTGCTGACGCCTTGGGCGGCGTCGACGGAGACGCTGTAGGCGGTGCGGCGGGCATCCTCACTGTCTCGGACCATCAGGGGCAGCTTCAGCCGGTCTGCCCAGTCTGAGGGCATCGGAGCACAGAGGTAGCCCGAGCTGTGTCGAATCATCCAGCCCACCCATTCGGGGGTCGCCAGATCGGCCGCGAGGACAATATCGCCC
The DNA here is from genome assembly GCA_965659525.1 of Pontimonas sp. GTDB lineage: Bacteria > Actinomycetota > Actinomycetes > Actinomycetales > Microbacteriaceae > Pontimonas. Next base: position 13,544 of record CBFHWA010000008.1, read on the forward strand.
TCGTTTTCTCGCGCCTCATCGTCAACGACGATGATGGGTCGACCCTGGCGCAGGTGATCGAGTGCTTCGGTGAGGGAGGCAATGGCCATGGCTACACCTCCGCACTCTCACGCAGTTGAAGCATGCGCTGAACCTGTCTGGCCAAAATATCGGTCTCGATGTTGACCACGTCTCCGGGTTGGCGAATACCCAAACTCGTCGCCGAGAGGGTCTCGGGAATAAGCGAGACCTCACACCAGTCATCGCCCACTGCTGAGACCGTCAGCGATACCCCATCGATGCAGATCGATCCCTTCATCGCGACCAGCGGGGCGATCGAATCAGCCAGGGATAACCGCAACACACTCCAGCGATCACCGGGGGTCACGGAAAGGACCGTCGCGGTGGCATCGACGTGACCCTGAACGATGTGGCCGCCCAGGCGATCGCCCAGTGCTGCTGCGCGCTCTAAGTTCACCCGGGTGCCAGGCTTCCAACCCGAGAGGCTCGAGTGGGCAATCGTCTCAGCCATCACATCGGCGACGAAGTCATGATCGGAAAACTCCACCACGGTTAAACACACCCCGGAGACCGCAATCGAGTCGCCGTGGCCGACATCGCCCAGGATGGTCTCGGCACTGATGCGGATGCGCTCGCCGTCTCCTGATTCAACTCGTTCGATGACGGTGCCGACTTCTTCAATCAATCCGGTGAACATTGTTATTCCTTCTCCCCTCGGCTGGGGTGGGCAATAACCCATATATCGCTCCCCAGTTTTTCCACATTCGCAATATCGAGTGTCTTTGCCTCGGCCATGGTCGCAACACCAATGTCATCGATCGCCACCTGGTCACCACCCAGGAGCATCGGCCCCATGGTGATGTGAAATTCGTCAACCAGGTCCGCCTGAACAAACGCGCTCATGAGTGTGCGGCCCCCCTCGAGATAGACCGAGCGGTAGTCGTCGGCAAACAGCTGTGCCAACACGTTATGTGGGTCACGCTGTCGGATGTGTTGAAAACCACCGGGGTGGTTTCGAACACGGGCGTGTTCTGGAATATCCCTCATGCCCATCACCACGGCGTGGGGCTGGAGAGCCCGGAGGCTCCCATCATCGTTTCTCGCGGTCAGACTCGGGTTATCCACCAGCGCGGTGGAGGTTCCCACCATGATCACACCGTGTCGGGAGCGCTGGTCGTGAACCCTCGAGCGGGAGGCTGGTGAGCTAATCCACTGACTGGTCTGGTCGGCGGCAGCGCTTCTGCCATCAAGCGACTGCGCCCATTTCGCCGTGACGTAGGGCCGCTGCTGGCGCATGGCAAAAAACCAGTGACGGTTTAGCTCCTCGGACTCCACACCCCCCACACCGGCTTCGACCTCCACCCCGGCGTGTTCCAGGGTGTGAGCCCCACCTGATGACACGGCGCCTGGATCGGGTGCACCAAAGACCACCCGAGAAATACCGGCGTCGATCAGTGCCATCGAACACGGTCCCGTCAGCCCCTCGTGGTTACACGGCTCGAGGGTGACCACGGCGGTGAGCCCCCGGGTGTCAATTCCTTTTGCCGCAGCGTCTCGAAGCGCTTCAATTTCGGCGTGGGGGTGACCAGCCCCGTGGTGGTAGCCCTCGGCGAGGATGCTGCCATTGGCGTCGGTGAGGACACAGCCCACCCGCGGGTTTCGCCCCACCTCGGGTGATAACCGCGCAAGCTCCAGTGCCCGAGCCATCGACTCGGTGCTGGTGTGGTTGGTTGGGCTATTCATCTCATCCGGGGTGGTTATCGCCCCGGGGTGAATAACACCAAGAGTGCCTGCTGCATTCCCGCAGCGGGCATCTTGTTATTGCTCCTCCCATCCGGACTTTCACCGTCGGTTTCGGAATTTCACCGAATCAACCGCCTAGGTTTCCCCAGTCGGGTCGCGGACTTTCACCGCCGGCTCGGACTTTCACCGACCCCGGAGCATTATGCGATTAGGCCCCCGAGTATACGCAGCGCCGCTGGGTACCCTGTGGGCCTTTACTGATTTTTGGACAAATTAGCGACGGCCCATGCCCCGGTAGTGCCACCCGGCGGTCTTCCAGGCGGTGCGCTCGAGGCAGTTTCGACCATCGACCACAATCGAGGGTGTGGCGCTAGCGGGGTCAAATTCTCGAAAAGCGGCCCACTCGGTCGCCACCACGAGCGCGTCTGCGCCAGTAAGCGCTTCTGCGGGGGAGTCGACCAGGCTAATCTGCTGGGCTAATTGGTTGTGCTCGAGGCGCCGGCGGGCGGGAGTCATGGCTTCTGGGTCGTAGGCGAGGACGTGGGCACCAGCCCGGGCGAGGTTTTCGGCAATGTCGAGTGCGGGGGAGTCGCGGATGTCATCCGAGTCTGGTTTAAACGCCAGTCCCCACAGCGCAATGGTGCGACCGCTGAGGTCACCGAGTTCTTCGGAGAGGACATCGAGTACCCGCGAGCGTCGGCGCAGGTTGATCTGGTCGATGTCATCTAAAAACGAGACCGCGTGACCCACACCCAACTCATCGGCGCGGTGAATAAAGCCTCTAATGTCCTTTGGCAGGCAGCCGCCGCCAAAGCCAATCCCGGCGTTTAAAAACTTCCGGCCAATGCGAGGGTCGTGGCCGATGGCATCGGCCAGCATCGTGACATCCGCGCCGACCTGGTCGGCAATTTCGGCCATGGCGTTAATAAACGAAATCTTGGTCGCCAAAAACGAGTTTGCCGCGACTTTGACTAACTCCGCGGTCGCATAGTCCATCACCAATCGCGGGGTACCCCGCTCGACGATCGGTCGATAGACCTCATCGAGAACGTCGACAAGATCCTCCTGTCCCGGGGCGATGCCATAGACCAGGCGATCGGGAGTGAGTGTGTCTTGGACGGCAAAGCCCTCGCGAAGAAACTCCGGATTCCACATCAGCTTCGCTCCGGTTGGCTCGATCATGGCCCGAAGCCGCTGCGCGGTTCCCACCGGAACCGTCGACTTTCCCACCACAATCGACCCGGCGTGGAGGTGGGGCAGCAGCGCCTGGGTGGCCTCGTTGACGTAGGTCATATCGGCGCCACCCGTGGGTGACTGCGGGGTGCCCACGGTGAGAAAGTGCACGGTGGCGTCTGCCGCATCGGCCATATCGGTTGAAAAGCTCAAGCGCTTCGCCGTTTTTTCTAGTAGCTCATCAAAGCCTGGTTCAAAAAACGGCGCCTGTGCTGCGTTTAACTGAGCAACTTTGGCCTCATCGACGTCGATGCCGATCACGTCGTGGCCCAGTTCGGCCATTCCTGCCGCGTGAACAGCACCCAAATAGCCACAGCCGATAACAGAAATCTTCACCCGGTTAGCCTAATCAGTTGAAGGGCGAGCAGGCGGCAGGAACCCAACGGCCTCATAGACACGAGCGAGGGTCGCCTCGGCACGCGCTGTGGCGGCTGTCGCACCTCTGGCTAACAGCCGATCCAGTTCGGCCGGGTCGGCGAGGAGCTCCTCGGTGCGCTCCCGGATGGGACCAAACGCCTCGACAACGGCTTCGGCGACCTGGGTTTTCAAATCGCCATAGCCCGAGGAGGAAAAATGCTTTTCGGCATCGGTGATGCTGACATCCCGGGTAATCGAATACACCGTCAGCAGGTTGGACACGCCCGGTTTGTTCTGCGGGTCAAATCGCACCTCGCCATCCGAGTCAGTAACAGCGGACTTGATTTTCTTTGTCAGGGCTTTGTCCTCATCGAGAAGCCAGAGGATGCCCTGCGGGGATTCACCCGATTTGGACATTTTCGACTCCGGGTGTTGGAGGTCGAAAATCTTCGCGGTTTCTTTCAAAATCGTCGCCTCGGGTAATACGAGGGTGTCGCCAAAGCGCTGGTTAAACCGCCCCGCTAAATCGCGGGTGAGTTCAATGTGTTGGCGCTGGTCTTCGCCCACCGGCACCACATCGGCGTCGTAGAGCAAAATATCGGCAGCCTGGAGGATGGGGTAGGTAAACAGCCCCACACTGGCAGCATCGGCCCCCTGCTTCTGGGACTTGTCTTTAAACTGCGTCATCCGCCCGGCTTCACCAAACGCGGTGATGGTGTTGAGCACCCAGGCCAGCTGGGTGTGGGCGGGGACGTGGGATTGGACAAAGAGGGTGCACGCATCCGGGTCAATACCCGCTGCGATGTATTGTGCGGCGGTGCGCCTGGTCTGCTCCCGCAAAGCCGCCGGATCCTGGGGGACCGTAATGGCGTGGAGGTCGACAACGCAGTAGACCGCGTCGTGGGTGGTCTGCATCTGCTTCCACTGCAGCAGGGCACCCGCCCAGTTACCCAAATGCAGAGACTCTGCCGATGGCTGCATGCCAGAAAAAAGCCGGGGTCTACTCACCTCGACCACAGTAGTCGACTAGATGTCGTAGTCGGCGACAACCGGTGCGTGGTCTGACCAGCGAGTGTCGTAGCTTTTGGCGCGGTCAATGCGGTAGTTGCTGACGGTGTTGGCCAGTGCCGGGGTGGCCAGGTGGTAGTCAATACGCCACCCGGTGTCGTTATCGAAGGCGCGTCCGCGAAAACTCCACCACGAGTAGGGGCCTTCAACCTCGCCGGAGACTTTGCGCCCGACGTCGACAAAACGGCCGCCTGCGCCGGTGTTGTAGTCGGCGTCGTCTTCATGACCCAGCCAGCGGTCAAAATATTCGCGCTCTTGTGGTAAAAACCCGGAGTTTTTCTTATTGCCCTTCCAGTTTTTGATATCCAACCAGCGGTGTCCGACGTTGAGATCCCCGGTCACCACAGCGTGGTCGATAGCGCCCAGTTGTTTCATCCGGACATCCATGTGGTCCAGAAACTCGTATTTGGCGTCCTGTTTGGGTGTTCCCGCTTCACCGGAGTGCACATAGGCACTGACCAGCGTGAGTGGGGCACCAGAAGCGGTGGTGATGTCCACTTCAATCCAGCGACCAGAGCTGTCGACTGAGTCGGGACCCAAACCGGTGCGCACCTCGTTAAAGGGCAGTCGGGAAATCACGGCGACACCGGCGCGACCTTTTTGGCTACACGGATCGTGGGCGATATGCCAACCGTCGTCAATCAGCTTTTCGAGGTCGGTTGTTTCGGCGCGAACTTCCTGGAGGGTGACGATGTCAGCCTTACTGGCGGCCAGCCAGTCGGCCATGCCTTTGCGGTAGGCCGCGCGTATGCCGTTGACGTTAATCGAGGCGATACGAACCAAGTGTTTAGGCTCCGCCGCGCAGGATCGCCTGCTTCACTTCAGCAATCGCCTTGGTGACCTCAATACCCCGGGGGCAGGCCTCGGTGCAGTTAAAGGTGGTGCGACAGCGCCAGACGCCTTCTTTGTCGTTGAGAATCTCCAAGCGAACATCGGCTGCCTCATCGCGCGAGTCGAAGATGAAGCGGTGGGCGTTGACGATAGCGGCGGGGCCGAAGTACTGACCGTCGGTCCAAAACACCGGGCAGCTGGAGGTACACGCCGCACAGAGGATGCACTTGGTGGTGTCGTCAAAGCGGGCGCGCTCTTCTGGTGACTGCAGGCGTTCTTTCTCCGGCTTGGAACTTGCCTGGAGGAAGGGCTGGACCTGGCGGTAGGACTCGAAGAAGGGCTCCATGTCCACGATGAGGTCTTTTTCCAGCGGCAGACCCTTAATCGCTTCGATGTAGACCGGCTCGGACACATCCAGGTCTTTAATCAGTGTTTTACACGCCAAGCGGTTTTGGCCGTTGATACGCATCGCGTCGGAGCCGCACACACCGTGGGCGCAGCTTCGGCGAAACGACAGTGAGCCGTCCATATCCCACTTGATTTTGTGCAGACCATCGAGGACTTTGTCGGTGGCGTAGAGCTCCACATCGAAGTCTTGCCAGTACGGCTCGGCGTCGGTTTCGGGGTTAAACCGGCGGATGATGAACGTCACCGTGAAGGAGGGAACATCGGCAGCAGCCATACCGGTTGAATCGGTGTCGAGGCCACCGTCAATCGCGGAGTCGAGAATCGTCATTAGTACTTCCTCTCCATCGGCTGGTAGTTGGTGATGACCACCGGTTTCCAGTCGATTGTCACGTGGTCGTCGACGGTCGATGATTTCGGGTCGCCGGTGAGGTAGGCCATGGTGTGGACCATGAACTTCTCATCGTCGCGGTCGGGGAAGTCATCGCGCATGTGACCGCCGCGGCTTTCTTCGCGGTTTTTCGCTGAGGCGACGACCACTTCGGCGATATCTAACAAGAATCCCAGTTCGATGGCTTCGAGCAGGTCAGTGTTGAACCGCTTGCCGCGGTCCTGGATGCCGATGTTCTGGTAGCGGTTACGCAGCTCGAAAATGGTTTTGCCCACCTCGTCGAGCGACTGGGCGGTGCGAAACACCTGGGCGTTTTTATCCATCTCCTCTTGGAGCTCTTTACGAATCGGGGCAATGCGCTCAGCACCACTTGCCGCGAGAGTCTGGGCGATCAGGTTTCGCACCTCCGCCGCGGGGTCCTCGGGCAGTGCTGGCAACTCCGCCTGGTTGGCGTATTCGACCGAGTAGCGACCCGCCCGCTTACCAAAGACATTGATATCCAGCAGCGAGTTGGTGCCCAAGCGGTTGGATCCGTGGACGGACACACACGCGCACTCACCAGCGGCGTAGAGGCCTTTAATCACCGTGTCGTTATCGGCGAGAACTTCAGCCTGAACGTTGGTGGGAATACCACCCATGGCGTAGTGGGCGGTGGGCATCACCGGCACCGGTTCGTGGACCGGGTCCACACCCAAATAGGTGCGGGCAAACTCCGTGATGTCGGGAAGTTTCGTCTCGAGGACTTCTGCCCCCAGGTGGGTGCAGTCGAGGAGGACATAGTCCTTATTGGGGCCTGCTCCGCGGCCCTCCTGGACTTCCTGGACCATGCAGCGGGCGATGATGTCGCGCGGTGCGAGGTCTTTAATGGTCGGCGCGTAGCGCTCCATGAACCGCTCACCAGAGGCGTTACGCAAAATCGCGCCCTCACCGCGGGCACCTTCGGTGAGCAGGATGCCCAGCCCCGCGAGGCCGGTGGGGTGGAATTGGAAAAACTCCATATCCTCCAGCGGGATACCTTTACGCCAGATGATTCCCACGCCGTCACCGGTGAGGGTGTGGGCATTGGAGGTGGTTTTGTAGATCTTGCCAAAGCCACCGGTGGCAAACACCACCGATTTGGCGTGGAAGACGTGGATATCACCGGTTGCCAACTCGTAGGCGACAACACCGGCAGCCTGTTCTGGCTTCTTACTCCCCTTCTTCGCCTTAGCGCTGGGGTCTGGCACCATGATCAGGTCGAGGACGTAGAACTCGTTGAAGAAGTTGATGCCAAGTTTGACGCAGTTTTGATAGAGCGTCTGCAAAATCATGTGACCGGTGCGGTCTGCTGCGTAGCAGGACCGGCGACCGGGGGCTTTACCGTGGTCGCGGGTGTGGCCACCAAATCGACGCTGGTCGATTTTGCCATCCGGGGTGCGGTTAAACGGCAAACCCATGTTTTCGAGGTCAATAATCGCGTCGATGGCCTCGCGCGCGAGAATCTCGGCCGCATCCTGGTCGACTAAGTAGTCGCCACCTTTGACGGTGTCAAAGGTGTGCCACTCCCAGGAGTCTTCTTCGATGTTGGCCAGCGCTGCCGCCATCCCGCCCTGTGCGGCACCGGTGTGGGAGCGGGTGGGGTAGAGCTTGGAGATGACCGCTGTTTTGGCGTGCGGGCCCGCTTCAATGGCGGCGCGCATACCCGCTCCACCGGCACCGACAATGACGACGTCGAATTCGTGGACGTGGGTGGTGATGCCGTTTTCGTCCGTCGTGCTGGATACCGGAGTGTGGTCGGTGGTGGTCATATCTCCTAGTTTCTTTGTCCTCGCGGCCTAACTGGCCGCGCCACAGAACGAGGGAAGCAGCTCAGCGGGGGAACCCGCCGGGCAGGGGTCAAACGCGTAGATGGTGAGGGTGCCAAGGATGATGATGGCGATCGTTGAGATCAACAGAGCACCGTGGAGGACCATGCGGGTGCGCTCCCGACTGGCGTAGTCGTTAATCAGCGTGCGCATACCGTTTGCGCCGTGAATCATCGCCAACCACAGCATCGCGGTATCCCAGACAATCCAGAAGGGGTTGGTGAGCTTGCCCGCCACGAACGCAAAGTCGATAGCTTTCACGCCCTCGCCGACCATGAGGTTGACAAAAAGGTGGCCAAAAATCAGCACGACCAGAGCGATACCGGAGACGCGCATGTAAATCCAGCCCCACTTTTCCCAGTTGACTCCGCGCTTCTGCGGCCGGGCCGGGGCGTTGGGAACTTCGATCGTCACAGTCATGGGCTTACCAACCAAACACGTTCGCGAGGTGACGGGGGGTAAAGGCGATCATGGTCGCAACCCACAAGCCAACGACGATGTAGAACATGGACTTGTGCATCCGGGTGCCGATATTCCAGAAGTCGACCAGGATGATGCGCAAACCGTTATAGGCGTGGAATACGACCGCTCCGACCAGGCCGATCTCGGCGACACCCATAATCGGCGTTTGGTAGGCACCGATAACGACGTTGTAGGCCTCGGGGCTGACTCGAATCAGGGCGGTGTCGAGAATGTGGACCAGGAGGAAAAAGTAGAGGCCAACACCGGTAATGCGGTGGAGTACCCACGACCACATTCCTTCTTTTCCACGGTAGAGCGTTCCACCCGGGATGATGGGCCGGCGGGGAGCCGGTGCCACGGGGGAGGATGACGCTGGACTGGCGGTCGTCGTCACGGTTGGAGCACCTTCCTCGTTGTGCGCTAGCCCCAATCATAAACGCCGGAACATAACAACGCTCTCAGCTAGGCGACATGTTCCAGTGACCGGAACGGCGTGTGGCTCGCGCTGTCAACACTGCCGGCAACACTGCTGTCAATGACCTGCTGGTAGTGGCCAACCAGCTGGGAACACACGCTTGCCCAGTCTCGGCCAAGGACCTTGCGCCGACCGGCTTCCCCCATTTGCTCGCGCAGTGCGCCGTGATCACGCAGTGTGCCCACCGCTTCGGCCAGGGCGACGTCGTCGCCTGGGCCAAAGAGGAGACCATCTGTGCCGTGGTCGACTAAATCCAGCGGGCCACCGATGGCGGGGGCGATAACGGGGAGGCCGGAGGCGTGTGCCTCCTGCAGGGTTTGGCCAAAGGTTTCTTCTTCACCGGTGTGAACAAAAACATCGAAAGCGCCATAGATGCGCTGGAGTGCCTCACCGCGCAGCGCACCGGTCAACGTGTGAGAAATCCCGGACAGTGCCTTTTTGACACTGGCCTGCGAGGGGCCATCGCCGACAACCACGACGTGGAGGTTATCCACACCACGCAGGCTCGCTAGTCTCTCCACGTTTTTTTCCGGAGCTAAGCGCCCGACATAGCCAACGACGACCTGACCGCGCGGGGCAATGTGTCGGCGAAACGCGGCAGTGCTGTTATCGCGGCGGTGGTCGGGGTGAAAGCCCCGCAGGTCAACACCGCGCGCCCAGTGATCAAGCTGGCTCACCCCGCACTCTTGTAGCTGACGCTTCGAGGTCTGAGAGGGCACCAGGGTGAGATCGGCGGTGTTGTGAATATTGGCTACCGCCCACCAGGCGAAGCGCTCTGTCGCACCAAGGGCATTGCGTTTAGCAAAACCAGCGACATCGGTCTGGAAAATGGCGACCGAGGGAATGCGCAGTTTCTTTGCCGCCAGGAGTGCCTGATAGCCCAGCAGGAACGGGCTGGCCGCGTGGAGGACATCGGGTTGAAAGTGAGCCAGTAGCGTCTGGACCATGGGGTGTGGAAGTCCCACCGGAAATTCCCGGTAGGCCAGAGAGGGCACCCGGTGGACCTGGAGCCCGGCGGGCAGGTCATCGTCGGTGGCACCGGGCACCTGGGGGGCGATCACCAACACGTCATCGCCGCGCTGGGTGAGAAATTCGCTCACCCGCAGGACACTGGTGGTGACGCCGTTGAGGGTGGGGAGGAAACTTTCGGTGACGATGGCGACGCGCACGCTGGGCCTCCGGACTACTCACAACTGCCTGATTTCTCCACAGAGTAGGTAGGCTTTCGAACCAGACAGGGGCTGGCACGGTGACCTGGAGGTGAACACTCGAGGAGACTCGAGTAAACCGCTACGACACCCGCCCAGAGCGCGGGAGACCGCGGACCAGGATGAGGAGTGGCTTAGGGCTATGTCGACAGCGCTTGCTCACTTTCACGCCATCATCCCCGCGGGTGGCGTGGGCTCCAGGCTCTGGCCGCTTTCACGCGCGGACCATCCCAAGTTCCTGCACGATTTGGCGGGAAATGGCGACACCCTGCTGCGCAACACCTGGAACCGACTAGAGCCCCTCACTGGGGCCGACCAGATTGTGGTCGCTACGGGCATTTCCCACGCCCCCGCTGTCAGGGCACAACTGCCAGAACTCTCCGCTGACCACTTAGTCACCGAACACAGCCCCAAAGAATCTGCTGCCGCCATTGGTTTGGCCGCCGCGATTATCGAACAGGCTGACCCGGAGGCGATCGTCGGGTCATTTGCTGCCGATCACGTCATCAGCGACGACGAGGTGTTTCGCACCGCCGTCACCGAGGCCTACTACGCGGCACAAGCCAACTGGTTGGTCACCATTGGTATTCGACCCAGTGAAGCCTCCAGTGCTTTTGGCTATATCCACAGCAAAAACCCCCAACCCCTCGAGGGTGCCCCCTCGGCGCTGCTGGTGGATTCGTTCGTGGAAAAACCCTCCTACCAAAACGCCCAGAAATACGTTGCCTCGGGTGACTACCTCTGGAATGCCGGCATGTTTATCGCCAAAGCCTCCGTGCTACTGGGTCGGATGGCAGAAGAAAAACCTGAGCTTGTCGCCTCACTGCGCGAAATCGCACAGGCATGGAGCTCCCCCGATCGCGATCGGGTGATGGACCGGCTCTGGCCGGGGTTAGAAAAAATCGCCATCGACTACGCGGTCGCTGAACCCACGGCGGCAGCCGGGGGAATGGTCGTGATCCCGGGTGATTTTGGCTGGGACGATGTCGGTGATTTTGCAGCGCTAGCGAGAATGCACTCCAAAGGCCCCGGCGATTTAGCGATCCTTGGGGATAACACCTCGGTGCTCTCCGACTCGGCGACCGGCATTGTGATTAGCCAATCCACCCGGCTGGTCACCGTTGTGGGCTTAGAAGATGTCGTCATCGTCGACACCCCCGATGCACTGTTAGTCACCTCCAAAGAGCACGCCCAGAGGGTGAAGGCACTAGTCGATATGTTGAACCAGCAAGACCGGGGAGAAGTATTGTGAGCGAGCAATTACGAACCCTGGCCCATCGCTATATGGCCAGCCCCGTCGTTGAGGTCGTCTCCGGTGTGGGCCGCGAGGGCGTCCTCGATGCCCTGGGGGGGAAGAAAAAGATAGGCATCGAATTGGGAGTAGCCGCGGGTAGTTTCTCCGCGCGGATGATGAACTCCGGAAAGTTCGCCAAAGTCTTCGGTGTCGACACCTACGACGACTACTACCACCACGTCGATGAGTACCGCGAAGCCCTTCGCGTTGTCGGGCTGGAAAACAACTATTCACTGCTGCGGATGAGCTTCGAAGAAGCGCGGGAATTATTCCCGGAAGGCTTCTTCGACTTCATCTACGTGGATGGTTTCGCCCACACCGGCCAAGAAGGTGGCCAAACCCTCGCCGACTGGTTTTCCCGTCTCAAAGTCGGCGGCGTGATGGCTGGCGATGACTACCACGACGATTGGCCGCTCGTGCAGTGGGCGGTTAACGATTTTGCCGATGCCCTGGGTGTTGATCTCAAGTGCACGGAGCGCACGGAGGAGCACAGCTACAACCGCTACCCGTCCTGGTTCTTTGTCAAAACCGCCGAATCTGCCGCCGCGATGTACACCCCACACCCCGAACTGAAGCGCGTTGCGGATGTGGAGAAAAAACGCATCGCCGCCCACCGGCGGGCAAAAGGTCGCAAACGCGCGGTCAAAAACCTCAAAAAACGCCTTGTGGGGCGCGCCTAGATAACAGCTTGGATACGGTCTGCTCACGCGGGCCGTTGCGGGGTTACCTGCCGTTTACCCGGGCGTAGGATTGGCCCCATAACCGTCACGCGGTGCCCAATCAGCGAACAACCACGCCTGGCCCGCTACCGACGACATGACAACCATGAGAGGAAATCCCAACACCATGGCAACACTCACTAAGAGGGCCCTCGCGGGCTTTGCCGCTGCAGGAGCAATGGCTCTTGTGCTCGCCGGCTGTGCTGCACCGGCGACTGAAGGAGCCGATGAGGCGACTGACGCTGGTTCCGACACCACCGAAGAGACCACCGAGGAAGCGCCCGCTGCGCTGGACTTCCTCGCCTGTGCTGTGTCTGATGAGGGAAGCTGGGAAGACGCATCGTTTAACGAAGCCGTCTACCGCGGTCTCCAGCAGGCTGAAGCAGAACTGGGTGTCGACATTCGCGCCCTCGAATCCAACACCCCCGAGGACTTTGCCCCCAACGTCCAGGCCACTGTTGACGAAGGCTGTGACGTCATCTTCGGTGTTGGCTTCGCGCTGGAAGAGGCCCTGAAGGCCTCCGCCCAGGAAAACCCCGACATGGTCTACGTGGCCGTTGACGGCGACAACACGGTTGACGGAGAGCCCCTGCCCAACGTCAAGTCGGTTCGCTACGCGATGTACGAGTCGAGCTACCTCGCTGGTTACGCCGCTGCTTCCTACTCGACCACCAAGGTCATTGGTACCTACGGTGGAGTTCAGATTCCGCCGGTAACCGACTTCATGGACGGCTACTACTACGGCGCCAAGGCTTACGAGGCCGACACCGGCACCGAGGTGACCGTCGTTGGTTGGGACCCCGAGGCCGGAACCGGTGACTTCATCGGTGACTTCGCGCCCAACAGCGCCACCTCGAAGTCCATCGCCGCAAGCCTCATCGAGGCTGAAGCCGATGTCATCTTCCCCGTGGGTGGTGACCAGTTCGGTGCAACCTCTGAGGCCATCGCCGAAGCCGGTATTGAGGGCGTGATGGTGGGTGTCGACCTCGACATCGCCGCAACCTCCCCGAACTACGCACCGCTGGTGCTGACCTCGGCCGAGAAGCGCATGTCCGTGGCGACCTTCGACATCATTAACGACCTCGCTAATGGTGGAGAGTTCTCCAACGAGACCTACCGCGGAACCCTGGCAAACGGTGGAACCGACATTTCGCCGTTCTACGAGTTCGACGGTGCGATCTCGCAGGAGACCAAGGAACGCCTTGCCGAGATCAAGCAGGGCATCATCGATGGCGACATCGACCCGCTGTCCTAAGCGGTAGTTTGCTCGACTGTGGCCCCCGGTTTTCCGGGGGCCACAGTCATTTCCCACAGACTCCAACCGGCATACCCTCGCGTAAGATGAGCTCATCGCTGAGGCCAAGAGAGGGACCATCGCATGAAGCTTGAACTGCGGGGGATGTCCAAGCGCTTCGGTCAGGTGGTCGCCAACGACAATATTTCTCTCACCGTCAACCCCGGCGAAATTTTGGGGCTGCTTGGCGAAAACGGTGCCGGTAAGTCCACACTGATGAACCTGCTCTATGGGCTCTACCAGGCAGACTCCGGTGAGATCCTCCTTGACGACCAGCCGGTGTCCTTCAAAGGCCCCGGGGATGCAATGGCTGCGGGGATTGGAATGGTCCACCAGCACTTCATGCTGATTCCCGTGTTCACCGTGGCCGAAAACGTCATTCTCGGCAACGAACCCACCCGGTCGGCCGGCGCCCTGGACCTCGATGAGGCCAGGCGACTGGTGCGAGAAATCTCGGAGCGCTTTGGCTTCAATGTTGACCCCGATGCGGTGGTCGAAGACCTACCCGTCGGTGTTCAACAGCGGGTCGAAATTATTAAGGCCCTCGCCCGCGATGCGAGAGTCCTCGTCCTCGACGAGCCAACGGCGGTGTTGACCCCGCAAGAAACCGATGAGTTGATGGACATCATGCGCCAGCTGGCCACAGAGGGAACCAGCATCGTGTTTATCACCCACAAACTGCGCGAGGTCAAAGAGGTCTGCGATCGCATCGTCGTGATTCGACAGGGCCAGGTCGTCGATAGTGCCTCACCGGATACCGCCATCGATGAGTTGGCCTCACTGATGGTGGGCCGCGCTGTGGACCTGTCAGTGGATAAAAACCCCGCCCAAACCGGTGAGGTGGTGTTGTCGATTGCTGAGCTCACCGTGATCGATGAGCGCAACCAGAAAGTCCTCGACGATGTGAGCCTCGAGGTGCGAGCCGGCGAAGTCTTAGCCATTGCCGGAGTGCAAGGAAATGGCCAAACGGAGTTAGCCGAGGCACTGCTTGGCCTGCGAGAGCCAGCCTCCGGTGTGATCATGCTGGCCGGTGTGGACATCACCCACGACAGTGTTCGCGAGGTCCTCGACAAAGGCGTGGGTTACGTCCCAGAAGATCGTAAAAAAGACGGCCTGGTGGGAGATTTCACCCTGGCGGAGAACTTTATGCTCAATGGTTACCAGCAGCAGCCCTGGGTAAAAGGAATTTCGATTGACCTCGATGCCAGGGCCACGCGCTCCAACGAGCTCATTTCGGCCTACGACGTTCGCACCCCGTCGTCTTCCACTCTGGCGAAAAACCTCTCCGGAGGTAACCAGCAGAAAGTGGTGGTCGCCCGCGAGCTCAGCCGTGACCTCACCATCCTCATTGCCGCCCAACCCACCCGGGGTGTGGATGTGGGCTCCATCGAGTTCATCCACGAGCAGATCATCGCTACGCGCGACCGGGGAATCCCGGTCATCATTGTCTCGACGGAACTCGACGAGGTTTACGCGCTGGCTGACCGGATTGCTGTGATGTATCGCGGGCGCATTATCGACGTGGTCACTCCCGATATTCCCCGCGAGGAGCTTGGCCAGCTGATGGCCGGGGTCACCAAGGAGAGTGTCGTATGACGATTCTTCGCGAGATTCTCTCCACCAGTGGCACACGCATCTTCGCCGCGATTATCGCCGGCTTCGTCATCGGTTCGCTGTTTATCTTCTTCTCGGCCGAAGACTTCATCGACGGGGTTGGCGCCGGTGACGCCGGCGCAGCCATCGCCGGCGGGTTTGGCGCCATCGCTGATGGCTACGCAGCGCTCTTTCGCGGCTCGATTGTGAACCTCCGCGCGGAGGGTCTTGCCGACATGATGAAGCCGCTGACGGAAACCATCCGACTGGCAGGCCCGCTCATTGCCGCTGGTTTGGGAATCTCCCTGGGATTCCGGGTGGGACTGTTCAACATTGGTGGTAACGGGCAAATGATGTTTGGCATCCTCTGGGGTACCTTCGTGTCGACGAGGATGGACCTGCCCTTTGGGGTTCACGTATTGGTTGCGGTACTGGCCACCATTTTGGGCTCGGCCATGTTGGGCGCGCTGGTGGGTTACCTCAAAGCCCGCACCGGAGCGCACGAAGTCATTTTGACCATCATGCTCAACTACATCTCCATCTACCTGTTCACCTGGTTTATCCGCACACCCGGACTACTCAAAGACCCCGAATCGGGTGGTAACCCCAAAGCAGAGGCTCCCCTCGAGAGTGCCCGGCTGCCCGAGCTTTTTCCCGAGAACTACAGCCTCCACGCCGGGCTGTTTCTCGTGATCTTTGCGGTGTGGTTCTACTGGTGGCTCATGGAGCGCTCCACCGTCGGCTACCGCT
>CBFHWA010000009.1:0-27928 GCA_965659525.1 Pontimonas sp.
ATGAGACCGTGTTCTAGCGGGTCCAATTCGGTAATGCGCATGGCGTAGGCGGCCATCGACCCGGCCCCGGACCCGCGACCGGGGCCGACCCGGATTCCGTGGTCTTTGGCCCAGGTGATGAAATCGGCAACGACGAGAAAGTAGCTAGCAAACCCCATCTGGTCGATGACGTCCATTTCATAGTCCGCACGCGCTTGCGCGTCGTCGGGGATGCCATCGGGGTAACGCTCGGCGAGGCCCTCGGCGACGGCTCGGCGGAATGCCGCGACCTCGTTATCGCCCTCGCCGGTGGGCCACTGGGGCATGTAGTTGGCCGATTCGTCAAACTCAACGGATACCCGCTCGGCGATGAGAAGCGTGTTGTCACACGCATCAGGAATGTCGGCAAAGAGCTCGCGCATTTCGGCGGCGGATTTGATGTAGAACTGGTCGGAGTCGAATTTGAACCGTTTTGGGTCATCGAGAGTCGAGCCCGACTGCACACACAGCAGCGCCTCGTGGGCGGTGGAGTCCCCCGCGTGGGTGTAGTGCGAATCATTAGTCGCCAGCAGGGGAATATTGAGCTCCCGAGCTAGACGAATCAGGTCTGACATCACCTGCTTTTCAATTCCGAGACCGTGGTCCATCACCTCAGCGAAGTAGTTCTCGGCGCCGAAAAGATCACGCATTTCACTGGCTACCCGCTTAGCTTCGTCATACTGACCCAATCGCAACCTGGTCTGGACTTCCCCGCTGGGGCAGCCCGTGGTAGCAATCACTCCCTCGTGGTAGGTCTCGAGTAGTTCCCGGTCCATCCGGGGTTTGAAGTAGTAGCCCTCAAGGGACGCGAGAGAAGACAGGCGAAAGAGGTTGTGCATCCCGGTGGTGTTTTCCGCGAGCAGCGTCAGGTGGGTGTAGGCACCGGCTCCAGAAACATCATTGCCGCCACCATCGCCAAAGGACACCCGGGTTTTATCGCTGCGATGGGTACCGGGGGTTAAGTACGCTTCCGTACCGATAATGGGGTTGACCCCGCGAGCTTTTGCCGCCCGCCAAAACTCGTAGGCGCCAAACATATTGCCGTGATCGGTCATCGCCACCGCCGGCATTTCTTGGCGGGCGACCTCATCCATCAGTTCACCGATTCGTGCCGCACCATCGAGCATCGAATACTCGGTGTGGACGTGAAGGTGGGCGAACGAATCGGTCACAAAAGTCTCCGGAAAGGTCTGTCGGCCTCCAGAGTATTGCCCCAGAACATCAGTGCCCGCCTCACACTCCGCAGGCTAATCGACTCGGAGGACCGACAGGCTTTTTTCTAAGTCCTCGGGGTAGCCAGAGCGCACCTCAAGCCACTGACCGGTTCCCGGATGGGTGAGCCCGAGGGTGACCGCGTGGAGCCACTGTCGGCCCACGCCCAGGCGCGCGGCGAACGTGGGATCGGCACCGTAGAGGGTGTCGCCAACCAGCGGATGGCGCTCTGCCTGGAAGTGGACGCGGATTTGGTGGGTGCGCCCGGTTTCGAGGTGGATTTCCATCAAACTCGCCCCGGGGAAGACTTCGAGTGTGTCGTAGTGGGTGATCGCGGGTTTTCCGTCTCGTACGACGGCAAATCGCCAGGATGAACTGGGGTGGCGGCCAATTGGGGCATCAATCGTTCCGGAACTCGGCGAGGGGTAACCCTGAACCAGCGCGTGGTAGACCTTCTCCACCGTCCGGTCGTGGAAGGCCGTCTTTAACGCCTGGTACGCCCGGTCGCTTCGGGCGAGCACCATCACACCGGATGTCCCCACGTCCAATCGGTGCACGACTCCCCTACGCTCGTCGGGACCGAGGGCGCTGAGCGTAATTCCTGCCTCTTCGAGTGCGCCCACAACAGTTGCTCCCGACCAACCCGGTGCGGGATGGGCGGCCAGTTCCGGCGGTTTATCGATGACGACAATGTCGTCATCGATGTGCAGGATGACGGGATCGGCACCGAGGGCTTCAACCGGTTCGATCAGCGCGACGGGTTGGGTGATATCGATGACGTCACCGGCAAGAGCGGGCTGTGATTTTTTGACCACGACCCCCGACTTGGTCACCACGCCCTCGGCGATCAGTTCATGAACCTGTGAGCGAGAAAGCCCCGTTATCGACGCGAGAACCCCGTCGAGGCGCTGGCCCGCGTAGTGGGACCCAATGGTGACCCGGGTGGACTCCCCGGCTGGGGAGGACTCCACCTACTCGCTGCTTGCCGCAGGGGCAGACGACGAGAGGCTACTCTCCACTCCAGCGCTGTCAAGGGTGGCGAGCTGGTTTTCGATAAACCCGCGCAGGCTGTAGCGGTACTCGCTTTCAAAGCTGCGCAGCTGGTCAATAGTGTTTTGGATCGTCGAGCGCTCCTGCTCGAAGACCGTCATTTTGCGCTTGTGCTCGTCTTCAGCCTCCGAGACGATTCGGGCGGCTTGGGCGTGACCCTCGGCAATAAGCTCATCGCGGCGCTGGATACCCTCGCGAACGTGCTCTTCGTGCAGTCGCCGGGCCAGCTGAAGCAGGTTGGCAGTCCCCTCGGCATCAATGGGGTCATCAGCGGCAACGGTGCTTGCGGTTGACACGGGAGACACACTGGCGGAGGACGCCTCGTCGGCGGCCGCGGGAGCACTCGCGGCGGACGTCTGTGCCTGCTCGAGTTCGGCCTTCAGCGCGTCGTTTTCTTCGGTCAGTCGACGCATCTCAACGACGACCTCGTCGAGAAAGTCGTCAACTTCGTCCTGGTCGTAACCTTCACGGAACTTTGTCGACTGAAACCGCTTATTGACAATGTCTTCTGGCGTAAGGGCCATGATGCATTTCCTTATCGTCGGCGTGGGCTGACACACAGCCTCATTTGATGGGTCCACACAGAACCGTCCCGGTCATCCTAACCGCACTGCGGCCACGGCCTGGTCTCGGCTAGCGGAAACCCCCCACAATGGACATCACGATCAGCGTGGCGATCATCAGCAGTGACCAGCCCAAATCGATGGCCGCTCCCCCAAGGCGAAGCGGTGGGATCACCCTGCGCACCGAGCGCAAAGGCTTATCCGTGAGCGAATAGCTCGCTTCAGCGAGCAGAAGAACGGGGCCCTTGGGCCGCCAGCTGCGCGAGAACACCTGCACCCAGTCAAAGATGAAGCGCACCCACATCGCAATGAAGAAAATGTAGAGGGCAAGGTAGACAACCCAGGCAATCGCGGACACCATAGCCTCCATTATTCCCCGTTAATCCGGGGAATTATCCGGACACCCCCAGTGGGGGAATCTGGCTCGTTAGTCGAGCAGTGATTCCTCGGCGACGTCCTCTGCCGCATCTCCAGATACCTGGATGTGCGAGGGCGAGAGCAAAAACACTTTTGGAGTTACCCGCTCGATGTGTCCGTAGAGTCCCTGGGTGAGGCCGCTGGCGAAATCAACCATCCGACGCGCTTCTGATTCGCTCATCTGGGTGAGGTTCATCACCACGGGAATCCCGTCTCGGAATGTCTCGGCCACGACTTTGGCGTCTTCATACTTCTTCGGGTGCACCGTCAGGATCTCGTTAACGTCTGGACCTTGTGACCCACGGCCGCGCCGTAGCGGGGTAACCGTTGCTCGACTGGTCTGCTGCTGCTGGGGTTGGGCCGGGGTGGGCCGCTCAGCCCACTCTTCTGCCGCGGTCTCCTCAGCAAGACCGAGGAATTCCAGTGTCTTGCGCAGTGGGTTAGCCATCAGGGGGCCCTTTCTGTTGGTGCTGCTTGTGTTTTAGGCTACGGCGCAACCGGCCGTTTTCCGGTGATTGCGGTGCCGATGCGAAGGTGTGTCGCCCCGGCGGCGATGGCCTCTGGGAAGTCACCGGACATACCCAGCGAGAGCTCTGTTGCCTGGGGGTCTCGCTCGAGGAGCACCTCACGCATGTCAACCACGCGCTCAAAAGCCCGGCCGGGCTCTTCGTCTTGGGGCGCAACGGCCATGAGCCCGCGCAGCCCAATGGTCGGGGTGTCAAGAACCTGATCGACCAGGGCGCCTAACTGGTCGGGTTCCACGCCCCCGCGACCCGGCTGGCCGGTGAGGTTGATTTCAATGAATCCGTCGACACGGTGGTCGAGGGTGGCGAGTTTGGATACGACACTGCCGCGGTCGATGGAGTGGAGAACCTGGCAGTACTGGGCAACAGCGCGGGCTTTATTGGACTGAAGTTGACCGACGAAATGCCACGTCAGTGGCAGATCTTCTAGCTCCTGGTGTTTCAGCACGGCTTCCTGGTGGCGTGACTCCCCGATGTGGCTCACTCCGGCGGCTGCCAACTCCCGCACTAACGACGCGGGGTGAAATTTGGTCACCACAATGGTGGTGATGTCGTGGGGATCACGCCCCGCGTGGAGCGCGGCCTGCTCAATCTGTGCAGAGACCTCTCGCCAGCGTTCAGCCGCGCCGGTGGACGACACGGTCGCTAGCGAAGAAAGTCGGGAACGTCGAGATCGTCGTCGTCACCCGAGTCGGCAGCAAATACCGGTACGGGCTCGCTCTCGTCGGGCGCTGAGGCACTCACGGGTTCCGCCGGTGGGCTCAGCGGCGCAGCGGGGGCGGGGGTGACAGCATCGACACCCTCATCAGTGGCGACTCCTCCCACCTGGCGGCTGGGAATGCTGGCGGTTCGAGGCGTGTGTTGCTGGGTTTCGTCAAAACCAGCGGCGATAACCGTCACGCGCACTTCATCGCCGAGGGAGTCGTCAATCACCGCGCCAAAAATAATGTTGGCATCGGGGTGGACGGCTTCTTCGACAAGTTTGGCGGCGTCATTGATTTCGTAGAGACCCAGGTTGGAACCACCCTGAATGGAGATGAGCACACCCTGCGCGCCTTCAATACTGGTCTCCAACAGGGGTGAGGCGATAGCCAGTTCTGCCGCCTTAATCGCCCGGTCGGCACCACGCGAGGCACCAATACCCATCAGAGCGGTCCCGGCTTCGTGCATTACCGACTTCACATCGGCGAAGTCCAGGTTCCACAGCCCCGGCGTGGTGATCAGATCGGTGATGCCCTGGACACCGGCGAGGAGGATGTGGTCGGCGGTCTCGAAGGCCTGAATCATGCTGATGGAGGGATCACCGAGTTCGAGCAGTCGGTCGTTGGGGACAACGATGAGAGTGTCGACTTCGTTGCGCAGCGCCTCAACACCAGCCTCGGCTTGGGCCTGGCGGCGCTTACCCTCGAAACTAAAGGGCTTGGTCACCACACCGACGGTGAGCGCGCCGGCTGCTTTGGCCACCCGGGCGACAATGGGCGCTCCCCCAGTTCCCGTACCGCCACCTTCGCCGGCGGTAACAAAGACCATGTCAGCGCCCGTGAGCGCCTGTTCAATTTCTTCAGCGTGATCCTCAGCGGCACGACGGCCGACTTCGGGGTCGGCTCCGGCTCCGAGTCCGCGAGTGAGTTCTCGACCGATGTCGAGCTTGACGTCGGCATCGGACATCAGCAGCGCTTGGGCGTCGGTATTGATCGCGATGAACTCCACGCCGCGCAGCCCTCGTTCGATCATGCGGTTGACGGCGTTGACTCCACCACCGCCAACTCCAACGACTTTGATAACAGCGAGATAGTTGTGTTGACCGGTCACCCGGCACCCCCCTTGGCAAACCTTCAACTTCTACTTGAAGATGAGAGTTTTTTTCACTTTCGGACAATCCCCACGCTAAAGCCTGGGGTCGCCCTGGCCGGAGAGGTTTAGGGCGTGTCGTCGGTGGAATCTGTGGGGCTCGATGAATCAGCGTCGGCATCAGCAGCCTCCGCCTCTGTTTCTGGCTCCAGTGGGGCGGGGGTGGGCAGTGGAATGTCAGCATCGCGAATGACGACCGTATCCGGGGTGGACAAGTCGATAACCTGAACGGCCTGCTCCCCCGCAGCGCGAAGCGCCGCGGGTAAGACGCGGGCTTTTTCCCGTGATAACTCCGCCGAGCCCCACACCACACGGTGGTTGGAATCTTTAAGAGTGAAGGCGACCGTGTCGGCACTATTGGCACTGACCTGCTCAATACGCGCGAGCACGTCATCGGGAATCACCGCGAGGGCCTGGCCGATAGCGCGAAAGCCGTCCGAATCAGCGTCGGCGGCAATACCAATCAGGGGAAACTCCACCGGCTTCGTCGGCTGGGAATAGAGCACTACTGCGGCGCGGTCGACGATGTCATATCCCTCCGGTGAGGCGACAGCGCCAATCGGGTCGCGCTCAATGATGTCGACCACGAGTGTGCCGGGGAGGTCAACCCGAGTGTCCACTGATTGGATCAACGCAATATCGGCGAGCGACTGGGCCACATCTGCGGGTCTCACCCGAGCCAGGGGCAAGCCGGCAAACGGCTGCAGAGCGTCGATAATCTCGGCGTTGTCCAGTCGCTGGGTTCCCTCGACCTGGATTGTTCGAAGCGACAGTATCGGCGAACTGGTGAGGACCACGCTGAGGATCGCCACCAGAACAATGCCGCCTATGCCGGCTGTGAGGCTTAAGCGTCGCTGCCGAGACGCGTGGGTGAAGCGGCGATACTCGCGACGCTCTGCTCGTCGCCGCTGCCTGGCAGCCTGGCGAACCAGGCCAGCGCCGGGTTTCCCAGAACCCCTCGAGGCTTTAGTCTTCGCCATGGACCTGACGCAGCCGCGCAAGCACTCGCGGCACAATTTGGTAAAGATCACCGGTGGACATCGTGAGAATCACATCACCCGGTTGTGCCCGCGCCACTGCCAGCTCAACAGCGCCATCCCAATCGGGCTCATAGTCGTAGGAGGCGCCGTGGTCGAGCCGTTCGAGAATCAGCTGCGTGGTCACCCCGTCGATGGGGTCTTCGCGGGAGCCAAAAATGTCCAAAAAAATCGTGTGGTCACTGCGAGTACTAAACGCGTGGGCTAACTCCCCGGCCATCAGCTGGGTCCGGGTAAACAGGTGGGGCTGAAACATTGTGATGACCTGACCCTCACCGGCCACCGTTTGGGCGACATCGAGCGCTGTCGCGACTTCCGTGGGGTGGTGGGCGTGGTCATCGAAAACACGAATGCCGCCGATTGTGCCGTGGAATTGAAACCGCCGGTCAGCACCGGTGAACCCCGACACTGCCCGGGCGGCCTCTGACAGAGACCAGCCGGCTTGGAGGAGAACGCCGATGACCCCGGTGGCATTGAGGGCACTCAATCTCCCCGGAACCGCCAATTCAAACCTAGCTTTCTCACCCCGGTAGCTCACCTGCCCAGCGGCGACGGGGGCTACTTCAACATGGTCGAGGTGGAGCTCGGCATCCGGGTGGATGCCATAGCCCAGTAGCGCAGGCCCCGCCATCCGGGAGGCCAGGGCGCGCGAGCCGTCGTCGTCAAGGCAGACGACAGCGTGAGAAGCACTGGCAACGAAGTCGTCAAACGCCTGCCACACCGCCTCGAGGCTGCCGTAAAAATCAAGATGGTCAGCGGCGACATTCGTCACAAGGGCGATTTCTGGCTGATAGATCAGAAACGACGCGTCAGACTCGTCGGCCTCGATCACGCACCACCTGGAGTCTCCCGCCTTCGCCGAGACACCCCACTGGCTCACCACGCCGCCATTAACCGCCGTGATGTCTTCACCCAGTCGCTCCATCGCGGTCGCGAGCATCGCGGTTGATGTTGTCTTCCCGTGCGAGCCGCCCACGGCCATCACCGCGTGGCCACGACAAATAAAGCGCAGCGCATCCGCGCGGTGCAAAATCGTGATCCCCCGCTCGCGCGCCCGGACCATTTCCGGGTGGTGGTCGCGAACGGCGTAGGTCGAAATCACCGTATCGGCGCGATCAACCCAGCCAGAATCCTCACCGATGAATACCGGTATTCCCGATTGTTCAAGCCCCTCGGTCACCTCAGAAGCCGCGCGATCGGTCCCTGTCACGGTGTGACCGCGGGAATGGAGGACCCGGGCGATCCCGCTCATGCCGGAGCCGCCGATTCCCACCATATGAATTCGACCCAACTGATCGGGCAGCCATCCGTCGCGACGCGGTCGAAGCATCAGTTTCTGCCTTTCTCAAAGCCGCCACTGCGGGAACGGGCGGCATCGAGTGCCCAGCTGGCCACAATGGACGCACCCTCTCGTTTGCCCGTGGCTGCCATCGCCTGGGCCATCTGGTCAATCTGGTCGGGTTTGGCGAGCAAGGGCACAAGCGTTTTTCTGACCCACTCGGGCGTGAACTGCGCGGTTTCCACCATCAGCGCGCCACCAGCCCGAGTGGCGATGGCAGCGTTTAGGCGCTGTTCGCCGTTTCCCACGTGATAGGGAACAAACACCGCGGGCAGTCCCACGACACCTAATTCGCTGACAGTGGCCGCACCGGCGCGCGAAATCACGAGATCAGCAGCGGCCATCGCCAAATCCATCCGGTCGGTGTAGTCGACTGCCACCACCCCCTTGGCTGCTGACCGAGGCCCATCCTGGCCGGGTCCACGAAGGTGGAGAACCTGCCAGCCAGAGGAGACGATATCGCCGGCGGTTGCATCGATCGTCGCGTTAATCGTGCGCGCCCCGGTTGACCCGCCCGTGACCAAAACAACGGGCTTGCGCGGCCGAAGGCCAAAATGGCGCCTGGCGCCACTGCGCTGTGCGCGGCGATCCAGGCCCAAAATAGCGGGGCGAAGCGGCATTCCGACCACATCAGCGCCGGGCAGGGGGGTTCCGGGGAAACACACCCCGACTCTGCGCGCCAGCCGCGCACCGAGGCGATTGGCTAAGCCCGGAATGGCGTTTGCTTCGTGGATCACCAGAGGGATACGACACAACCAGGCGGCAAGGTAGGCGGGGGCTGCGGTGTAGCCGCCAAAACCCACCACCGCGTCGACATTCGCTCGAGACAGTGCAGCGCGGGCTCGCACTACCGCAGCGATCCATCGAAACGGAAAGGCCACAGCCCCAGCAGAAAACTTTCGGGGAAAAGGCAATTTGTCGATCTGGTGGATGATGGGGAGGCCCTCGGGTAGCAGCTCCGCCTCCCGACCACCGGTGGTGCCAATCACGACACAGTCAGCCTGGTCGCCAATGGCTTCGGCCACGGCGATGAGCGGGGTGATGTGACCTGCGGTGCCTCCCCCGGTCAGAGCAATGCGGGTCACCGCGAGCGCGCCTTGGCAGCGGCTGGCTGCCAGACCGGGTCCACTCGGGTGTGACGATTAACCGACATCACCACACCCAAAGCCAACAGTGTTGACAGCAATGCCGAGCCGCCAACGGAAATAAACGGCAGTGGCACTCCCAGAACCGGCAGGTATTCCAGCACAACGGCAATATTGACAAGCGCCTGGCCGACAATCCAAATCATCACTCCCGCAGTAACGAGCCGAGCGAAGGGGTCTGAGTTTTTCTGCACCAATCGCGCCATCGCAACAGCGAGGATGGTGAAACACACAATGACCAATCCCGCACCGACAAGACCCAGCTCTTCGCCGATCACAGCGAAAATGTAGTCAGTATCAGCCTCGGGAAGCCATGACCATTTCGCCCGAGAGTTGCCCAGTCCTACGCCTAAGAGTCCACCGGAGCCCAACGCCATCGTGCCCTGCATGGGTTGCCAACACTGGTAGAGAAATTCTTCTTCGCTACAGCCGGCCAGCCAAACGGTGACCCGCTCCATCAGGTAGGGCGCAATAAGCGCCATCACGGCGGCGAGCCCCGCCGTGAAGGCAACAACGGTGCCCAAAATGCGCAAGCGAACCCCGGCGACGAAAAGGACTCCCAGAACAATCACGGCCATCACGCCCATCGTTCCCAAGTCTTGACCGAAGAGCACAAAGCCCAGAGCCAGCACCAATCCGGGGATCAGCGGCTTGCCCAGCGCCTGTGGTTCGCGAATGTAATCCACTCGCTCGGCCAAAATATGGGCCATCCACACGATGAGGGCCAGTTTCAAAAACTCTGAAGGCTGCCCGGTGAGGCCACCGATGGCCAACCAGTTGGTGTTTCCTCCCGAGGTGACCCCGAGGGGGGTAAAGACCACCAAGCCCTGGAGGATAAGTCCAATGAGTAAGAGTGTCGGCGCCAGAGCGCGAAGTGCCTGGGGTTTCCAGGTGGAGATGACGAACATGGCGGGAAGGCCCAGCATCGCCCAAATGCCCTGCCGGGTAAACACGGCCAAAAAGTTGCCCGATCCCGAGCCCGCGGTAACAAACGAGGAGGAGAGCACCATGACCAAGCCAAAGATGACGAGAAACAGTGCCATCGAGACCATGACGACGTATTCGGGAGTTTCGGAACTAAACAAACGCCGAACGGTCACAACCGCGCGGGCGCCGCTGCCGGTCGCAGAAGCCGCCGTGGTGGGAGACGCCGAAGAGGCCATCGAAACGCCCTCCTCTCCGCGCGGACTCGCCAGAATGCCGACCTAACTAGTCTCGGCGGAAAAAGCTCTGGAACGGGGCAGGAGCTGGGGTGTGTCCCCTTATTGGCGCGGTGGCCACGGCCCCGACTGGAGTGCGCCCCCGATCACTTCCGGGGCGAGGCCCAGTGCGCGAGAAACACCCAACGCCCCAATCGCAAGCTCGATCGCTTCGGGGCTTCGAAAGCCCGCGTCGAGAAGCTCATCGAGGGTGCACAACTCGAGCGCGCGGTCTTTACGGTCGGGCAAAAACGCGCGGTCGACAATCACATTCTCGACCCGACCCAGGTCGCTCATACCCGGTGTGCCCGACACAATGCCAATGGCTCGGGCGCCGTCAATGACCGAGGCTTGCTCGAGGGCGCTTTGGGTATTTTTGCCCGGTTGATACAGACACGACTCCACCGTGTTCGTGTAAACAGCCATGACCAGGTCCACATCGAGGGTTTCGTCTGGATCCCAACCAACACTGACCAGGGGGCGGCGGGCCGTGGAGGGGTCGTTGCCCATCCGCCATAGTTGGCGCGCGGAGAGCGTCCAGATCAGCGCGTCGATTCCGTCTGGATGCCGAAGCGCGTCGAGCACCGGCGGGGCACCGAGGCCTCCCCTGGCAACACGAAGTCCGGGGTGGAGAGAACACTGTTGGGCGATATCCGCCAATTCACTGGCACGATCATCTCCCCCCACGAGGACGATGTCGGGGCGGGTGGTGTACTTATCAGCCACCCGCCAGCCAAACTCAACATCAGACCAAACCGTGGGCAGAAGCTGCCAGATCTCCTGCTCGATGGCCATTTCTGGCAACCAGCTCGGTGCCAGAACCACCAGGTCGCAACCACGCTGGGAGACCAGTGCGGGGATCTCCTCGTCTGAGCCCGCCACATGCACGCTGACGTCGAGCACGTCGAGAATCTTTTGGCGATCAGACTCGGGTGAGGTGGTCACGACATGGGTTGTCGCACCGAGTTCAGCGAGTGTGTCCGCGATGGCAAAACCGTCTTCGCCCAGTCCCACCACGCACACCGAAACAGCCGACCAGTTCGCGTGCCAACTGCCCAGATCCTCGGGCAAAACAGCGCCCATTAGCGACCCAACCACTCCAGATAAAACACGCCAGCGCCGGCGAAGGCGAGGAACCCGGCAATGAGCCAGAAGCGCACCACAATCGTCACTTCCGCCCAGCCTTTGATTTCGTAGTGGTGGTGCAGCGGGCTGGAGTAGAAAATCCGTCTGCCCTTCGTGGCTTTGAAATACAGGCGCTGGAGGACAACAGAGCCGGTAAGGATGACAAACAGCCCCGCAATCAGCGGCAGCAGCAACTCCGTGCGGGTAAACATTGCCATCGCCGCCACACCACCACCGAGTGCGAGGGAGCCGGTGTCGCCCATGAAGACCTTCGCCGGGGAGGTGTTCCACCAGAGGAAGCCAATGAGGCTGGCCAAAATGGCGGTGGCTACCGCAGCGAGGTCAAGCGGGTCTCGCACTTCGTAACACTTATAGGCCACTTCTGGGTCGAGCGCGGGCGAGAAGCAGCTTTGGTTGAACTGCCAGAAGCTGATGAGGACGTAAGCCCCAAAAACAAGGATGGATGAACCGGCTGCCAGGCCGTCAAGGCCATCAGTGAGGTTCACCGCGTTGGACGTGCTGACCACGATCAGGCTCGTCCAAATCGCGAAGGCAATATAGCTGCCGATGGTTCCAAAGACCGCGAATGTCAACCAGTCGATATCGCGCAAAAAAGATATCGCCAACGAGGCGGGGGTTTGCCCATTGTCGTCGGGGAAGGAAATGGCCAGCACCGAAAACGCGGTGGCCACAAGGATTTGGCCGATCACTTTCGCCCGGGGTGAGAGTCCCAAAGATTGCTGGCGGCGAATCTTCGAGAAGTCATCGAGGAAGCCAACAAAACCCAGCCCCAGCATGATGGCGATGACCAACAGGCTCGGGTAGCGCGGAGTATCACCAGTCACCAGGTGGGCAGTGAAATATCCAAAAACCACACCCAGGAGAATGATGATTCCGCCCATTGTGGGCGTGCCCCGTTTCACAAAGTGGGTTTGGGGTCCATCTTGACGGATGAACTGTCCCCAGCCGAGCTTGTGAAAGCCGCGGACAAAAGCCGGGGTGAGCAGCAGCGTAAACAGCAGCGACAACGCTCCTGAGAGCAGCAAAACTCTCATGAACTCACCGCCACCTTCTCGAGAAGACCCGGCAGTTCACCAAAACGATGCCCCGTCAGCAGGATCACGTCAGATTCACCTGCCCAGACACGCAGGTAATCGTACGCGTGGCTCGCCTGTTCGAGCCACATTGACTCGCCATCCCAGCTTCCCTCTAAACCAACCTGTGTGGCCAAGGCTTTTGCTTCGATGCCCAGACCCACCCATTGGTCGACCCGGAGGCGAATGACAGCAGCGGCCAACGCGGGAAGGGAGTCGTAATCGTCGTCTGGTGAAATGGCGACCAGCCCGGCGATGACCAATAACCGTCCCTCGTCCCGGGCGGCCGGTGAGGCGAGCTTCAGCAGCGCCACCAGGTCGTCCCCGCGGGGTAATTCGGCGTGGTCGACCCAGAGTGCCCTCGCACCAGCCAGCGGGTGGATACTCACCATCCCCCGCGCCTGGGCCAGGGCCCGAAGCTGGCGATCAGCCTCGTCGTGATCGCCGAGGTCAAGCACGGTGGCAATCTGATCGTCCCCTGGCAGCTCGTCGGGGCGGGATACGTCGACAATGGGCAGAATGCGAGTCTTGCCCGTATCTGGCTCGCGCAGACGCGTTCCCCCAGCGACAATCCCGTCAACGATCCACGTCATCGCGCCACGTCCCCCACTGAGTTGATGTAGCCGGCTTCGAGCAAAGCAGCTTGGGCTTCCGCTCTGGCAGAAAAGGGCTGGCGTTGCCCAGCCACGTCACGGTAGGACTGCGAGCCCGGACCAATCCACGCGATCACGTCGCCAGGCTGTGCCAGCTGCACTGCCCGGCGGATGGCTTCCTCCTGCGAGGGTATTTCCTCAAGATGAACATCCGGAACCCTCGATGCTCCCGAGAGGAGATCAGCGCGGATCTGTGCGGGATCTTCCTGTCGGGGGTCGTCGTCGCTGACGATGAGAGTGTCGGCAAATTCGGCGGCAATCTGACCCATCTGTGCGCGTTTTGTGCGATCCCGATTACCCGAAGTTCCACAGACCACCAGCAGTGCGGAATCGGCCACCGCTCGAAGAGTGCCCAGGCTGTGGCGGTAGGCATCCGGGCTGCGCCCGGCATCGACAAAAACCGCCACATCACTTTCTGCCGAGACGCGCTCCAGTCGACCCGGAATCACCCGGTCAATACCGCCGGCTTGGTCGCCAATAGCATCGCGCAGATCGGCCAATGGGTATCCCGCCTCGATGAGCATCACAATGGCTAACGCAGCATTACGCACCATGTGTTCACCCAATGCGCGCACCGATGAATCCAACCGACCCTCGGGCCCGCTGAGGCGAAATGACGTCTTCTCGGCACTGCGCTGGGTGATTTCGACACTCCAGGTCGGAGAGTGCTCTGGCGAACCCACGGTGACAACGGGTATCGACGACACCCCCTGAAGTTTCTCGCCCCAGGCCGTCTCAAGCGATACCACCGCTCGGCGCGCCATTTGAGGGCTAAACAGCCGGGATTTCGTCGCAAAGTAGTGGTCCATGTCCCCGTAGTCTTCGAGGTGATCGTGGCTGAGATTGCTAAAACCGGCAACCTCCGCGACCACACCCTCTAGCCGGGCTCGCTCAATGGCCTGGGCACTGGCCTCCACAGACATGACCTGCACACCGCGCTGGGCGGCCAAGGCGAGCAAGGCCTGGAGATCCGGCGCTTCAGGCGTGGTTAACGGGGTGCTCACCCGCTCATCCCCGATACGCCGTTCATGAGTATTCGACATCCCGGAGACCAGGCCGAGGGCTCGAGCAATCTCGTCGAGAAAAAACACCACCGACGTTTTGCCGTTTGTTCCCGTGACGGCAAGCACGGGGGGAAGCGCCTGGCCAGGGTCGTAAATGCGCGCGGCGAGAGAACCCAAATGGCCGCGGGGATCGCTCGCGATCGCAACGGGTACCGAGGCGTCGAGGTTCCCCAGTTGGTCTACACCGGAGTCATCGCTCAGCACTGCCACCGCCCCCGAGGCGAGGGCTTGACTGGCAAAGACCGCACCGTGGTGGTGCCGACCCGGCAGCGCGACGAACAGATCACCGGGTTGAACACTGTGGCTATCGAGACTCACACCGGTCACGGAAACATGTGCTGGTGAGCGTGACCAGCGCCAAGAAAACTCGTCACCGAGTCGCTGAAGCGAGTGGGGTGTCACGTTCGTCGGTCGGGGGCGCGGAGTGGACACTCACAAGCCTCCTTCCGGCACGGTCAATCCGGCTTACCAATTTAGTGCCGGAAGCGAGCCTCGAGCGCTCGAGGGCTCCACACGGAAATGCTTGACCACTTGGGTGACAATCGCGTCAAACGCCGGTGCGGCTGCGTAGGAGAAGCGGTTGGTCTGGGGTTTCACGAACTGGACGACAACCACGAATTGCGGATCGTCGGCGGGTACCATCCCGGCGATGGAAATCATTCGCTCGTCACCGTATTCGCCGTTTTCGGCAATTTCTGCCGTCCCGGTTTTGGCGGCGATACGGTAACCGGGAACGTCGACGCGATTTTGCAGGGTCCCACTCACCGGCACTGTCTCAAGGATGCGCACCACCTCCTTGGCTGTCTGCTCGGAAACCACGCGAATACCCTCACCGCCGGCGGCTTCGACAAACTCACCATTTGATGCCTCACAACCGGTGACCAGGCGCAGGGGTAGGCGCACCCCATCGTTGGCAATGGCCTGGTAGGCACCGGCCATCTGCGCGGTCGTCGAGGAGATTCCCTGGCCAAAGGTCTGAGTCAATCGAGTAATGGAGTCGGCCGTGTCCGGGTCGGGGACGTAACCGTCTTGTTCACCGAGGAACTCCACGTTTGTCGATTCACCGAAACCAAAAAGCTTGTAGTAGCGGTGGAGGGTCTCGAGATCCATTCGCTGCGCCAGCTGCACTGTTCCGGTGTTTGAGGAGTGGCTGAGGATACCCGCTGTGGTCAGTGGCCCGGCAGCAGCCCCACCGGCGTTGCGGATATAGCGGCCTCCAGGAATTTCGTAGGTTGCCGGCACCTCGTGGGTTTCGTCGGCGTAGGTCAGGCCCTGGTCGAGCAGTGCCGCGAATGTCATGGCCTTGAGGGTGGAGCCTGGCTCAAAGCTGGAGCTAAAACCGGCAGCACGAAGCCTGGACTGTTCCACGTCAGAAAAGTCGTTCGGGTCGTAGGTGGGCCAGTCGGCGGCGGCGAGAATATCTCCGGATTCGACCTCCACGACCATCGCCGAACCACTGGCCGCGCCCAGATTTTGCCCGTATCGGGCCAACTGCTGGAGAACAAACCACTGGAGGTCGCTATCGATAGTCAGTCGGGCATTGCCACCGTTGGCGGCTTCTTGGGTGACCTGCATCGTGCCGGGCAGTTTTACCGAGTCGGCCCCGCGCTGGTAGCGCAGGGTTCCGTGTTCGGCGCGCAGACACTCATCCCACTTCAACTCCACGCCCTCGAGGGGGCCGTCGGTTCCCATAATCCCGGTGAGGTTTCCCGCGACCGCCCCGAAGGGGTAAAACCGCTCGGGGTTTCGCTCGAAATACATCCACGGAATATCGAGATCAACAAGTGCCCGGTACTGCTCGGTCGTGACCTCTTTAGTGAGGTAGGCAAAATTCGACTCGGGGTCATCGGATACCGCTGCCCACATCTGGGCGACGGGCGTGCCGGTGATTGCTTCGATTTCAGCCAGGGCGGTCATCACGCTCACGATGTCGCCGTCGCGTCGAAAGTCGGCAACGTGCATCGGTGATGCGGTGACGTCGTAGCGGTCGGCATTATGCGCCAGGGGCTGTCCGGT
Organism: Pontimonas sp.; assembly: GCA_965659525.1. Taxonomy (GTDB): domain Bacteria; phylum Actinomycetota; class Actinomycetes; order Actinomycetales; family Microbacteriaceae; genus Pontimonas. The sequence goes on from CBFHWA010000009.1 coordinate 16,308, forward strand.
GCGGTCTTGAATTTCTCCCCGCTGCGCCCACAGTGTTGCCGTTTGGGTTCGAAACTGGGTCGACTCCTCGGACAGCTCCGCTGCGCGGACGACTTGAATATCCACGAGGCGAACGAAGAATGCCCCCACGATGACCAGCACGGTCAGTGACACCACGCCCATGCGGCGCGCGGTCGTCGAGCGGGGCTGTTTCAACAGGATCCTCAGCGGGTCACGGGAGCGGGCAGGTCGCCGCCAAGAGTGGGTTGGGGTGTCGGTGTGGACGTGGGTTCCGGAACCAGGGAGGGCAGACCCTGAAGAGAGTCTGTCGCTGACGTCACGTTAATAGTTTCGTCATCGAGGGCGGCAAAGGCCGGCAGTGACTCACCCTGGGGGGCTGGCTGGGAGACCACTGCTGCGGCAGCAGCGAGAGCACTGGGGCGTGGCTCACCGGGAACGACCTCGACGAGGGCGGGTCCACTGGCACGTGCCGCCTCAGTCGATCCGATGACGTGGGCGTCGGATAAGCGCAGGTAGGCGGGGTCACCGTCATCGACCATACCCAGCGTGACGGCCAGCTGGGCCAGTGTCTGGGGGTCCTGGAGTTGTCCAATTTCTTCGCTCACGATACTGAGGTCTCGATTGCGCTCAGCGAGTTGCCTCTCCAAATCGCGCAGTTCGTAGGCTCCACTGCCCAAAGCAATGGACAGCCCCAGTTGTCCGATGAGAATGGCGAAGATTCCCGCCAGTGTCGCCACGACGTAGCGCAACTTCGGCGGCGAGGTGGGGGCTTTTCGGGCGACACGTTGCGGCCCCGTGCTGGTTTCGGGGAGGCGTTTCGCGGCAGTGCTCATCGGCGGGAGTCCTCACGGATTTTTTCGGCGGCGCGCAGACGCAAAGAGCGGCTGCGCGGGTTGTGCTCGGCTTCACCGTCGCCGGGGCCTTCGGGGCCTTTATGCACCCAGGCCATGGTCGGTTTATCGGATTCGGGAATAACGGGTAAGTCCAGTGGAGCTGTCGACTTCACTCGCGACTCGATTTCGTGTTTGACCAGACGGTCCTCTCCCGACTGGTAGGACAACACCACGATGCGCCCCCCGACACAGAGTGCGTCAAGCGCTTGTGGCAGAGCGGCCTGAAGGCTGTCCAGTTCGTGGTTGACGGCGATGCGCAGGGCTTGAAAGACCCGCTTGGCGTTGTGGCCGCCACGCGGGTGGCCCCCCAGGGTGGCCTGATCGATGATGTCGACAAGCTGGCCAGTGGTTTCGATTGCCGCAATCGAGCGCGCCTGCACAATCGCCTTGGCATAACGCGCGGCCAGCGGTTCGTCGCCGAAGCGATAAAACAGCTGCTGCAGCTCAGACTGCGAGAGCGTGTTGATTAAATCTGCGGCGTCGTGATCATCCCCGGGATTCATCCGCATATCTAGGGGCGCATCGTGGAGGTAGCTAAACCCGCGGTGGGCTTCGTCAAGCTGAAGTGATGACACCCCGGCGTCGAGGAGGATGCCCTGAACGCAGCGGCCGGGAAACTCGTCATCGAGAATGTTTTCCAACTCGTCGTAGCGCGCGTGCACAGTGTGAGCACGACTGCCAAAATTCGCCAATCGGGCGCGGGCGATTGCTAGCGCCTCGGTATCACGGTCAATTCCCAAGAGGTCAACTCCGGGAAATGCAGCGAGGATGGCCTCGGCATGTCCGCCAAGGCCCAGTGTCATATCCACCACCAGCGGCCGCGGCGTCGTGGCGGCGACCTGAAGCGCGGGAGCTAAGAGCTCGAGTGAACGCTCAAGGGCAACGGGGATATGGGTGGGTGTGGTCATCATGGGCTTGGCCGGTGATGGCCGGTGTGTCGGATTCCCCTCCGTTGACCTGGAACCGGGGAAGGTGCCCCAGGGCCGACGGGAGGGAGTCGGACACACCGATCAAAACATTCCGGGGATCACCTCCTCCTCGGTATCGGAGAAGGACTGTTCACGCTCGGAGTAGTAGGACTCCCAGGCGGCGGAGTCCCAAATCTCAGCTCGGGTCCCCGCACCAATCACGGTGAGTTCGCGGCTCAACCCGGCGTATTCGCGAAGCGCCGAGGGAATGGTCACCCGGGATTGCTTATCGGGAATCTCGTCCGAAGCGCCGGAGAGAAAAAGGCGCAGGAAGTCTCGGCCGGCTTTGCTCGTCAGCGGAGCCTCGCGGATGCGTTCAACCTGGCGGGTGAACTCTTCTTGGGGGAAAACATAGAGGCACCGCTCTTGGCCTCGAGTCAGAACGACACCGCGGGAGAGCTCATCGCGGAATTTCGCGGGGAGGATCAGCCGGCCCTTGTCGTCGAGTTTGGGCGCGTATGTACCCAGAAACATGGCGCCCCCTTTCACCGGCCTGATCGGGTGTTTTCTCCACTTTACTCCATTTCACTCCATTTTACTCCCTTTAGGGGCATTTATTTTCCACTGGCCTGCTCGCCCCTCCCCCGGGTCGCTGGTCCATGAGGCGACACTGGCCTGACCAGACGCGGCGAGCGCACAAAAAAACCGGCCCCTCGGGGCCGGTTTCGGGGAGCGGTTGCTTAGAGCGGGCCGCCTCCACGGCGGTTTTCCCAGCGCTCGTTGAGCTGGTCCATCAACGAGCCCGAGCGCTTCGATGCCTTCGTGGAACCTGACTGTGGCCGCTCAGTTGGCTTTCCCGGGATGCTCAGCGCTGCCATCACCCCACCAAAGAGAACGACGAAGCCGATAATGCCGGCGACGGTGAGGCTGGCCTGGACCGACCAAATCATCACGATCAGTCCGATAACACCCGCGACAGCACCCAGCGCGATCGCGCGGTAGTTAGGCGCGCGACGACCCAGGTCGGCGGTGGAGACGACGTCAGCCTCGTTTTGATAGAGGCTTCGCTCCATCTCTTCGAGCAGTTTTTGCTCGTGCTCTGACAGTGCCATAGCTCCACTTCCTTGCAATCCGGACGCTTCGAGTGTAGGACCAAAGGCTGAATATAGGCTAGGGGCGTGTCTGATCCCGTCCAATTTGTCGACATCATCGACGCGCAGCTTCGCTCCTTCTTCGACAATAAGCGAGAAGAGGTCGGCGAAATCTCGCCCGATCTCATTCCGCTGATCGATTACTCCCAGGCGATGCTCCGCGGCGGTAAGCGCTTCCGTGCTCGGTTTTGTTATTGGGGTTGGCGCAGCGTTGCCGGCACCCACGATGAGCCAGCCGCCAACGCCACAGACCACCCCGCTTTTGTCTTAGCTACCGCCCTGGAGGTTTTTCACGCTGGAGCGCTCGTCCACGACGACATCATGGATCGCTCCGATACCCGCCGCGGCGAGGCTTCCGCGCACCGCCATTTTGAAAACCACCACCGCGAGCAGGGTTTTGGCAAAGACCCTGCTCACTACGGCGAATCAACCGCCCTGCTCGTGGGCGACCTCATGCTGGCGTGGAGCTCCGAACTGGTTACCCAGGCTCTCAGTGGTGTGCGCACACCGAAGATCATTGCCGATACCCGTCGGGAGTTTCACACGATGTGGAACGAGGTGACGCTGGGGCAGTATCTCGACATTCACGAAGAGTCAGCGTGGACAACCGTTTCTGACGATGAGCGCTTCCACCGCGCGATGCGGGTGGTGACTTTCAAATCAGCGAAATACAGTATGGAAGCTCCGCTGCTGCTTGGCGCGTCACTGGCCGATGCCAGCGCTGTGGAGCTGTCGCAACTGGCGCACTTTGGTTTGCCACTGGGGATTGCTTTTCAGCTGCGTGATGACCTGTTGGGAGTCTTCGGCGACCCGGAGCACACCGGTAAACCATCAGGCGATGACCTGCGGGAAGGAAAACGCACGGTACTCATTGCCCTCGCCGAGTCACAGATGAGCCCGGGAGTGCGCGGGGTGTTCAACGAGATGCTTGGCGACCCGGAGGTCAGCGACGATCAGATCGCGGTGATGCAGCAGACGCTGCGCGATACCGGCGCTGTCGACCGGCTTGAGCACATCATTGGCGATGCGGCGCAAAAAGCCAGAACGGCTCTGGATGAGTCAGCATTGGATGCCGAGGCTGTTGCCGAGCTTCACCGCCTGGCCGACGCGGTAGTGTCGCGAAACTCTTAGATCGCGAGCGCCTGGGCGATCCGTCGCACCTCGGTTTTGCGGCCTGCGGCCAGCGCCTGGGCGGGGGACGTGCCAAGCTCATCGAGTGGGCTGAGCAACCACTCTAGGGCGGAGGCTTCGCTGAAACCGCCGTCGATGAGCAGCGTTGCTGTTCCGGCGAGGTGAGGAAGGGGGCCCTGTTCAGTCAGGAGCACAGCGGGCACAACAACGCGACCATCGACTCTGGTCGCCAGGAGCGATCGATCCTCAATCAGGCGGTGCACTCGCGAGGGAGTGAGCTCGAGGCGTTCGCAAACTTCGGGAATGTCTAGCCATTCTGGCGACGGCGCAGTTGTCACCCCCCTAGCCTGACACGTCGGTGCGGGTGGAGGGAAGGCCCCCCCGACAGACAACCATCAAATGTTACGATTGTGTTAACTAGCGCCACACCGTTCACACTGATTGACATGGGTCACGGCCTATGCGACCGTAGGGGCTGGGCCAGTGTGCCCGGGTGGCCCCTGCCCGGGACCGTTTGATGAAGCGAGGATGTCGTGAGTAACACCGACGAGAGCGCACCCTTGATGGGTCGCCCGCCGCGCGACGACCATTTCCTCTTTGGCGACCCCTCGACTCCCACCCACGCCCCCGACGTTCTCCACGGCTTGCGCCCGCGCCACCTCAGTGACGCCACAGAAAACGCGGGAGCGCTATCGGAATGGGGCCAGCGAACCATGCGCGGGGGCCTGCCCCTGTTAATGACCGGCAGCCTCGCCGCCGGTGTTGGAGTCACCCAGGCGATGCCGGTGACAACGGAGCCTGAGACGCGGCCCCTGCCAGCAGATAACCACGTCCACAAGATGAAAAACTCCCTCTCAGAGCTCATCCACCAGGCGTTTGTCCCCCTCTCCCAGCGAGTCGTCAGCACGGTCGCACCCAATGTGCCCGATACCTATCGGGTGCAAGCAGGAGACACGGTGACCAGCGTCGCCGAAAAGTTTGGACTGCCGACAACCGTGGTGCTCACCCTCAATGGCCTGAGTTGGAACTCGATTCTTCACGAGGGTCAAGTCGTCCGACTCACGATGACACCGGGGAAGCAGCGCGGCGTCGCCCCCACCAGGGTCTCGCCCGATGGCTACCGCGTGCAAAACGGTGACACCCTTGCCGGCGTTGCCGCACGGTTGGGTATTTCCGAGCGGGCACTGGCTGAGGCCAATGGCCTCCAGCCGGGAACCCCCTTGAGTGCTGGGCGCACACTCGCTCTGCCGGGAACGGCTGAACAATTAGCCCCTCGGACAGTCCCCGCCTCCACCCAAGCCGCCCCACAGATCGTTTTCGCCAGCGCCACCGATAGTGCTGCTGACAGCGCTGCGGACACCTCCGACCAGGCCATTGCCGAAACTGAGGATGAGTCCGCACCAGCTGACCAGTCCGATGCGTCTGATTCATCGGGCGAGCCCCAGGTCATCACTGATCCCCTCAGTGCCGAGATTCTTGAAGCACCAGAGCTTCGGCCAGAGAAAAAAGCCACTCCACCCCCACCGCCGCCCCCGCCGCCAGCTCCCGCTGCCCCGCCCGCGCGTGAGTCTGCTGAGGAAGAAGAAGACGACGAGGATGCCGAGGAGGATTCCTCCCCGGAGGAATCCTCGGAGCAGACGGCCTCGAGTGATTCATCCGTCGGCCAGCCCATTTCGGGTGCCATCACACCGCTGAATGACACCCGGAGAGCCAACGCCTCGGTCATTGTTCAGGTCGGCCGCGACCTGGGTGTTCCCGACTACGGCATCGTCATTGCACTGGCCACCGCGATGCAGGAGTCGTCGTTGCGCAACATCAACTGGGGCGATCGCGACTCGGTGGGATTGTTTCAACAGCGACCGAGCTCCGGGTGGGGCAGCGTCGAACAGATCATGGACCCGGCGTTTGCTTCAAAGGCGTTCTACGGGGGCTCCAACAGCCCCACTCCCGGTCGCACCCGGGGGCTACTGGATATCTCCGGATGGCAATCCATGGAGCTAACCGTCGCCGCTCAGCGGGTGCAAATCTCGGCCTACCCCGACGCGTATGCCAAATGGGAGGCCAGTGCCTGGGCGTGGCTCGAGGAATTGAGCTAATCATTCGGGTGCGCCTGGGTAATCCGGGCGGTGTTGGCCAATACAATCCCAAACAATGAACACGCCCGCCCCGGACCCCGTTATCGGGACAACAATCGACCGGCGTTACCTCATCGAGGACCGAATCGCTCGAGGGGGAATGGCCTCGGTCTACCGAGGCCTGGACTACCGCCTGGAGCGGCCCGTCGCGGTGAAGATCATGCACCCGCATCTGGCCGAAGACGCGCAGTTCACTGCTCGCTTCATCCAAGAAGCCAGACAGGCTGCACGACTATCACATCCAAATATTGTGAACGTTTTTGACCAGGGCCAAGACGGGCAACTGACCTTCATCGTCATGGAGTACCTGCCGGGTATCACCCTGCGCGAGTTGCTCAACGAGTTCGGTGTGCTCACCTGGGAGCAGACTGTCGACGTCGTCAAAGCGATTCTCCAGGGCCTTAATACCGCCCACCAGGCCGGAATCGTTCACCGCGATTTGAAACCAGAAAATATCCTCATGGCCGATGACGGTCGGATAAAAATTGCCGACTTTGGGCTCGCCCGCGCGGCATCTCACAACACCCAAACCGGCCAGGCGCTGCTGGGAACCGTGGCCTACCTCTCCCCCGAGCTCGTCACTGGGAGCCCGGCGGACATCCGAAGCGACCTCTACGCGCTGGGCATCATGATGTTTGAAATGCTCACCGGGCGCCAACCCTTCACTGGCGACCAGGCCGTCACCATTGCCTACCAGCACGCCAACGCCTCGGTGCCGATGCCCAGCACCCTGAACCCGGATATTCCCGAAGAGCTCGACGAGATTGTTGCCTGGTCCACCCAGCGCGACCCCGAGGCCCGGCCCGCCCACGCGCGGGCGCTACTCGACCACATCATCCGGGCGGAAGCCGAGATTAAAAAACGCGCCGCAGCCGGCGAGCCCACCCGAATGATGCCCGTGGTCTCAGACCCGCAGGCCACTCAGGTAATGCAGCGCTCGGATGCTCCAGGCGATGACGAACCCACTGAGGTACTCGAGCGCCACGAGCAGATCTTCGCCGACCTTGAGGTGCCCGACTACTCCGACACGGCCGCCGACGCCCCGCAGGCTGCTGCGACGACGACGCGTACCCGGCAGGGCCCCGGTTGGGGACTGTGGCTCAGTTTTGCCATTGCCGCTATTGCCGCGATCGGCGTGGCAATCTGGCTGTTTGCCCCACGCGGGCCGGTGATTGTCACCATTCCCGATGTTGCCGGCCAAACGGTTGACCAGGCCGGTCAAGCCCTGCGCGGCGAAGGGCTGCTGGTCAACGATGCGCTTGACCAGCGCTACGACAACGACGTCCCTGCCGGCCTCGTCGTGGCAACTCAGCCAGAGGCGGGCTCACCCGTTGAGCAAGAATCGTCGGTGACGCTCGTGATTTCCCAGGGTGTTGAGCCCACTGCCCTTCCCGCGCTGGTGGGCTTAGAGCTGGAACAAGCACAGGCTCGACTCGACGAAGCCAGACTGCTACTGGGAGAAACAACCCAGGAGTATTCGGCCACGACACCGCGTGGCGGGATCCTGGAGGCCACAAACGAGGCGGGAGTGAGTGTGGCAACGGGCACAGAACTTGAAGCCCAAACCGTGATCAACCTGGTAATCAGCGCCGGCGCCCTCCCCCAAGTCGAAGGACTAAGTGTCGAAGAGGCCGAAGCGGCTCTCGACGCCGCCGGACTGACCGGAGTCATCGGAGGCGACGGGGAGTTTTCTGACACCATCCCTGAAGGTCGTGTCATCCGTTACGAAACACCCGCTGGCACCACCCTCGTTCCCGGCGATACCGTCACGTTGACGATTTCTCGCGGCCCACCCCTGGTGACGATTCCCAATGTCATCGACGAGACAATTGCCGATGCGGTGAGTCAGCTCGAAGAATTGGGCTTCGACGTGGAGGTTCGCTCGAACTTCACTGAAGACGTCTGGGATGACGAAAACGTCCTGGTCACCAGCGTGCAACCGGGAGAGGGACAACAGGTTCCGGTTGGAAGCGACGTCATCATCCGCAGCTTCTTCTAGCCCCTGCCAACGCGGCACACCGGCTCGTCAGTGGCTACTGTCCGGGTTGAGTGGTCCAGGCGAGTTCCTCGGCAACGAGGAACGCCAACTCTAACGACTGCTGGTGGTTAAGCCGCGGATCGCACAGTGATTCGTAGCGCGTTTCCAGGCCCAACTCGTCAATGGCCTGGACTCCACCGAGACACTCGGTGACGTCGTCACCGGTGAGTTCGACGTGGAGGCCACCCGGGTGAGTTCCCACCTGGCGGTGTGCGGCGAAGAAGCCTTTGACTTCATCGACAACATCGTCGAAACGGCGGGTTTTGAACCCCGTCTGGGTGGTAATTCCATTGCCGTGCATCGGGTCGGTAATCCAGACCGGCGTGGACTCACTCGACTGCACCGCTTCGAGCAGTGGCGGCAGGGTGTCACGAATCTTCTGGGCACCCATGCGGGTAATGAACGTCAGGCGCCCCGGCTGGCGGTGGGGGTCGAGGATATCGATCAGCCGGTTCATCTGATCGACCGTGGTCGTTGGGCCCAATTTCACGCCAATCGGGTTTTGAACTCGGGAGAAAAAGTCGACGTGAGCCCCATCGAGGTCGCGGGTGCGCTCACCAATCCACAAGAAATGACCCGATGTGTCGTAGGGCAGGCCGGTGCGCGAATCAATCCGCGTCATCGCCCGTTCGTACTCCATCAACAACCCCTCGTGGCTGGCGAAAAAGTCCACACGCTTGAGCTCGTCGAAGTTGGCGCCGGCTGCTTCCATGAAGCGCACGGCACGGTCGATTTCTTTAGCCAGCCGCTCGTAGCGGCGATTGGCAGGATTTTCGGCAAAGCCTTTATTCCAGCTGTGGACCATCCGCAGGTCGGCAAAGCCACCCTGAGTGAATGCGCGAATGAGATTAAGCGTCGACGCGGCCGTGTGGTAGCCCTCCAGCATCCGCTCGGGGTCCGGCGTCCGAGACGCTGTGGTGAATTCAAAGCCGTTGACCATATCGCCGCGGTAGGCCGGGAGGGTTTCGCCCTCGCGGGTTTCCTCATCGCTCGAGCGGGGTTTGGCAAACTGCCCCGCCATGCGCCCCATCTTCACAATCGGCATTGACGCGCCGTAGGTGAGAACGACAGCCATTTGGAGGATTGTTTTGACCCGATTGCGGATTTGGTCGGCTGTTGCCCCAGCAAACGTCTCCGCACAATCACCGCCCTGGAGCACAAAAGATTTACCCAACGCGGCCTCGCCGAGCTTGTTGCGCAGCAGGTCGACTTCACCGGCGAAAACCAGGGGTGGCACCCGCAAAAGCTTCTGGTAGACAGCGTCTGCCTGGCTCGGGTCGGGCCACGGAGGCTGTTGTTTGATCGGAAGCTCGCGCCATGCATCCAGCCCGTCAATGACTTCGGGCAGGGGCTCCACCACCGCTTCGGTGGGGTCAATCATGGTCGAAACGTTCATCACTCCAGTTTCCTCGGATGGCGCGGGCAACTTCGCTAGCTTACTTCAGCCACCTGAGGTGAGTGCCTCGGGCACCGGAGCCGGTTGGTTTCGCACCGTGGAGGCATACACATCGACATACTCTTGGCCGCTGAGTTGACCGATTCGATACATAATCTCGTCGGTAATGGAGCGAAGCACGAAGCGATCGCCCTCCATGCCCTCAAATCGGGAAAAGTCCAGGGGTTGGCCGATACGCACGAAGACTTTGCGCACGGAGGGCAGCTTTGCACCCAGCGGCATCACCTTGTCGGTTCCGATAACTGCCACGGGAATCACGGGGACATGGGCTTCAAGAACCATCCGCGCGACCCCGGTGCGACCACGATAAAGCCGGCCATCCGGCGAGCGCGTGCCCTCCGGATAGAGGCCCAACACTCGCCCCTCGGCGAGCACCTGCAAACCCGTGTTGAGCGATGCTTCGGAGGCTTTCCCGCCGGCGCGGTCAATGGGCAACTGACCCGCGGCGGTAAAAAACCAGCGCATAATGGTGCCGCGCAGACCGCTGCCGGTGAAATAGTCACTTTTTGCGAGGTAGCTCATCCGTCGAGGGATGGCTAAGGGCAGGAAAATACTGTCCACAAACGATAGGTGGTTACACACCACGATGACGGGGCCCGTTGAGGGAACATTTTCGGCACCCTCGATCGTGGGGCGAAAAACAGTGGAAATAATGGGCCCGAGGACGCCATTTTTCAGCCACCAATAAAACACCCCACACCTCCTTCGACGTTGTCAGACTAGCGCTGGGTCGCCTGAGTGGTCATCGCTAAGAGGGCCGCACCAATCACCCCGGCCTGGTTTCCCAGTTGGGCCGGGCGAATATCGGCGAAGAACTCACTTCGGCGACCATCCAGAACCGAGTGCTGGGCGCGAGCCAGAGCGTCAAATAGCTCTGAGCCCAACCGCTCGGTGACACCGCCGCCGATCACGGCCACATCCGGGTCGACAACAGCCTGCAAGTTGGCCAGGGTAAGAATAATCGCGCGACAGGCGCGCTGAAGCAGATCCTGACCGAGCTCCGGGTGATCCGCTAGGGCAGCCTGGAGATGCTCCGGGCTGGTGATGTGGGCGCCGAGCTCCTGCTGGGCGCGGCGCATCATGGCCCCACCGGAGGCGAGCGTTTCAACACAACCGCGCTGGCCACAACCACAGCGCTCCCCGCCCGGTTCGACGATGATGTGACCAAACTCCCCCGCCATCCCCTGAGCTCCAGTAACTAACTGCCCGTCGATGAGCAACGCCCCACCAACCCCGGTCCCCAGGGTGAGCATCACGAGTGTCTGCGCACCCGCACCGGCCCCGCGAGAATATTCGCCAAAGCCAGCCGCGTTAGCGTCGTTTTCGATGACGACCCTCACACCCAGGGCTGCTTCAAGTTCATCGGCAAGGTCCCGGTTACTCCAGCCGATGTTGGGCGAGAGCACCACCCTGCGCCGGGGCGGGTCGAGAAAAGCCGCTACGGCAACGCCCACTGATTCCACATGGTGAGCTTTCGCGATATCGACAACGGCACGCACGATGTCGTCAGGGTTGGTGGGCGTCGGCTGAGAATCAAGGGGGATCAGCGTGGTGCCGTCGTAGAGACCGGCCTTGATGGCCGTTGCCCCAATATCAATTCCTAGGCTTGTCACACCGGACAGTGTAGGCGGCAGACGTACCGGGGTCTTACGGCAGCGAAAACCAGTCTGATGCTCGAATTGCCGCCATCGCCTCGCGTTTGACCTCAGGCTCGAGACCTTCAATATAAAGGTGGCCATCGAGGTGGTCGCATTCGTGCTGCAGCGCTTGGGCCAAGAGTCCCTCACCGGTAATACTCACTGCTGTGCCATCGATATCGACACCGCTGACGGTTGCCCGGGGGTGTCGCAAGCGGGGGAAGCTCAGTCCGGGCACCGACAAACAGCCCTCATCGACCAGTTCGGGCTCG